>JAXHVA010000075.1:0-20130 GCA_034189035.1 Thermodesulfobacteriota bacterium
TTTGTCTTTACCTCTACACATGGATCATGGTTGAATATTATCAAAAGTCTATTTGCCAAGATGACAAAAACATTTTTTCGTGGCATACGAGTAGACTCAAAAGAGGAACTAAAACAGAGAATATCTAAATGGTTAAAAGAGCTAAATGAATCTCCAGTTATTTTTCGATAGATATGGCGCTTGGATTCAATTTCAGCAGCATAAATATTGAAATGTTATCTTGAAATCAAAACACTACTACTTCTCCTATAGAAGCATCAGCCTTCATTGCCTCTATCGTAGTCGGCATAAGGTTCTCCTCCCTTTTGGCTGTTTCTAAGAGATCCCCCCATGCCGCCTTCAGCTTTTCCATATTACGATTGGACTTGAATTTTTTAAGGGGCTCAATCCATTGTTCAGGCGATGTATCCTGCAACCAATTCTCCTGTTCTATAGGTATTTTCAGCTCTTCTTCTTCGGATATGACAAGCGTATTGACTCATAAAATGCGTCTTTTGCCCTGTTCAACATCCCTTTTGTTTTCGTTTTTTGCCTTGCGCGTTTGAGACTCTGCCCAACCACTTTCAATCGCCGCTATAATTCGGTTTCATAGACAATAATCTGTAAGGTATTTGAGGCAACGAGCGCAGACCCCCCTTGAGGGAATACAGGTTGCTAGGTTGTATGCGCATGGATCCACTTTTAGGTCCCTCCTAGCACGACCGCAAGTGTCTCTAATGTTACCCTGATTATGTTATTTGCAGGCTGTTGAGAAGTCAATGAACTCCCGTCCGTATGCGTTGTAGTAAACAACGCGACAGGCCTTTGGATTCTCAATACAGAATTCTTTGCGCATCATCTTGGCCCACATCCTTCTGGCCGCACGGTATTTGGCAATGGATTCAAAAAAGTCGATACCCGTGCTAAATGCAACCATCATGCTGTTTGCGACTTTCTCGATATTTATTCCCGGTTTTTTCGCTGCCCTCATATACTCTTTGGCCTCGGACATGGAAAGGCCTAACTCTTAGATAGCATTTACGGCTTGTTGACTGATATCGTATGCACTTATTATCGAGGTATGCCTATACAGCATATTTTCAGTACAGTACTCCAAAAGATCCATCGCTATCTTCATCTGAAGCCACAGCGGGGTATTTGGGATGACGGTGCTGCACCAAGGAAAGCTGTTGAATATGGGGCATTTATGATTGAGCGTCTGAGCTGCGAAATGTCATATCCTCTTCTTTGGGCCATTACCATGTAAGCGGCAAAGATCAGCATGGCACACATATACATATAGTGGAAAATGATTGGCATAGAACCCAGATCGATGCCATCAAACATAATTTCCAAATCATAAAGGATATCGCAGATACATCCTTGAACCCCTGAATAATCATATGCTACAGGATGATCTGTGTCGATGCACCAGGTTGGTGCCCAGGTCTGGGCCAGTACTAATCGCACCCCAGCCTCGCTGGAGCCACCATTTCATCTCTTCATTTACATGATCGCATGTACCATGACCAAGCCAGACACGCCTGCCCCATATCTTACCCCCGACACATATTTGCGAGCAAACCTCGGGTGAATGGGTATTTTCCCGGTGTACCTATGCCTTTTTCACAATACAGATCCTTCAGGTCCTCAAGACCATAGCTCTCCTTTATTGGGATATCCGATGGATGGTGTTTCCAATTCCCCTTCGGGTTTCTCAAGCCAAATCTTTCAACCTATCAATTCGTCTTTTTCTCAGTTTCCATAGCCATACTCCTTTTTAATAGTTGAATAATTAAGGCATGGATAGCCTCATTTTTTCTCTATTTTGTTTTATGGGCACTTTCTTTACAGAACCTTTGAAAAGGTATCTTGGAAAAGCGAGGGGAATGAGTCAAAATAGGATGCTGAAATGAATTGGAATGTTTTTCTCCGGGAGCCTTCGCATGCGTTCAATGTGCTGCAGGATTCGCTTCGTATCGAAATATATAAGCAAGGATTGTATGTCAAGAACATTTTTTAGTGCATAAGCGAACTTGTGTTCATCAATTGAATAGGGTTTTAAGATGAAAAGGCAAGAGCGAGGGCCGTACTTTTTTTTACTTGCCATATAGAATCCACAAAATATTGCTTTGAGTCAAACAACTGATCAACGACCTCAAAGCCTGTTTCTTCAGCCAACAGGGCAGTGTCTGGTACAAGATACTTATGAGAGTATTCTGTATGGAGTGGTTCCCAGGCCTCGAAAGGAAAAAACTGATTGAGGGTTTGAATATAGACCGCCTGTCTCTGAGAACTGACTAAGTAGCTTTCTATAGCCCCAGTAAAAACATTGTAGCTGCTATAATACTGAAACTTGTCCAGATCGAAGTTTCCTCCCAGTTCTTCATTAATGCGTTGCAACAAGTTGAGGTTAAACTGTGCAGTAACACCCTGGGAGTCATTATAGGCCTTTGTAAGGAGATCGATATCCTTCTTAAGGTCAAAGCCGATCACAAGGTAATCTCCATGATTAAGTGCATTCCAAAGGCTATGCAAGAAAGTCCTGGCTTCAGACTGACTGAAATTTCCGATATTGGATCCTAAAAAAAGTACAACATTCCGCTTATGGTTCATAGAGGATAGCCACTTCAAGCCATCGAAGTACTCTGCCACCAGCCCTTCGATCTGTACATTCGGTAAATAATGGTCAAACTTGCAGATGAGTCCGTGTACAGCTGTTTCCGAGATATCGATAGGGATGTATTCAAAACGCAGCCCTTTTCTAAAGAAATGATCGAGCAAGACTTCTGTCTTCTTACCATCACCAGCCCCAAGCTCTACCAAGTTAATATCCCCATCCCCTATCAGACCTGCAATCCTATCTTTATGTTCTTGAAAGATCTCGAGTTCACACCAGGTCAGATAGTACTCAGGCAGTTCCATGATTTGCTGAAAAAGAGAATCGCCTGTCTCATCATAGAGGTATTTTGAGCAGATGGATTTGGGAGACATGGAGAGCCCAATAAGAACATCCAGAGCGAATTGTTCATACGCTTCTGAGACCTCGATATCATGGGGCTGTAGGATTCTGTAATTAACACTCATGAAAGTCCTCCTTTCTTTTTTGTAAAGGTTTCATTTTTTGAAAAGAGTTGCTAAAACAGCAATAGAAACTTTAACGGCAGGAGACAAAACGGACGACCGCTTTTTGATGGCGTATAATCTCATCCATAAACAAGATGGTACGTTCGATTTCCTCCTTAGTATTATAAATTCCCAGTGAAAAACGCAAGGCACAATGGGCATATTCTTCAGACAATCCCATTGCCATCAAGGCATGGGAAGGTTCAGGCAGACCGGCACGGCAAGCAGAGCCTGAAGAGACAGCAACACCTCTTTGATCAAGTGCAAGAACCAAGGACTCTCCTCGAATACCCGGGAGGGTTACATTGAGAGTGTTTGGCAATCGAAGGTCCTTATGACCATTTCGTTTCATACCTGGAATCAACTCCTGAATCCCATTTTCCAATCTATCTCGTAAATCTCGGATCCTGTCCATATGCGGAAGGTTCTTGAGTGCAAGCTCAGTGGCTTTGCCTAATCCAGCAATTCCAATAACATTTTCAGTTCCGGCTCTCATTCCTCGTTCCTGTTTGCCCCCATTTACAAGTGGGACCAGATTGACTCCCTTGCGTACATACAGGCTGCCTGTACCCTTTGGCCCATGAAACTTGTGTCCTGAGATCGACAGAAGGTCTACACCGAGTTCCTCAACGTCAACCGGAATCTTTCCGACAGCCTGTACCCCGTCCGTATGAAAGATTACCCCTTGTTCCCTAGCTATCTTTGCAAATTCAAAAACGGGTTGAATAGAGCCTGTTTCATTATTTGCCATCATTATACTTACCAGACAAGTTCTCTTCGTAATTGCAGATTTCAAGTCTGAGCCTCTTATCCTTCCTTCAGCATCACAAGGAAGGTAGGTTACTAAGAATCCAGACTTTTCAAGCCACTTACAAGTATTGAGTACAGAGGGATGCTCTATAGTGGTGGTGATAATATGGTTTTTATTTGGGTTACTTGCGAAGGCTACCCCTTTCACTGCAAGATTATTTGCCTCTGACCCCCCACTAGTAAAGGTTATTCGTCTGGCCGTACAGTTAATCAACATGGCCACTCTTCGTCGTGCCGTCTCAATTGCAAGGTGTGCATCCTTTCCTGCATTGTAGATGCTCGAAGGATTTCCATAATATTCCATAAACTCTATCATTGTTTTTTTTACTTCATTATCGAGGGCAGAGGTTGCGTTATTGTCGAGGTATATATAACGGCGGGTCTGTTGTCTTTCTACAGTATTGTCAGGGGTGTATTCTCCTGAAGAAGTAACTGAATCTTTATCTCCCTGGGATACCCTTATCACATCGCAAAGCAAGGCCTTATACACGGGAAACCCAGAGATGGGATCGTATCGTTTAAGATCTGTAAGTTCATTAACATTTGCCTCGCGCCATGCCTTAGGCCCCAGAGCCCCCCCACCGGTTCCATTGGCCTCTATTGCTCCTTGAACAATACCTTCCGTGACCACGGCATACATGCCAATTTTTCCTCGCTTTGTCTTGATATGTACAAAATCTCCGTCTTCGATTCCGCGTTTTTTGGCATCCAGGGTATTGATCATTACTGTGGGCACGGGTTTTTCTTGAGATAGAACTGGTATGCTATGGTGAAGTGCATGCAGATCGATGTTTGTCCTTGCTCCTGAATTGAAGACCAGGGGGAAGTGTTTTCCAAGCTCCGGCTGTCCAAGGGGCCCTTCCCCTGGTTCTGTATAGACCGGTAAAGGATCGTATCCATGTTCCTCAAGGATCGAGGAGGCGATCTCAAACTTACCTGAGGGTGTTTCAAACCCGGGTTTTCGATCCTTCCGTAGCAACCCTTTCTCCCATTTCTTATACTGCATCATGGCTGTGGGAACCTGTACTGTGCTTCCGGCAGTCCTGACTTCTTCAAGCGTAAAGCCTGAACCCTTCAATGCTCGCGAAAGAAGTTCTTCTTCGTTCTGTGGGTATAAATGGCCATATCCAAGACGACGTGCCAGCTCAGATAGAATGAAGAAATCATTCCTGGCCTCGCCTAAGGGCTCTATCACTTTTTCTCTAATCCTGAAAATAGAACCATACACCATATACGATTCGATCTCATAGTAGGTGGTTGCAGGAAGTATGATGTCCGCATAAGCTGCATCAGCGGTAAGCTGACGATCTATACAAACCAGAAAATCGAGACCACCCAGAGTCTTTCTCCATACTTTAGGCTCAGGCCAGGACGTAATAATGGATGCCCCCAGGCTGATAAGGAGTCGGATTGGATAGGGGTTTCCCTCTAAAACTGCCTGGGGGAGAATATTTGCATGAAACTCTCCACGGTATCGGGTATATATTGGGAAATTATTGTAGCCGGCTGCTTTTTTTACATCCGGGTTTGCAATCAGACCTTCCCGATTGAGTGGAAACCTGTTTTGCGGCATATCAAAACATCGTCCTCCTGGAACGTCAAGCTGCCCAGCAAGTGCCCACAGTACCATCGTTGCACGAATCGCCTGGACTGCGCCGTCACTGTATTCGAGTCCACTGTACATGACTGGAGCAGCACCATCACTCTTTGCCAGGTCTCTGGCAAGTGAGGTAACAGTCTTTGCAGGTACCCCGGTAATACTTTCTACTACCTCGGGCCGAAAGTGCTTAACATACCTGGCAAAATCGTCAAAGCCAACTGTCCAGTTGTTCACAAAGTCTTCGTCATAGAGTTCTTCCTCAATAATCACATTACACATACCAAGGGCAAGAGCACCATCCGAGCCAGGGCGGATAGGGATCCACTTTGCATTTGTATACTTTGCCATGACTGTTTCTCGAGGGTCTATTACTACAATCTTGGCACCTCGCCTGTGTGCCTTCTCAATATTTATAAAGTCATCAGGGGGGCAATGAGCTGCCGGATTCTTTCCCCAAATAACGATAAGCTTGGCGTTTTCAATATCAGAAAACATATTTATAAACATTCCCCCCATTGTTACATGGGGTGCTATCATAGCAAAAGCCACGTAGCAAAGAGCACCAACACCGAGTGTATTGGGTGAACCAAAAGGAAACAGAACGCTCGATGCAGAAGAAACGGCGACTCCCTTTGGCTGAAAAAAATCACAAAAAGAGAGTTCAAAACTGCCGCTTCCTGTATATATGGCCGTTGCCTCAGGACCGAATTCTTTCTTAACTGTATTGAGCCTTTCAACTATGGTTTCATAGGCTGTATCCCACGAGATTCGCTCAAACTCATAAGTGCCTTTTGGTCCCTTTCTACGTAGGGGATACAAGAGCCTATCCTTTGAATAGACGATTTGCTTTGAAAGTTCACCGAGTCGACATATCCTGCCTAAAGGAGAAGTCTCATCCGGTTCAACCCTATCGATCCTTCCCTGGTCATCATAGGTGACAATCACCCAGCAACCTGCAGAGCATATACCACAAATGGCACGCATCCTATTGTTTTTAAATCGTTTTCTCATAAAGTAATCCTGACCTTATATCAGCAATGATTAATAACATGTTATGCAGATCTATTCGCGTCGTATTTTTATACTATTTCTCTACGCGTTTTAGGTCAAGGAATAAATCTATCCTTCTTGAAAGAAATTTTTAAATCCCACCAAGAAGAGATGTATATGTGATCTTTTCTGGGGAATTTTTCCTTATCCAAATAGTTCTTTTGACGCCGTTCTCTTTTTTTATTTTGATAGACCTTGAAATTCTTTGGTACACTCAAATGAAAGTTTAACTTGACACATACGATTGAGTTGCCTATACTTTTTTACAATAAAGTGTGTTCTGATATATGAAAGGGGGCGTAGTCATGACACATGATAGCGGTGCAACAGAGTGTGAGGATATCATTGCCTATGTAGACGCCGATCTTGAGGATCTTGTACCCGGATTTCTTGAAAATAGACAAGAAGACATTAGAACTATACGCGAAGCCTTAAAAAACAATGACTATGAGACTATTCGTATCCTGAGCCATAGCATGAAAGGATCTGGTGGGGGATATGGATTTGATCAGGTCACGAATATTGGGGAAGCCCTTGAGCAGGCAGCAAAGGACAGAAATGATGAAGAGATTCGAAAGCGGGTGGATGAGTTATCAAACTATCTTGAGCATGTTCAAATAGTCTATGAATAAAGAGAAAAAACCTCTAATTCTATGCATTGATGATGATCCGGATATACTGAGGCTATTCAAACGGTTTTTGGCATCGAGTCAGTATGATGTGATTACTGCTAAAAGTTCTCAAAAAGGGCTGGAAATCGTTAAAAGTATTAAGCCGAATCTTATCCTACTTGATGTAATGATGCCCGTAATTGACGGTTATGAGGTCTGTTCCAGGCTGCAAAGTAACGATGAAACCGCATATATCCCCGTAGTATTTGTTACTGCTTTGGGCGAAGAACAGGACAAGATCAAGGCCTTTTCCGTTGGTGCTACAGCGTATCTTGTGAAGCCGATTCAAAAAGATGCGCTCATACATATGGTTCGAGAGCATATCAATACAGAAACCCGATGGGACGAACTGCACGAAGATGCCAAATCATGGTACGAGATGATACAACCAGCGGGTTTTGTGCAATTCAAAGAGTATCTGTTTAATCAGTTGGATCTGAATCCTGAAAAGAGATACAGGTATTCATCTGTTTCGTCCTCTGATATCTATTCAATATCTAAAGGATTAGGAACGGATAATAGCCATATTGCAAAACTTATCGCACAATTCTTGAAACTCCCCTATGCCGCTCATATTGACAGCCAGGATGTTCAACTAGGAGTACTCCCAACTCCGTTTTGTAAACTGAATCATGTTGTAGCAGTAAACGACGTTACTCATAAAAGAGCGTTTATACTGAGCAACCCCTTTGGCTGGGATCTGCTCGATACACTGAAGCGAGTTGCTGATTCCCCCCAGAAATTGAAACTCATAATATCATCGCCCGAAAATATTAACATACTGTTTGAATCAGCCCCCCCAGAAACCTTTAAAGAGACTCCTAAAATTCATTACGGAAGTAAAAGCGCGAGACCAGCTATAAGTACAGTTACAGATCTCTCGGATGCGGAATTAAAGAATCAGCCCATTGTTCATATTTCCAATAACATTATCCATACGGCTGTATATGAACGGGCAAGTGACATCCACATAGAACCCAAGGAAACCGATACAATCATTCGTTTTCGGGTTGATGGTGATTTAAGAGAGATGTTTACTCTGCGAAAGAGTACAGCCATTAAACTCATATCTCGCTTTAAAGTACTTGCAGATCTTGATATAGCGGAGAAGAGAAAGCCACAGGACGGAGCATTTGCAGCAGTCCTGGGCGATAGGACATTCAATTTAAGGCTGTCTACCACATATACTCCCTATGGGGAAAGCCTTGTTATGCGATTGCTTGAACCATATACAAAACCAAAAGATTTAATAGAACTGGGCTTGAAGGATAACGAGGTCAAAACAATGATTCAGATGGCCAACCAAACAGCTGGTCTCATCCTTATTGTAGGGCCTACCGGGTCAGGGAAGACGACGACCATTTACAGCCTTCTCCACAAGATAGACTATAAGGCACGCAGTGTAATGTCCGTAGAGGACCCTGTCGAGTACCGTATACCTTTTGCCAATCAACAACAGGTAAACGAAAAGGTCGGTGTTACCTTTGAATCCCTTCTTAAAACGGTTGTCAGACAGGATCCTGATGTATTGTTTATGGGCGAGATAAGGGATGCCTATTCTGCAGGCATAGCCATGGACTTTGCAAGCACAGGACATCTGACCATTACAACTTTGCATACTACAAACGCGACTAGTGCGATATTTCGTTTTGAAAGGTTAGGGGTTAACCGAGGAATAATGGCAGATACTATGATTGGGGTTGTTGCCCAGAGATTGCTGAAGAAACTATGCGCTCATTGTAAAGAAATCAGGCCAATCTCTAGTCAAGAAAAGGATCTCTTATTATCTTTTACAGATGATGTCCCACACCAAGTCGCACATCCTGTTGGCTGCCCAAAATGTAACGACACTGGCTATTATGGTCGACAAGCGGTTTACGAGGTATTGAAATTCGATTCAAAGATCTCTGAAATGGTTCGCTCAGGCATACCTATATCAGAAATAAGATCATTTGCGAGGAAAAGAGGGGACCACCTGATGAGTACCGATGGTTTGGAAAAAGTAAGAGATCTTATTTTCCCGTTGAAAGAAGTTTTCGATAGAGTTTTGGTTGAAGATATAGAACTCGGCAAACAAATACCGAGGATCCCTGTCCAAAAGGCGATACAACCAGTAACACAAACCAAAAGTCATGCATCAATTCTCATTGTTGATGATGATGAGGATACTCGAAGACTGATCACTCGTTTCTTAGAAATGCAGGAGTACAGGGTTACCGCTTCTGAAGACGGTATAGAGGCTCTCTTGTATTTGGGTAAAGAAAAGTTTGATCTTATCATTTCGGATATTAATATGCCCAATCTAGACGGGTTTAAATTGCTTGAGATGGTAAGCCAAAAAGGCATTGATATCCCTGTAATATTCTTAACGTCCAGGACTAGCCCCGAAGACGAGGAAAAGGGGTTACAAATGGGTGCAGCAGATTACATCAATAAGCCCATTAAAAAGGAGATTCTGCGCTTGAGAGTTCAGAGAGTTCTTGGAAAAGTATAAAAATTGCAATCGAACATCTTTAAGCTGAATTTTTACCGAGATACAAAAGACTTTGTTTTTAGTTAAAGTTAATCATAAATCCGGTGCGAACAGTTAAGTGGGTGAGTGTTTAAAAGGATTTAACAGTCAAATTTTGTGAAAGAGAAGTCTCTTATTGAATCATGAAGAATCACTCATTCACTCTGGATTCAGTTAAGAAATTTCCAGTAAGGCAACACAGCCACTCAAGAGGCGAGAAGGACGTTAATAATGAAAAGGATATTGAACTTAGGGTCCTTGTCAATTATTTTACTTGTGTGGGTGGTCTGTATATGCAATTTATTGAGCATTAGAGGTACATGGGAGGTTTCTTCTGACCTTGAAGAGAATATTATCCCTGAAATTATTGCAATAGCTGAGCTGGATGGATTAGCCAAGAAGATAACGCATGCAACTGTGGAATATATATTAACCGGTGATGTGAATGCAAAAATCGAAGTGCAAAGGGCTAGCGAATATCTTAAGAAATCTTTAAAAGGATTTAAAGAGCAAAAGATCACTATTGGTTTAAAAGAAAGAAAAGACTCTGAACAACTTGTGCAGTACGGAAAAGAACTGATTTTTTTAGCAGATCGAATTGTTAAACTCAACGATAAGGAGGTACCGAAAGAGGCTCTTACGCAAAAAGAGAACGTAGAACTTCATGGAGTCTTGAAGACTCTTGTTACATATCTCATGGATTATAAGGCAGAGCAAATGGAAGAGCTTACTAGATCAGAGCTAGAGATTCACCAAAGGTATAGTTCCCACATTCGATATACAATAATAATCGGTCTTGTAGCTACTCTACTGACCTTACTCATCAGAATTTTCGGGGGGAGACTCTTGTTGAGATTCGTTACAGACTATAAAGAAGCGTATACCAAGATGGAAGAGGCAAGAAAGGATGCTGAATTAGCCAAAGCAACCAAGAATGAGTTCTTGGCAAACATGAGCCATGAGATTCGAACCCCAATGAATTCGGTCATAGGTTTTGCCGATATGTTGCTTGAAAGCAATCTTGATGAGGATCAGATCGAATATGCAACAGCGGTTAAGAGAAGCGGAGAGTTATTACTTTCCTTGATTAACGACATCCTCGATTTCTCCAAGATTGAGACAGGAGATTTGGATTTTGAAGACATAGAATTTGATCCAGAGCTTCTTGCCTATGATGTCTGTAATGCAATCCGTCCACGGATAGGAACGAAACCTATTGAAATCCTATGTCGTATAGGAGAAAATTTACCTTCATCTGTTATCGGTGATCCGGGACGATTTCGCCAGGTACTGATCAATTTAATGGGAAATGCCTCTAAATTTACCGATTCAGGAGAAATTGAACTTTCGCTTGATGCAAAAGATGAGAAAGATAACCGAATAAAAATTCATGCTACTGTTCGAGATACAGGCATCGGAATCCCAAAAGAAAAGATGGATACCATACTCAAACCGTTTTTACAGGTCGATGGATCAACTACGAGAAAATATGGTGGCACTGGGTTGGGTCTATCAATATGTAAAAAAATAGCAATACTCATGCGTGGAGAAATATGGTTTGAAAGTGAGATCAACAAGGGAAGCCTTTTCAACTTTACTGCATGGCTTGGAAAAGCGCAATACAAAGAAGTAAAGAGGCATTCTCCTGTATCCCTCTGTGGGAAAAAGGCACTCATCCTTGATGACAACCAAAACAATCTGGACATATTGGCTCATTCATTGAAAGCGATCCGTATGCGAATCGTTGCCTTGAAAAAAGGTGAGGATTTTATCCCAACCTTACAAAATGCCCTGGATGCGAAGGATCCATTTGACATTGGTATTGTTGATATACAGATGCCGGGTATAAGTGGCTATGAAATCGCAAGACAGGTTCGCAATGCCAGCTATCATTTCAGGAATGTCCCCTTGATTGCCTTATCCTCTTTGATGGAGCGTGACGCCAGAAGATGCCAAGAAGCAGGGTTTAACGGTTTTTTAGTTAAACCGACTCATAGAGAAAAACTCTATCAAATCATTGAAAGGTTATTATGGAAAAGCAAAGATAGAAGAGAAGAGCAAGAGCCAGCAGATGAAAAGATCATGACCCAATATTCCGTGCGTGAGCAGATGAAGTATTCTGTACGTATACTCTTAGCAGAGGATAACCTAGACAACCAATTATTGGCAAAACGAATTCTAATCAAGGCTGGTTATCAAGTTGAAGTGGCGAATAACGGTTTGGAGGTTGTTGAAAGATTTACAACTTCTCCTGGGGATTTTGACCTGATCTTCATGGATGTCCAGATGCCCGAGATGGATGGAATAGCAGCAACAAAAGCGATTAGAAGCAAAGGATTTGAGACGATTCCTATCATTGCATTAACTGCGCATACTTATAAGGTAGATATAGATAAGTGTTTTGAAGCAGGCATGGATGATTATATTTCAAAACCCATCAAAAGAGAGCTCGTATTTAAAGTGATTAAAAAGTGGGTGATCGAAGGGAAAGAAAAAAACCAGTGATTTAAGGAATCGGAAAAAGAAGGATAGGGGTCTCTTGCCTACTGAACCGAACCAGCCCGCCCAGTGAAGAGCGTTGCGTTTTTGTTTCTTGGTGAGAACTCTATGGAGGCTTAAATGAATAGTATTAGATTGATAAGTACAAACACCAAGCTCTGTGCTGTTATTGGTAATCCGGTTTCCCATAGTCTTTCACCTGCAATTCACAATGCTGCATTTGCAAAGCTGGGTTTGGATTTTGTTTATATGGCTTTCCCGGTTAAGGATGTAAAAAATGCTTTAGCAGGTATGCGGGCAATGGAAAACTTCCTCGGCATGAGTATTACAATCCCACATAAGATTGAAGCAATGAAACATGTGGACGAAATCGCACCGGTGGATCGAAAGATCGGTTCAATCAACACTGTAATCAATGAAAAGGGCAAATTAATCGGGTTGGGCACAGACGGCCCCGGAGCGTTAAAAGCCATTGTAGATGCTGGAGTTGAAACTGATGGCAAGAACATCCTGATCCTAGGTTCAGGCGGCGCAGCACGTGCGATTTCCTTTACTCTTGCACAAAATACTAGGCTTAAGGAACTTTCCGTCCTAGATATTAATAAGGTGATGCTTCAACAGTTGACAAATGATTTAAAGGGCAGCACAGATGCATGCATCAAACCAGCGTTGTTTTCTGAGCGATCTCTTGCAGAATCGATGGAGCATGCTGATATAATCATCCACTGTACTCCAATAGGCATGCATCCAAACGAAGATACCTCGCTGGTTCCCGCCGAGCTTTTTCGACCAAGGCAGGCTGTCTTTGATATTGTATATACCCCTTTTGAAACGAAACTACTTGCAGAGGCCAAGTCTCGTGGCCTTAAAGTGATTTATGGGGTTGATATGTTTATCAACCAAGCTGTCTTGCAATTTAAACGTTTTACCGACCTTGATGCACCTGTTGAGGTTATGCGTCGGGTAGTGATGGAGCATTTGGGATCATGAATATCGTACTGATCGGATATAGGGGTACTGGGAAAAGCGTAGTCGGAAAACTTCTCTCTTCGCACCTTAATATGCAATATATCGGCATGGATGCAGAAATCGTAAAAAAAATGGGCATGACAATTCCTGATATTGTAATTAAATATGGCTGGCAAAAGTTTCGCGATATAGAATCAGAACTAGTCCGGGACTTGGCAGGGCTTGATAATATTATTATTGATACTGGTGGTGGGGTTATTGAGCGGTCTGAAAATATCGATGCCCTCCAGGCTAATTCTCGTATAATCTGGTTAAAGGCTTCTGTGAATGTGATCGTTTCGAGAATTCATGAAGACACGGAACGACCTGCATTAACATCCGGGAAGACCTTTACTGAAGAGGTGTCAGAGGTATTAAAGCAAAGGATTCCCAAGTACAAAAGTGCCGCTCAATACGAAATCGATACAGATGAACTAACACCTCAGCAGGTAACGGATAGAGTGATTGAAATTCTCTCATAACAGGCTGTTGCCCAAACAGAAATCCATTTGAGTGGTCTTCAAAAGTTTTTAAATCAACCAAAGTCCTCTTTGCGTCTCAGGACAAATCCATATTTAAAGACCAATGAGTTGAATTGATGAATAGATGTAGATACTTTAATCAATACTTCTGTTTAGTGAAGAGATGCAGCCATTCAAGGCTAATCTAACGATATTTCATAATATTGGTAAAAAGCACAGCTATTCTCCATACTCAAATGAGCAATTTTATTGAAGGTCAAGGAAGATGAATATTTTGACCCCGGGAACATATTGACATATGAATGTTCCTTCAAAGGGGATTTTCTTTGAGCAACACCCTGTTAAGAGGTTAAGCAAAATTTTTTTCGATTTTCCATGACTGCCTCCTTCAGTCAAATTCCTTCAGTTGCTGATTTCCCTCTACCTTTTCGAAAATCTTATTTTTGGAACCTATAGTTAATAGTTGATCACTTTCATGTTTTGGAATAAATAACGTTTAATGGTTATTGAGTTCGCTCCGAAAACATTATGTGTAACGGTTTGACTTTAAAAAATAAGAGAACAGAGCGTTCAATAAATTCCTGATAATGCTATCCGTTTAACTGACTGTTGCCCAAAAGAAAAATTCCTTTGAGCGGTCATCAAGAGGTTTTTTTCATACGTCTTGGTGAAGCTGAAGATGAGCGATTTCAAATGTTTGAGCCTTATTGGGCGAGTTTTGAAATCGCCTGGAGTGAGCCTTAAACTTATAAAAAATAGGAGTAAAGCGAAAAGAGATTTTTCTTTTTGTGCAATAGCCCCTTAACAAGGGGCACTAAATTTCTTTTATTCGGAGTTGACTCAGTAGTCATTTAACGTTTTAATGTACAACAACAATGAGGGGTTTAAAAAGGCGATCTATATCACACATAAAAAAGACCTTCTGTTTTTTGTTTATTCTTTTTACAGCCTTTAAATAGAGTTGGATTTTCTGGCGCGAGGATTTCTTGGTTTTATGTTAAATGGGAGGACCTTTAGATGGGAGAAAAACCAACATACGAAGAACTGGAATTAAAGGTTAATGAACTTGAAAAGGAGATTGCAGAGTATAGGCAAACCGAGGTGATGCTGCTTGATAAGTATGATTTTTTCCGACTCATCGCCCAATACTCCTCAGTCTTTATCTATGAATGGAATCTCCGGACTAATGAGGTGAAGTGGTTTGGCAATATAGACAAAGTGATGGGCTATGAACCCGGATGTTTTGCGCGAACCATTAGTGCATGGATAGATGCATTCCATCCTGAAGACGTTGATCGGGTAGTCAAAAGCGTCAATAGAATCATTCATGAAAAAGGTGGGACTTTTGACGAAGAATACAGAATCCGGCACAAGAACGGAAACTACAGGATATGGCATGGCAAAGGGGGGGGGATCTTTGATAAAAAAGGTAAGGCGTATAAAGGCATAGGCATATGTACAGACATAACCGAGAAAAGGGAAACAGAAATTTCGCTATGGGAATCCGAAGAGAAATACAGACAGCTTGTTGAGAATGTCGAAGATGTTATCTTTTCAACATCATTAGAGGGGATCATAACATATTGCTCTCCAGTTGTTGAAAAATATGGGTATGATGCAAAAAAATCCCTTGGAGCAAAGATTGAAGAATATCTTGCAGGTGAGGGTGACATTGAAAAGGCTTTTAGAGCAATTGAGGGAATAAAAGAAACCAGAAGGCCTGTAACAGTCGAGCTCACCTATAGGACAAACAAAGGGAAATTCGTTCCCATTGAAGTTACAGTTTGCCCATTTTTTAAAAAAGGAAAATCAACGGGTTTTCAATGTATAATGCGCGATATCAGCGAGCGCAAGAATGCAGAAGCCGCCTTGAAAGAAGGTGAAGAGCGATTGAGAGCAATATTTGAAGCAAATCCTGATCCGATGGTTGTATATGACAACCAAGGACATCCACAATATTTAAACCCCGCATTTACTCAGGTCTTTGGTTGGACTTTAGATGAATTGAAAGGAAGACCCATCCCTTTTGTGCCGGATGAAGAAAAAGAGAGAACTTTTAAAGGAATAAGAGACCTCTATACTAATTACTATGGTAATAGAGAGCCTGTAAGGGATGAAACCAAAAGAATCACTAAAAGCGGACATACCCTTGATATTCTTATAAGCGCTTCAATCATCGAAGATCCTGAAGAAGGAGAGCCTGTGGGGATAGTGGTGAACCTAAAAGATATTACTGAAAGAAAGAGTTTGGAAGCACGATTACAAGAGGCCTTAAGGATGGAGGCCATTGGAACCTTAGCCGGCGGTATAGCTCATGACTTCAACAACCTGCTGATGGCTATTCAGGGGAACGCCTCTTTGATGATGATTGAAAAAGATTCGACTCATCCGGATTTTGAAAGTCTAAAAATCATTGAACAATATGTCAAAAACGGTGCAGCTCTTACCCAACAGCTTTTAGGCTTTGCACGGGGTGGGAAGTATGATGTCAAACCAACCAATATCAACACAGTAATCAAAAGGACCTCTGAAATGTTTGGCCGTACCAAAAAGGAGATCCAAATCTACAAAAAATATCAAAGATGTATCTGGATTGTGGAAGTGGATCAGAACCAGATCGATCAAGTCTTATTGAATCTTTACGTCAATGCTTGGCAAGCAATGCCTGGGGGAGGGGAACTCTTTATAGAAACAAAAAACTTGATCCTTGATGAGAGTTATACTAAGCTATTAAATGTTGAATCAGGCAAATATGTGAAGGTATCCGTTACCGATACAGGGGTCGGCATGGATGAAGTAACTCAGAAAAAGATATTTGAGCCTTTCTTTACAACAAAAGAGATAGGAAGAGGTACGGGGATGGGATTAGCCTCTGTTTATGGGATCATCAAGAATCATGGAGGGTTCATCAATGCTTACAGTGAGAAGGGCGTAGGGACGACCTTTAACTTCTATCTGCCGGCACTTGAAAAGGAGGAGACCATAGAGGAAAAGGCAGAAGAGAAGGCCATATTGAGAGGTTTCGAAACTGTTCTGATCGTAGATGATGAAGATATGATCCTTGATGTAAGTAAAAAGTTATTAAAAAAACTAGGGTATTGTGTTTTGGTATCAAAAAGTAGGAAGGAGGCCATAGAAATCTATGAGGAGAAAAAGAATGATATTGACCTGATTATACTGGATCTGATCATGCCTGGTATGGATGTTGGCGAGACGTATGACAGATTGAGAGATATCAATCCCGATGTAAAAGTCCTTTTGTCAAGTGGCTATAGCATCAATGAACAGGCAGTTAAAATACTAAACCGAGGCTGTAGTGATTTTATCCAAAAGCCTTTCAACATCACAGAATTATTACGAAAAATCGAAGATTTATCGAATCAAAGTAAGGTTTGAGTCGCTTAATGGGAATATCAAAGTCATTACTGTTTTTTGTTGCTTTGATATAATGGAAATAAGGACTATGCCCTAATGTGAATTAGTATTAAACTAAGGGAAGATAAATCCTCGCTGTTGCTGTATTCCAGTGAGTTGTTTGAGATAGGTTGAAAGATAAACGAAAAAAGTTATAAAAAGGATGAATTATATGAAAAGGATAGCGCTTTATTTGATAATTCCTCTGGGAGTTCCTTTATTGTTATTGATCAATGGGTGTATGTCACCTGATAGATTGTCGACGGATGAGCCGGGTCTTTCATATGAAAAGACAAAAAAAATCGGAGTAATGCCTTTTTTGAAGGGAAAACATTACACTGATATAGATGATCCCACAGACAAAACATTAACATGCAGACTGGATCAACTCTGTTTCGATTCTGATATTCTTGAGGGCAAGGCGGATGAAATTTTAACCCGTTTACTGTCGAACAAACTGAAAGAAAGTTTTGCCGTGAGGCTGATCCTTCTTGATGAGATAACTGATACATACAAAGAGATGGACATAGACATTGAGGTAGAGACTCCTCGTTCCCTTGCCTTAAAGCTGGGAAAACAACTGGGGGCCACACATATGATCCTGGGCGTAGTATGGAGATACACAGATAGAGTCGGCACAGCTGTGGCAGTTAATAGGCCTGCCTCAGTCGCATTTGCTGTTTATCTGTTGGATGTTGAAACTAAGGAAAAACTATGGAAGGGAGTGTTCGATCGAACTCAACAGCCTCTTTCTGAGAATATTTTAGATGCTCCGGATTTTTTCAGACATGGGGCGAAATGGCTTTCAGCTTCTGAATTGGCCCGATTCGGAGTTGGAAAGGTAGTAAAAAGTCTGCCATTGAAATGATACCCACTTGATTTTTTTGCCAGGTATTTCGCCCCTCTTCTATTTATAGGCAATTTTCCTTCTCTCTCTCTCGTCATTTTTGATCCTTTTCCATATTCCTGTAATTCAATCTATATTAATCCAATGCTTTTCACACTATAATACTTCCTTTTATCAGAAAGTCCCCTGCGTATTTTAAAAAAATCCCTTAAGCTGAAGTTTTTATACAGTTAAGTCAACTCTAGTTTAAAATCAGATAGTTAATTTTTATAAAGTTCATTTTAATGACTACAAAGCTGTATTTCCTTTTTAGTTATAGGTGCATCGAGCAGTTTCAATATTTTCCGTTGCTCCTTTGTGAGATGGCTAATTTGCTCATTGACTATATCGGCTATTTTGATTCGACTAATAGTGGCGTTCTTCAGAGTATCCAACCAAATCTCTCTTAAGCTGTTTCTTTCATATTCTCTTGTGTCTGGTTCTCGTGTCAGAATTGGTTGTAACCGATTTTAGCTTCCCAGAGAGCCAAGTAGGCAAGCATACACATAAAGACATGCCCTTTCACTTTGCTTCCACTTCTGTGATGAATGGATCGGAAAAATAAGTCCGAACTTTCATAGATCTAAAGGAATTTTCTACCTATTTTAAATCCTTATACTTTTCATGGATGCTTTGAGTATCCATTTGACTTGAATCTAAATTACTGACGATAACACAACAACCATCAAGCACTGAATATCTCTCTATTTCTGTACATTATGTAAAAAACTAAAGTAACCATCTCCATAATCGAATAAAAAGAAGCGCTCCCTCACCCATTTATTTTTCCATCGATATAGCATAGCCTGCGGGCAATTTTGTTCTTCTTCTTTAATCGGTTAGACTCAACATGATTTTTAATGAAGCCGATTTCATCTGTCTTTTCTAAAAGCCTCGGACGAACCTTTTCATCCTGTGGTTTCCTGAGTGGATTATGACAAAGGATGTATCGCTTTCCACCGTGAATGACCTCTGCCAGATTCTTATGATTAAAAAGCCCCAGTTGAATTGGATGCTCTTCATCCTCTGCCAACCCTATCGTCTCTTGTCGCTTCAGTTTTGATATATATTTTACCCATTTGAAATCTCCAGACTCAAGTTCTGCAATACATTTGGAATTAAGTAAGCATCTTTCCCTCACTCACAAAGACCATCTCTTTGTATGCCAAAATTCTTTTGGAGCCCCTTGATTTGAACCATAAACGTCGTCTGGTCATTCATGCTTCTCGGAAAGACCCGAATAGCTATCAGCCTTTCTTCAGAAGTAATTAAAAGTCCAACTACAATGATCATCTTCCCTTTCTTGCCGTCTCTATCAAAACCCTACTCTGCGAGAGAACGAGAAGTGTCTTCAAAATATAACGATGTAATATCATAAAGATATATCCTCTACGTATCACCCGTAAAAATATGTTTCTATATCTCCATCTGATTTTCATACAATGAATCTAATGCATTATACCATTCGCTTAGACAAATCCTTTAACTTTTCCCAAGCAACCGTTTCAAAGAAGAATACTCAAACGCATCCCTCAACGCCCTTTTGAGAATAAGGCTTAGGATTGGCGACTCTATCCACTACTGAGGCGATGGTTGGAGATTGATAATGTATAGCAAGCCTTTCTAAAGCGGATATGATCCCTGTTTATTCCATGATCGACCAAACAAATCATGTATTTCCAAAAGGTTGAAAATCTCAGTATTTTATAGTATCAATAGTTATGGTCTTCATTCACTTCTTTTGTTGAACGGAGAGAAATGCGAAGTGCATCAACAGAATTTTGTGGCATATGGGAGAACTTTTATATTATCTTTCTCCTTGGATTTCCATTTTTGTCACGATAAGATGGGGACCAAAAAAGTGTATAAATATTTTTTATCTTTGTATGGTCTTTTGATGCCTTCAACACGCATCTTCATTCCTACAAGATTTTCAGTTCCGAAGGTTTTTATGTTTTTAGTTGATTTTAAGTTTTTTTACCTTTACTTTCTTGGCAAAAAGACGGTATAAACGATTGAAATCAATTCACTTGAGCATAACTTAGCATTGAGTGTCAGTTTCACAAGATCAAACCCAACGACAAATATTCGGA
>JAXHVA010000076.1:0-19796 GCA_034189035.1 Thermodesulfobacteriota bacterium
AAACGTTTATTTTCCTTGCGCGCCGAATCTCATCTCCCAATTCTCGTCTTGTGACACCGCCTTTGGCAATGTCCTCTTGCTCTGTGCGAAATTCCCTGATCCAGCGGGAGATGTCAGATGGGTGCATGCCAAGCGCCTCCCAGTATCTGAACTGCTGTATCCATGCTCCAGAACCAATTTGATGGCATCTTCTTTGAATTCCTTTGTGAATTTTTGTTGGATTGGTTTTCTGTTCATAAGACACCTCGCTTTCTATGATTTTACTCTTAGCAAAGTGTCCGCCAACATTAAACCTTTTCAAATCCGTGCAAAACTCGCATGCAAGTGAGCGTAAAGAAAGAACAGTATAGCAACATTCTATTCAGTAGTGCCATTATTAAATATTTCTGAGATTAAATGTGAGGTCCCCCCCCCCCTTGTTCTTTCATGACGCTCACTAAGACGCTTAGACGGCACACGCATTAAAATTTAACCGCCCTTGAAGCTTGCTTATCGTTTTCTATTTTATAGCGCTAAAATGATACAGCGAATTTAGCCAAGTCTGAATGAAGTGAAATCAGTGCCATTGTGGGGGGCGTATTTACCAAAGGTAAAAAAGTTTTTCCTTGACTTCTTCTCCATATTTGATAGCTTTCATAAAAAAATAAGAAAAAATTTAATAGTTAAGCTTTTTGAAAAGAGTTGCAAGAAGCAGGAATCAAATTTTAATCCGTGCAAAACTCGCATGCAAGTGATCGTAAAGAAAGAACAGTATAGCACCACTCAATTTAGTAGATCCATTATTAAAATATTTCAGAAATTAAATGGAAGTTTATTACCTGTCCTTCCTTAACGCTCACTATGAAGCTCAGACAACTATGCGCATTAAAATTTAATTCCTGCTTCTTGCATGCTGATATTTCTTTATCTACATAAAGTTAAACTGTTACGAAAAAAAAACATATGAAAGGTAGGGGAATACAAAGGATGTCTAAAAAAACATTTATATTGGGAGGAATTCTATTCGTGCTTGTCTTGGGTCTTTTTTGGTTTATATTTGAAGCCGATAGAACACCACCAAACATTACCCTTAAAGGTGAAATCTCATATCTCAATCAAGATCAGGAAGTTCAATTTCATGTTAATGATACAAAGAGCGGGATCAGGTATATTCGTTTCAAGGTCAAACAAGAAGGCCTGGAAAAAGAGGTTTTATCACTCGATTTAAAAGAAAAAGAGGCATATGAAAAAGAGATGATTATCCAGGTTCAACCGAGAAAATTGGAATTAAAAGAAGGGAAAGCCACTCTATCGATTCATTCTCGTGACTATTCCATTTTTAATAACCAGACGATGCTCGAAAAAGACCTGATCATCGACACCATACCTCCACAGATTGAGCTTCAGAGCTACAGACATTACATCAACAAGGGGGGCTCCTGTATAACACTCTACAGTGTGTCCCAGGATTCTCAAAAAAGTGGAATCCTGATGGGTGACACCTTCTTCACTGGTTATCCCATAGAAAAAAGTGGAACCCATATCGTTTACTTTGCCATGCCATGGGATGCTTCTGATTCAACCCCGATTCTGATTGTTGCTGAAGACAGCGCCGGTAATAAAGCGAAGACGTCTTTTCCTTATATGATCCGAAGCAAGCAGTTTAAAAAAGAAAATTTGCATATCTCGGATCAATTCCTCGATCAAAAGATTCCGGAGTTCACTGCAAGGCATAACCATCTTATGGGCAATAATATCGATATCTTTCTGGAAGTAAATAGAAAGCTACGTAAAGAAAACAATACGCAAATTATATCTATATGCAGTAAATCCAACTCAAAGGCTTTGTGGAAAGGCTCGTTTATCAGAATGAAAGGGGCATCGAAGGCCTCGTTTGCGGATTTTAGAACATACTATTATCAGGGAAAAGAAATAGATAAACAGGTACATCTCGGAGTGGATATCTCCGCTTTAAAACGATTCCCAATAAAGGCAGCCAATAGTGGGATCATCGTTTTTGCTGATTATCTGGGGATTTATGGCAATACTGTCATCATTGACCATGGTATGGGGCTCTTCAGTATGTATTCCCATCTTAGCAGTTTCGATATAAAGGACGGACAAGAAGTGAAGAAGGGCGAAGTTATCGGCCGTACAGGTACTACAGGACTTGCCGGAGGAGACCACCTTCACTATAGTATGATAGTTCAAAATACCTTTGTGAATCCCAATGAATGGTGGGATTCACATTGGATCCATGATAATATCACTATAAAGCTGTATCCCGAAGAATCCGAATAAAGGTTACTATATGAGTTTAGCCTCGATAGAACGCCAGTCTGTGTACATATGGTGAGAAAATATCATTAATGCGTGCCTTTTCCCTATCCCGCATTGGTTCCTTCAACCGGCCCACATCAGCCAATGTATTAACTTCTTCAGGTGTTGAGCACCCCACGATTGCCACGGTGATTCCAAATGAAAGGGCATACCGGATGAGCATTTCAGATGTAATCCCCAATTCCGGCCTTACATAGTGTGAAGCACCAAGGACCTTCATGCCGATAACTGCCATACCCTTTTCCTTTGCTGCAGGCAGGGTGGAAGTCAAGAAACCTCCAAGCAAGCCTTCCACCGGGTTAACAGGCATCATGACTGTATCCACCGGCCAATCCCGCACGGCAACAGTCAATATGCGAGGATCATGATGACCAGTGACACCAATGTAACGAACCCTCCCTGAGCTCTTTGCCTCAATAAAGGCCTCGAGTGCTCCTCCAGGTTTGGAAATCGTTTCAAGGTCCTCTTCTGTCCTGACATCGTGAATCTGCCAAAGATCAAGAAAATCGGTCTGCATTCGTTGGAGTGTCCTCGAAAGGTCTGACAGGGCGCCATCCCGGTCCCTGCTTGCTGATTTGCTTGCCTGAAATATTCGGATACGTTTTTCAGGGTATTTTTGCCATACAGAACCATAATACAGTTCACTATCTGAATAGGCCCTTGCAGAATCAAAGTAAGTTACCCCCTGGCGCTCGGCTTCTAAAATCACCTCAGCGGCCTTTGTATAATAACCGGTTGTGCGAAGTACACCTTCCCCGCCTAGCCCGACCGACGTGACATGTACATCACCCTCTTTAAATGGATTGGTCTTTATCTCTTTCTTGTCCATGGGAAGCTCCTCAATTGTTTTGGATAGAACGAATTCTGTCTTGACAACAGCCTAAAAAATTAAATCACATTCACCAATATTGGTCAAGCTATATCCCTTTAGTGGCGTTTAAACTTTGAAGGTTTTCATTACAATCATTAAGAAAACAAACCATATTTGAGCCTTTGAGTACAATTGCGATCTCATATGAGATTCTGACTGCTATTGACAACTCTGTTTTTATGAGTTATCCATATATTATTTTAATTAAGGCATAAAACGTTTGATTAGTTTAGGCTAACCAGAGGGGAACAGGGAAAATGGAATCTGATTTTCAATAAATACAGACATTCTCTGTGCTCTCTTTAGCCTTTGACAATACGTATATAAATGAAAGGGGGATTTGTGAAGGACTGGCAAGAGGAATATACAAAGAAGCAGATCTCAGCACAAGATGCTGCAAATCTGATAAAGTCTGGGGATCGGGTAGTCTTTACTGCAGGGAGAGAGGCCTTTGCCGTTGGTCTGGCACTCTCTGCCAGGAAAGTAGAGCTTCAAGGGGTGAAGATCTGGGTCCCGTCGCCTGGATACGACTTTGGATGGTATGATGAAGGCTGGAAAAATTCTTTTGATGTAACTGTAATGATGCCTACAGCAACATGCCAGGAGGCGGTTGATGCAAAAAGGGTGGACTTGAATTTTGGAACTCTGATGCCCTTTTATATGCTTGAGGAGATGATGAATCCGGATGTCCTGTTGACCGAGTTATCACCACCGGATGATAAAGGCTTTTGCAGCTTTGGCCAGTCTCTATGGAATAAGAGAAGGCATATTAAGGAAGCCAAACTAGTGATCGCAGAGGTAAACAAACGTCTCATCCGAACATACGGTGAAAATTATGCCCATATATCTGAGGTAGACTATTTTGTAGAGCATATCTCTTCAGGAGGGAGCTTGGGGACAGGGACATTGGCAGGAAGGGCGAAAAAGGAACCAGAGCTTTATCTGAAGGATATTGCCAGGCATGTAGGGGAGATAATCAAGGATAGGGATACTATTCAGATTGGGGTTGGCAGAACAACGGAACCCCTGGTAAAACTCGGTATGCTCGATAGTAAGCATGATCTGGGATATCATTCTGAAGCGACGCCTCCCGGTGTTATTACCCTGGTTAAAGAGGGAGTGATTACAGGGAAGTATAAGGATATAAATCCAGACAAGGTAGTCGTTACATCATTGGGAGGAGGGACAAGAGAAGAAATGGAATGGGCGGCTAATAACCCGATCTTTCATCTCGTTGATGTCGGTTACCTGGAGGATATACGGGTTATTTCCGCGCACAATAATATGGTGGCGATAAACAATGCACTGGCTATAGATCTCACAGGACAGATAACAGCAGAGAGTCTGGGCACTCGTGTCATGAGTGTAGCAGGCGGACAGATACCATTTGTCTTTGGAGCTTTGCTGTCAAGGGGGGGAAGGTCTGTGACAGTACTCCCCTCTGTGGCTAAAGGGGGTACATTATCCCGTATTATGCCGATGCTACCCCAGGGAACGGGGGTAACGATACAGCGGAATTGTGCGGATTATATCGTAACAGAATATGGGATTGCCAGACTCTTCGGAAAGTCTATCAGACAGAGGGCTATGGAACTCATTTCAATTGCCCATCCTGATTTTAGAGATGAGTTGAGGGAGAAAGCCCAAAGTATGTTTTGGGCTTAAACCCTCATGTACTTCATGGATACGGCGTATTGAGATGAAAAAGATATCCATCTTTATTTTCTCTATGCGTATTGATCAGGTGCAAAGGGTTTCTCATCTATAGAATTCCCATTCACACCAGACATCCTCCGGGTGTTCGTCAGGAGGGCATACCACACAACGGAGTTGCCCGTCCGGGATAAAATCCTTGACCAGACTTTTAAAACAAGAAATCCCTACATCCTTGCAGGGGAATTCACCCCTGCCATCCCTTACCCTTGCCTTTTGTGGAGGGCAATCCGTCATTCTCAGTACAAACTTGTTCTCAGAGGCCTCAGGGAATACAGGTTTGAAGATACTCCATAGAGGATCCACTTCAAATGCTTTAAACAGGCCATAGAGACCGTCTTCAGTTATGCCATAGGTCTTCATCACTCTCTTGATGTGAATCGGCATAAATCTTTCCCAGACTTTACAGTCCATTTCAATGGCCTTCTCAAGACCGTATTTCTCTTCTGCTGCTAAAAACCAGAGTCCATCCATTGTCATCATGCTTCTGGCGAACAGGTTTATCAGCTTTTCCATAGAGACATCTGCCATTTTTTCTCTTTCCATTTTCCTTCCTTCCTTGTCAAATATTCACATATTCATGGTATTCTCCGAATACATCCCTTAAGGTGTCACAGATCTCCCCAACACTCGCATACGCCTTAACCGCCTCTAGAATAGGTAGTATCATATTTACACTCTCGTCTTTCGCCGTATCCTTCAGCCGTCTTAATGTTGCCTCTACTTGTTGATTGTCCCTTTCCTTCTTTACTTTCGTAAGCTTTGCAATCTGCTTTTCTTCAGCCCTTGCCCTCTTTTCAGGATCGTAAGGGTTCGGTACCAACCGGGTTGTTGTTACTTCGAGTTCGTTCTCACCTGTATACCGGTTTACCCCAACAATAACCTTCTGGCCCGTCTCTACTTGGTGTTGATACTCATAGGCACTTTTAGCGATCTCATTTTGCATCCATCCCCTCTCTATGGCAGCCATAGCGCCTCCTAACTCATCAACCTTCTTAATGATCTCCCATGCCCCTTCCTCTATCTGATCTGTTAGGGCCTCCATATAATAGGAACCGGCGAAGGGGTCGATAACTCCACACAGGTCTGTTTCATGGTGAAGAATCCGATTGGCATCTTCGGACAACTGCTGTGCTTCAAGGCTCCATCCTAATCCCAATGGCTCGTCATAAGGTGGGAAAACATAGGGGATACCGCCGGATAGAGCGGAAGCGATACCGCCGACAACAGACCTCGTCAGATTATTGAGTGGACGCTGGGCAGTGGTGGATATATTTCCGGATGAAGCAAAGGAAAAACGCATTAAATAACTTCTGGGCTTCTTTGCCCTGAATCTTTCTTTCATTATATTGGCCCACATTCGCCGTGCAGCTCGTTGTAAAGCGATCTCTTTAAGCATCTCCAAGCTCCCGCCAAAACCGAGGAAGGTCAAACGTGGAGCAAAGGAATCGATATCCAATCCTGCATCGATCCCCAGTTGCACATAAGCGATCGCATTACATAAATTGAAGGCCAGGGATTGTGTCAGAGAGGCTCCAGCCTCTCGCATGTGATAACCTGACATACTGACCGTATTCATCTTTGGCATGTTCTCTGTACAGTAGACAATCGTATCTCTGGTCATCCGCATAGATGGCCTCACTGAGAAGATCTGAGTGCCTCGGGAAAGGATTTCTTTTAAGATATCATTCTGAGGGGTTCCCCTCAACTTGTCGAGGGGGATTCCCCTCTTCTGTGCCAGGGCAATATACATTGCAAGGATAATATTCGCTGTTGGGTTTATTGTCCAATTTGAGGCGATCTTGTCGAGATTCCTGCTATTTGTAAAGGCTTCATAGATCACTTCGAAATCCTGTAAGGTATCCACTGCTACTCCTACCCTGCCTACTTCTCCTTGAACCACGGGATTATCAGAATCATAGCCACACTGAGTGGGGAGGTCAAACGCGATATTGGGACCTCCGGTCCACCCTCGGTCTTGCATTGCTTTGTAGAAATCCCTTGTGTCCTCCACTGTCCCATAACCGGAGTATTGCCCTGCTCTAACGAGCCCTCCGCTCGTTCCCATGCCTCCTGGTGCGATGACATCCATAGGCGGATTGACTGGGTATACCCCTGCAGTGTATGGAAATTCTCCGGGGAATCCCACCTTTTCTAGAAAGTCGTGGTCTTTTACATTCAAAGGGGTATAGAACTTGGATGGGCTTTTTGTTATCCCAAATCGCTTTAGAACCCCATTCAGTGTTACTTCCTCCCAGTATTTTCTTCTCTTTTCTATCTCCTCCAGTTCCTGCTTATTAAACATTTTCTCCTCCTTTCTCCTTCATTCATCTATTGGAAAGGTTTTACCAAGTAATCAATGAGATGGTCTTTGAAGATTTTTTCTTGAGAGATTCTTTTAAAGGTCCAAATAGAACAGAGCGAAAGATTGAAGATCGTTCGAGGGAACTTTAAAGAGAGTTGTATGCAAATTTAGGATAAGCAACGGGTTGATATTAAAATGAGAAAGTCTGCTTGCAGCTTGAAAAGTAAAGTTTTCGCAGTGAATCCATAATAACCAATCACATTATGATATTAATTGCAGATGGTAAATTAGTCAAGGAAAGAAATAGTACTTGTTAGGAATTGACTTTTTTACTTTTTACGAGTATCTTTAATAAGATGTAGATCGATAAACAGCTCTTTTGCCTAACCTTCTTTTCTCTTCCTTGACCATGAATAGATTGTTCAGTGTAGGAGGACACTCAATAGAATCTTTAACCCTAATGTAGGTACATGATCATGGATTTCTCTCTTAGTTCTGAACAGAAGATGTATAAGGAAGTCGCTAGAAAATTTGCAGAACTTGGGATTGCTTCCCGGATAGATGAGATGGAGACGACACGGCGCACCCCAAGGGATTTGATAA
The DNA here is from genome assembly GCA_034189035.1 of Thermodesulfobacteriota bacterium. GTDB lineage: Bacteria > Desulfobacterota > UBA8473 > UBA8473 > UBA8473 > JAUXFK01. Next base: position 7,812 of record JAXHVA010000076.1, read on the forward strand.
AGCAGATGCGTGATCTCAATTTCTATGGCATTCAGTATCCTGAGAAATACGGAGGCGTTGGCGGCTCATTCTTGGAATACTGTATGTTACTGGAAGAGGTATCAAGGGTATATTGTTCAATTGGCGGTCACTTGGCTGTTAATTCCCTTTGCACTAGTACCATTTATGAATTCGGCACTGAAGCGCAAAGAGAAGAGTTTCTGCTGGATTTGATCTGCGGTGAATCTGTTGGCAGTTTTGCCTTTACAGAGCCTGATACGGGTTCGGATCCGAGGGCAATCAGGACCACGGCATTACGAGAAAAAGATGAGTGGGTCATTAACGGAAACAAGACATTTATTACGAATTCAACCCTCCCTGGATATATGACGGTCTTTTGCAAGGACACAGAAAAGGGGGGTAAGATTACCAATATCATTATTCCAAAGTTTTGCAAGGGATACACTGTAGGCAAGCATTACGATAAACTGGGGATGCACGGGATGGAGGTTGCGGATGTATTCTTTGACAATGTACGGGTGCCTCTAGAAAATACCACAGGTGGCGAAAATGCCAGGGGCAGGGGTTTTGAGATATTGACTCAAGAGGTTGCCGGAGGTAAAACAGCTGTTTCTGCCCAATGTGTAGGTATGGCACAAGGGGCCTTGGATGAAGCGGTACTATATGCAAAGAAAAGAACCCAGCGAGGCAAGCCGATCAGCGGTTTTCAGACAATCCAATGGATTATCGGTGAGATGGCTGCTGAAGTGGAAGCTGCCCGTTATATGACATATGCAACTGCCTATGAAAAATCAAATGGTTTTGATATTACTGCCAAATCCGCCCGTGCCCGCCTTTTTTCATCACAGGTAGCCCACAGGGCAGCGAGCAATGCAATGCAGGTGATGGGTGCGTTCGGTTATATCAGGGAATTTCGTATTGAGCGTATTTTTCGGGATGTGAAACTGTCAGAAATCTATGAAGGCGTTAATGAAATTCAACGGATCATCTCCGCCTCAGAGTTGTTAAGATAAAGTGAGGAAAATAACCACATTAAGAATTCATCGATATCAGATTTCATTTTGGTCAATGGCAATATAATTACCTTAGAGCCTGGTCTTGGTCGCGCCGAACTCGTGGCAGTCTCCAAACGAAGAATCCTCTATGTTGGAGGCAGGGAAGATTTAGATATTCTTAAAGATCGCAATACTAGGATCATCGATTGCCACGGCAAGACCGTCTTGCCCGGGTTCAATGATGCGCATTGCCATTTCTTTGCTTTTGCTGAAAGCCTTATTGGCTGCACTTTCATGCCACATGAAGTACATTCCATTTCTGATATACAAAAAAAAATCCGAGAGTTTTCAAAAGGATTGCCCGCTGGAACATGGATAAAGGCAAGGGCCTATGATGGGTTCTACCTCCGTGAAAAACGCCATCCAACCCGTTGGGACCTCGATAGAGCGACTTCTGCCCACCCTGTAAAACTGACCCACAGATCCGGAAATGCCCATGTGCTAAACAGCCTGGCTATGGGGATTGTGGGAATATCGAATGAAACCCCTGAGCCACCCGGTGCGATCATAGAAAGGGAACTAAGCAGAGGAGAACCTAATGGAATACTCTATGGCATGGGCCAGTATCTCTCAAAGGTTGTTCCCTCCTATAATACACTTGATTGTAATATTGGGGTTAAAGAGGCAGGGAAAAGACTCCTCAGTTTTGGCGTAACTTCGATTCAGGATGCTTCCCCCCAAAACGATATGAACCGCTGGCAGCTTTTACAGCATTGGAAAAAAACCGGTGATTTGAAGTGCAAAGTGAAGATGATGCTGGGTTATGAGGCCTTTGAATCCTGCCGGGAAAGAGACTTCTTTCACAAAAGAAAAAGAGACGAGCTTGATGTCTTTACTGTGAAAATTATCCTCAACGAGACCACAGGCCGGCTCTATCCCGCCCAATCAGAATTGAATGAGATGGTTTTAAGGATCCATAAAACAGGATTGCAGGTGTCGATCCATGCCATAGAAGAACCAGCCATTAAGGCTGCCTGCACTGCGATTGCTTATGCACTTGAGGGATTCCCTCGAACAGATCACAGGCACCGCATCGAACACTGCAGTGTGTGCCCGCCTTATTTATCAAAGAGGTTGGCCTCTCTGGGCATAATGGTTTGCACACAGCCGTCTTTTATCTATTACAGCGGGGATCGATACGTTTGTACAGTTCCGGATTCACAGTTGAGACATATATACCCTATAGCTTCGCTGATGAAAAACGGCATTCATGTGATTAGCGGATCGGACTGCCCTGTGGTCTCTCCAGATCCTTTGCTCGGGATTTATGCTGCAATTTCGCGAATGTCAAAGACAAAAGAAGAGATTTTACCCGAAGAAGGGATACACCCGTTAGATGCGCTCCGGATGTATACGGAAAACGGTGCAAAGGCCAACTTTGAAGAGAGGATCAAAGGCACGATTGCGCCAGGGAAACGGGCCGATCTGGTGGTCTTGAGTGCTGATCCTACTTCAATCCCTGTTGAAGAGATGAAAGACGTTCGGGTAAAGATGGCAATGGTCGATGGAGAGATCGTATGGGAAGACTTCCAGTAATTCTATGTATCGGAGCTGTCATTTAAATAAGAAACAGCCCCGATACTGAGGTAATCTTCTCTTATGCGAGTTTATGCAGGTGAGGCTCCAGTTCTTCCGCATGCTCTTCCTGCTCTTTTTTGAGGGCCGCTATTTTTTCATCAGAATACCCGAGTATCCCTTTAAGTACTTCATCCGTGTGTTGTCCTATGAGTGCAGTAGGGGTATTCTCTCCTTCAATGGCATCGATGACCTTTATCGGGCAGGCAATCGCCCTTACCTTTCCGTATTCAGGATGCTCCATGGAGATAACGGTCTTATTATGGATTACCTGAGGATCCTCTACAACTTTATCGAGGGTGTTAATAGGACCGGAGGGGATGTCCTGGGCACGCAGAAGCTCTACCCAGTCTTCGCTATTAGCCTCTTGAAGAGCGCTCTCCAGCTCTTTTACAAAATCACCGTGGTTGAGTATCTGTGCAAGGATATCGCTGAATCTGGGGTCTTCGATCATATCTTCTCTGTTTACCGCCCTGGCTAATCTTGGCCAGCTAGGACCTACGGCTACATAACCATCTTTGGTCTTAAAGTACCCAAGAGTTGGAAGTATCGGGTGTACGGAACCTTGAGGAGGGGGAACATTTCCAGAGATAAAGAAGTTCTGGAAGTGATTCGCAAGCAGGGACATCGTCGCATCTATGAGGTTGACTTCCACCTTTCTCCCCTTACCGGTATGCTCCCTTTCATAAAGAGCTATTACAATACCAAACGCTGCGTATATGCCTGAAGAGATATCGGCCACTGCTCCACCTGATCTCATTGGTCTACCACCGGGTTCACCACATAGCCCGGCCATCCCGCTTATACCTTGTGCTATATCGTCAAAAGAGGGTTGATTCGCGTAGGGACCTGAAGAGCCGTACCCACTGATTGAACAACAGATGATTTTGGGATTGATCTTCTTCAGGGACTCGTAATCTGCTCCTAGTCTTTCCATAGAACCGGCCCTGAAATTATCGAAGATCACATCAGAGACTTTAACCAGTTCATAGAGAGCCTCTTTCCCGGTCTCGGTATACATGTCAAGTACGATACACTTTTTGTTTCTACCCAGAGCCATTGCATAGTAGCTTAAGGCAGGGTTATTGTCGTGCCAGGGGGGCGCTTTTCTGATCATATCGCCTTCCGGGGACTCGATCTTGATTACCTCTGCCCCCATATCTCCCAGGATCTGAGAGCCAAAGGGACCGGCATGCGCCTGCGTCAAATCCAGAACCCTTACCCCCGTTAAAGGACCTTTTATTGCCATCTCTACCTCCTTTCAAGGTTATTATCCCGCTCATTTAAAGGGGCGAATGCCCCATTGAGGGGAAAAGAAAAAATATGATTTCCTTATAAATTAATTTTTTATACCAGACAACCGAACGTGTGTCAAGCCAGAAATAAATTAATCGGCTGGAGCTTAAGGGGTTGTTTTTCAAAAAACAATCTACCCTATAATTCCCTTTTCAATGTACGAGGAAAGCTCGTCTTCTTTTATACCAAGCAGGTCCATAAACACGTATTGATTGTCCTCACCCAAAACCGGCGAGGTCTTCCAGCCGGCACTCACATCGCTATTCAAATGAACAGGGTATGTATCGGACATAGTCATACCCAAAATCGGATGTTCGATACTCACGAAGTAATCCCTTGCCATAAGCTGCGGATCCTCTGCCATGTCTTCGGCATTTTGGACTATACCTGCTGGTACCCCTGCCTCTTGAAGAAGCCGAACAATATCTTTTGAAGTGTGAGTGATCGTCCACTGTTCAATCAATTCATCCAGCTCCTGTGCATGTTCCCTCCGTTTTGATAGTGTAGAGAACCTCTTTTGCTGAGTCCAAGAGGGGGACCCCATGACACTACACAGGGTCTGCCACTGTGTCTCATAGAAGACTGCTATCACACACCACTGATCTTCTCCCAGACACGTATAACACCCGTATGGAGCAGCCGATATATGATCAGCAAGATTGCCCTCAGGTAAAATTTCATGCTGATTCATCGATGCATCCATAAGGGAAGGCCCCATCAATGTGCACATGGCCTCATACTCTGAAATGTCTATATATTGCCCCTTTCCTGTCTTGTCCCGAAATTCCAGGGCTGCAAGCACGGCCAGTGCGCTGTAAAGGCTGGCAATAATGTCTGCATATGCATAACCAAGCCCGGAAGGGGTCTCTTTGCTGGAAGAACTGAGATAGGTAATACCTGAGAGTGCCTGAATTGTAGCCCCATATGCCACAGAGTTTTTCCAGGGACCGCTTTGCCCCATTGCTGACATACTCACCACGATCAGATCCGGCTTGACCTCTTTCAGCCTCGTATAGTCCAATCCCCAGTTCGGCATCACCCGCGGGGAAAAATTCTCAATCACCACATCGCTGATCTTTGCTAACCTCAAAGCGATTTCCCTTGCTTCCGGATAGCTCATATCCAGTGTAATTCCCCGTTTGCTTCTGTTCCATGTAGTAAAATAGCCTCCCAGATTGGACTCAGCGCCTTTTGCCATCTTTTTACATTGTACTTTAATGACTTCAGCACCGAAATCCGCGAGGATCCTTGTGACATAGGGGCCAGCAAGCATCCATGTAAAATCGAGGACTCTCAATCCTTTTAGGGGGTGTTTTTCCATTGAATATTCCGTTAAATAGCTACTGAGACCGATTTTTTGCAAAGAGAAGTCAATAAGCACTTTCCGTTAAATGACACCTGATGAGGACAGCTCTAGGATCTGATCACCGGAAAGTCCCAGTTCTTTTTGGTAGACTGAAAGATTGTCCTCTCCAATCAGAGGGGCTCGTCTCCTTTGATGAAATAGGGTATTACTAAACCGATAAGGCACACCGGGATATTTAACGGTCATGTCACTTTCATGATGATCCATCTGAGTGAAAAAACCACGTGCTTCAAGCTGAGGGCTTTTCAAGACTTCAGAAGGGGACTGAATCGGTGCCCATGGAAAATGCATAAGTTGGCCCAGTTCAAAGAGTTCGGATTTGGTATGGGTCATGGCCCAGCGTTGTAAGACCTCGATCACGTGGTCGATGTGTTCTCGACGATAGTGCTCGTCCTTCCAGCTTAGTTCCGTCAAGTCGTCTGCCATACCTTCATTGTCCAAAAGTCCGATGAGCGTTTCCCATTGTTGAAAGAGGGTCAAAAGAATATACCCATCCTTGCAAGCGAAAATGCAAAAAGAATTATCCCAGTGTAAACCTCCCTGCCTTTTAGGGATTATCCGGTCAAAAAAATAACGGACCATCACATGATCTATAGTAGAGGTAACCGCTTCCTGTAGTGAAACATCGATCTCTTTTCCTTTTCCGCTTTGGGCCCTGCTTCGAAGGGCCAGCAGAATCGCAACTGCACAGTAAAGAGAAGCAGCATAATAGGACTGTTCACCAAAGGGTTTAACAGGGGCACAAGAGGGAAAACCAGATACATGCATGGCCCCACCAAAGGCACAGGCAACAAGGTCACAGGATGTGTATCTGCAGCGGGGGCCTTTCTTGCCAAAACCGGTCACAGACACCATAATAAGGCCGGGGTTTATCTCACTTAAGGCATCAAAACCCAAATCCATGTCCTTCATGTATCCCGGACATGAGGTGACAACAATAATATCCGTTTTTCGAATGAGCCTTAAAAATATTTCCCTGCCGGCGCTCTGTTCAATATCGAGGGTGATCCCACGTTTGTTAGAATTATTATACTCAAAAGACAGACTTGTTTTTTGTTTTGACGAACTCTTCAAAAACGGGCCAAGCCTTCTTGAGGGATCTCCCCCCGGCCTTTCCACTTTAATGACAGATGCACCTAAATCTGCAAGGAGCTTAGAGCAAAAACTCGCCTTTTCGTCTGCAAGGTCCAGAACACTTGTTTTTGTAAGAAGAACGTTTATATTGCCTGTGAGTTTCATTTTTCTAAATAACCATACCTTCTGCTGCGCCACAATAGGCCTCGTCTTTTATCAGATCGTCTTCTATCCGACCAGTCCTTTCACGGCTGTAACCGAGATACTCTCTGATCTCATCTACGGATGCCCCGGATTCTTCCGGCTTTACCAAGTCTCATGCGATTTGTTCAAAAACTTTTTGATAATCAGCGAGTTTTTCCACATGATAGAATCTATTAACCTTGGCAACATGCTTGAAATCATTGGTAACGAATATCGTCGTTTATGATTGCTAAAGCATGATATAAAGAACCGCTGAGTTCAGGATAACCACTGCATAACACGGTGAAGAGTCCCCAAAACACCTAATCGTGATTGTCTCTGCATAATAATAACAGTTTCTTACCAAAATGCCTACAAATATCAACTGCTTTTTTTGAACAAGGCCCCTTTTTTGCCTGCTATTCTCATCCCCTATTCTTTTTTATTCCTTTTTTCTCACGAGATCCGATAGTTCGAGGATGAGCTTGCCATTCCGGACAGCAACGGAGGAGAGTATGCTTTTAGTTATCCTTTGGGCGACATTATCGTCCTTTAGTCTATAAACAAGAATAACAGGTAAAGAATGGCGCATCAACTCTTGCAGTGCCTGCTGTATTGATGATGCGATATCTGCGGGAAAATCGTGGATATCAAGACGTCTTATTTTTGGGTCATGCAAATAAAACTCTCCGGTCTCCTGGCGATATTCCAGATCGCCATCGATCGAGCCCCGTCCCTTACCCGTCATGATGCCGGTTACATCCGCCGACATGGAAAACTCCAGTCCGATGCGACTTGATTTCTGCTCAAGAAATACAATGGGACGATATAGAGTCAGCTTAGCAAAGGGCGTGACATGCTCGATCGGAAAGTAATGTTCAACCGTGTCTTGCACTTGTTGTTTGGTCAGCTCAACCGTGTAGGCCGCAACATCCGCACATTGCATCAGACAAAAGAGCATTGCAATAAATAATCGACGAATGTGCTTGTTAATTGTCATCTCATATCTCCTATTTTTAATTAATAGTATTGAATTATTTAATTTTCATATTGTTTCATACATCGTGATAACTTATTAAATGACCGACAGGTATCACCTAATAAAGCTGTTAAACAGCAGTGAGATCATAAATTTGATCGACTTGAAAATGGACACTGCTATAGCCTGTTCGAGTTCATTTGGTTGTTATCTTTTCTTTTATTTGCAGCTTGTAAAGGAGGGGCTTTTGCCAAATCGATTTTCGAGGTTTTTGCAGTAATTTTTAGAATGTGATGGCTGCTATGTTATTGATTTTATTGGAGCCAAATCTTTAAAAAAATCGAAGTTGTCTGCAAAATTGCTTTGGACAACGACCCGTCAAGGTCTGACCCATTATCCAAGTCTCATCCGCAAGTCTCACATTTCCACCTTAAGCGCAGATACCCTTAAATCTGCTAGGACTAAGAGCAAAAACACGCCTTTTCGTCTGCAAGGTCCAGGCCCCTTATTCCTGCAAGAAGACCGTTTTTATTGCAAATACCTGAATGATGTATTCTTCTGCTTTCCTGTTTCTATGCAAAAACACTTGAGAAGTTCCTGCATGAAATCTATCCTGGAATTGAACTTTTTGGGGATGAAATCATTAAATTGCTCTTTAGTAGCGTTGTCCGTAAGCCCCTGGTGAGAAATACCGAACCTTCCGGCTGAAGCATCGTCCAATCCTGCAAGGTACCAAGCGACGTTTGACGGACACTGTCAACCTCAACCGAAACCTGTTCAATTAAAGAGCTGCCCAAGGGAAGTTCTTTTCCTTGCTGTTGATAGGCCAGGATCAGAAATTATTAATTAGAAACAACGTCCCTAAGGTATTCCAATCCGATGGGTGAGCTTTATTTTTTTCCAGACTTAATTTGAGAGATGGCATCATCTAGGGATATTTTATCCAGCCACTTCTCACGCTCTTTTGTGTAGTTGCCTCGGCCTAGTGAGAACTGATTTAAAAATCGAATTGTATCAACTACACCCATTTCTTTGAATAGAATGCGAGTAGCCTGACGGCTGATTTCAGATATCGGCTTTGTCTCTGTATTCATATGTCTAACTCCATCACCAATTCGGTGGGAGATACCACCTTGATATTTAATCCATCGAAACTCTTAGCTTTTATCAAGAATTTATCATCACACGTACAAAAAAAATCAACTTTTAAAACTGATGCAGATGCCAAATGCAAAGCGTTCAGCGGTTTCAGGCCTGATACTCCCAGCTTTCTGGCCAGAGCTTCTATTTCTGATGTCAACTCAACAGCTTCTTTTGCTATTTTGAGAATTGTCAAAGCATCTTCCTTTCGATCTTGATCGGGAATTCGACCAATCTCATATAGCAGAGCGTCTGATGAGATGAGCTTCAAACGATCTGACTCACACAATGCCAGAATAACGAGCACTGCTTCAGCCTCAACAGCTATTCTTGGCTGGGATTTATCATCAAAAGGAAGTTGTAGACTGCAACAATCAAGATAAAATCTCATTTAATGATTTTTTTATTGGATTTATATTGATGCTTACCATTTCCCAATAAGTAACTATATGATTTTCCGCTTATAGTGAACATGAATACCAAAAATAAAAAAGATTGACAAGAAAAATAGTATTATTTGTTGATAAGAGCTTCCTTTTTGTAAAAAGAATTATAGGAAAGTATCGTTGTGTGTCAAGCACAAGATTCTCACATGATGTTGTGGTTGATGAAATATATTGGTCGCTAATGCATCGGAATGACCAGCTAATGAGATGAGATGTTCTTTGCTGATTTATTGCCCCGAAAGATGCAAATTGGCGAGATTAGCTTACAGCTATCGATCTAAACCCATCCTCCATCTTAAAGAATTAGGCAGAATGCCCTTCTGGATAGTGATCATCTCCATAGAGGTAATCGTAGGATGGAGGTAGCTGGGAGTCACTATCCTATTCCCTTTCACCTTCCACCCTTTACCCTTCACCTTCTAATCTCTGATCAGAGCAATCCCTTATTCATCAGGTCTTAGTTCCCCACAGCCCCCCCCCTTTTTTACATTGTGTTTTACCGGTTTGCAGACGATATTCCTGTAACCTATGCACAGACAGTCCGAATCCATGACAAAAACCAGTAAATCCTTGATGACAATATGCAAAAATACCCTTTAATATCGAATTTTTATGCAATTTCCTGTAACCCCTGCCTATTTTTTACTCACTTCAAACCTGCGTGTAACTCATTTATTAATAATAATGCAAATCCTATCATATTATCAACTCGATATTTCATACTTGCCCAGCCCAAAGCTGCTCCCTTTTCCCACATGAACCCTTTCCCCCAGCAGAATAAAAGGAAGATACTCCCTCATATCTCCGAAAAAAGTGACCTTACCCACAAATCCCCCCATCTTCATCCTTGTATCCTGCCTTGCGGAATAACTCTCCCAATCCATCCACCTCAAGTCTTTATGTGTTGTAGTGATATCTTTTGCGCTTTGAATGAGACCTTTATATTCAATATCCAGTTCTTCACCGCAATGAAAATAGGAGAGCATGGAGATGCGACGCAGGAGGTTCCGAAGGAGAATGTGAAACTCCAGGGTGAGCGTAAGCCTTGAATCGTACTTGATGCGGGCGGGTGTAATAAAATGAAGGCTTATAGAGGAAGCAGTATTATTGTGCTTTTTAGAACGGAGCAAGTCCTCTGTGGTCACAACCCTGTGGCTGTTGTGAAATATCTTATCCACGGACGAATAGATGAGCCTCTTTTCTTGTTCACAAGCATTTGATCTGACCTCTTGCAATTGATACTTTGCCCTGCCTTTTCCTATGCCCATTTGCCCCAGCTCTTCAAAGGTATAGATAAAGTAAGGCAGATAGTCTATGGCCTTGCCGATAAGAGTAAGCTCAAAAGCAATGTCCTCGCCTGCATTATAGCTTCTCCTGGATTCAAGAGGCGGTGTGAGAACAAAGGGGTGGGGTGCATTGGGATATTTCCGCATCTTTGTTGTATCAGGGGGTGGAGGCGTTTCAAAGACGTATGAATAGACACAGGAACCTTTTAGGATACAATCCGGACAATCCTTTCCCCTGGATACGCAGACCACTCTCTTGAAGGCATGGCCGAACCCCCCTCGAAAGGTCGACCCTTTGTTAATAAGGGAGGTTGATCCTGTTAACAGGCTTGATAATAAATCGAAATTGGGCAAACCGAAAATGTGTGAGGGAGGCTTCCATGGCAGTCTTCAAAAAGCTAAACTGTTAAAAAGTGTTTTTAAATATCCTAAAATCGACTTAACCCAAAGACATATGATAGGGCCTATGATATAGAGAATATCAAAAAAGCAAAAAAAGAAAAGGGAAAAATGATAGATTCATTGCGGGATTAGGTCATGCGGGTCGATACTCGAGCGAATGCCCGATTTTTTCAGCTGAAGGAAGTTACAGTACCGAATGAGATCACGACGTTTTTCGGACACTGTCAACCTCAACCGGAACCTGTTAAATCAAATAGTTGCCCAATGGGAGTTCTTTTCCATGCTGTTGGTAGGCCAGGATCATTTCATTAAAAGCATCTCTTAGCATATCTCGGCACTCCTCAATATCTTTCCCCTCAGTCACTACCTCAGGCCATTCAATTAATTGTCCCATGTAACCAGAAACAGTCTTTGTATAGTTAGCTGTGTAAGTTGTAAAATTTAATAATCCTCCTTTGATAATAGAGAGTTCCTTTAGCCTAATGTATAGGATTTTATCCATTGCCCCGCCTTTTTGTAAATTAGATAAGTTGAGGTTTTAGGAGTAGCCGTGGGTATAGTATTTAGTGAATATCCTAATATCCTCCCTATTCAATGCTTAATTTTTTTTGCTTTTTTAGACTTATTGTGGAAGAGTTGCCTTCTTTCTCTTTGGCTTTACGGATCATGCGAAGATCATTATAGCTTTCGAGTTCTTCCTGAATTATTAAAATTCCTTATCCGCCTCAAAAAGGACTCTATAATCACTTACTCATTAATCTGTATTGTGGTGTAAAGTTCGTCAAGCGTTTAACATCACCCTTTAAATCATCTGACATTTGTTCAATTCCATTAAAATTTGCTGCAACTTGAGCTTTGCGATTTTTTTAGGAATCCTTCATTGCCCTTGGTTTAAATTCTACCTCGTATTTCATTTGTTTTCCTTAGGTTTCTGTAGGTAATTTTTTATTGTGAATGGGCGCATCAGCTACAGGCTTGAGACTGTCGGCTGAAAGAGCAATGCTATGCATTGTTATTACAATAATGGGTCCACATCCTAACTAGCAGTTTGATTCAAAAATATTATTAAACAGCGATTTTCGCACCGCTATGTGAGACATAATTGATCTTCACTCATCAATGAAACTCGAACTGCAGGCGTTTATTCCCGAGCCAGGATATGCTCGTGGCCTTCTTATCTAAC
>JAXHVA010000077.1:0-19537 GCA_034189035.1 Thermodesulfobacteriota bacterium
TTCCGGGACCTCACCTCTCTTTATTTGTGGGAATGATGGATACCTCTTATTGAGTTACACTCATTCTCACAATTACTACTACACATGATATCAATCAATACCTAGTGTATGAATTGTATTTAGTCATTATAGACCTGCCCCTATCCTTCCTTGACTTTCAATATCCATTTGTGTAAGAATAACGTTTCTATAAAATTGATTCAAGGGCCTTGAAAAGAGAAATTTTTAAAAGGTCTCATAGCAAAAATAGAAGTTTGTATCAGTTTTATACAGATTAAAATTTGACTACTGTTAGAGCGACTCTTTTCAAAAAGCTAAACTGTTACGAAATTTTAAATATAAATCGATTGCCCCCTCTTTCCAACCAGGAGGAAATACAGAATGAAGAGGATATTTATTGATGGTTTAAAGGAAAACGATAAATTCGAAAGTATATTCTTAGTAAAAGGGAAGACCCTGGCCCTATCGAAGAATGGCAAGCCTTATCTCAATCTAAAACTCGGAGATAAGACAGGAGAAATAGAAGCAAGGGTTTGGGATAATGCAGAATACCTCTCAAGTATTTTTGAGAAAGATGATTTTATAAGGGGAACCGCAAGAGTATCTAAGTACCAGAATAATCTCCAACTCGTTTTATACGACATTGAAAAGTGTGATGAAAATGAGATATTTATCGATGATTTTCTCCCAAAGACAGATAAAAGTATAGAAAAGATGTTCAGAGAATTAGTTGAAATCTCAAAAGAGATTAAGAACGACTATTTGAGGGAACTTTTAAATCTCTTCTTTGAAGATAAGGAATTCACAAAACGATTTAAGATCGCTCCAGCGGCTAAAGGACTACACCATGTCTATATCGGCGGATTATTAGAACACTCTCTATCAGTAGGTAAATTGATTCTGGATGTAGCCAAACATTACAAAGGAATCAATACAGACCTTCTTTTAACAGGTGGAGTTCTACACGACATCGGTAAGATTCATGAACTCTCATATGATAGATCTTTTGATTATACCGATGAGGGGAGACTCCTGGGGCATATTACTTTAGGGGTTGAGATGATTGAGGACAAGATCATTGAAGTTCCCAACTTCCCAGACGATTTAAGTATGCTGCTCAAGCATCTTATACTCAGCCATCATGGGCATTATGAATTCGGCTCTCCTAAAAGACCAAAGACAATAGAGGCAATCATACTGTACTATCTGGATGATTTAGATTCAAAGGTAAATGGGTTTCGACAATTTATAGAAAAGGAAAAGGGCAATAATTCCAAATGGACGTCTTACCATAGGCTGTTTGAAAGATATATTTACAAGGATACGAATGTAGAAGATTCAACAACAACTGAGGTTGATCAATATCGCACTCCCTGAATAATGTAAAATGTTATTGGCTTCCTTATGCAAGGAATCGGTCATAGCAAAGGCAATCGCATTTTATAACTCGTACAAAATTCGTATCTATTCCCCCTGTTCTTTCTTAACGCTCACTACACTGCTCAAACAGTTGCACGCGTTATAAATATGACCGCCTTTCCTGAGTTAAAACAATAGATATTTAAATGTAAATTCTTCACATCCGCATACTAAAATACACAAGGTCAGTATTTTATTATGTTATGGTTTCCCCTTTCACTGTTTTGTGCTCTATTCCTCTCAACCAGTGATGCTCTGAGTAAAAAAGCACTGAAACAAAGCAATCCATATATCATCTCATGGGTCAGGTTAGGATATTCTGTTCCATTTCTTTTAACGATACTCCCCTTTATATCGATTCCACATTTGGACTTTACTTTCTGGATAGTAATACTTGTAGCATTCCCTTTAGAGATAACCGCCCTGATACTCTATGTAAGGGCAATTAGCGTCTCACCCCTATCCCTGACTATCCCCTTTCTGGCCTTTACTCCTGTCTTTCTTATACTGACATCATTCATTATGCTGGGAGAATTTCCAGACAGATCTGGAATGAGTGGGATACTCTTTATCGCTGTCGGGGTCTATCTCTTGAATGTTCACATGAGTAAAAAGGGTATACTCAAACCATTCAAAGCGGTCTTTGAAGAAAGAGGATCTATTCTTATGATCATTGTTGCCTTTATCTACAGTATCACTTCAAACCTCGGTAAGCTGGCGATCCAGCATTCCAGCCCTGTCTTCTTTGGTATTCTGTACTTTCTGCTTCTGTCAATCATCTCATTGCCTGTCTTTACAATCGGATCAAAGCAAAAAGCCTCAAGGATCTTTACTTTCAAGCTAATCTTCCTCGCCATCGGTGTCTTCCATGCACTCGTAGTTCTTACCCACGTTTGGGCAATTAGTCTGATTGAGGTCCCTTATATGATCTCCGTAAAGCGGACAAGCCTTCTATTCAGCGTCATTTATGGATGGCTTTTATTCAAAGAAGTCAATATAAAAGAGAGGCTTTTAGGGGTATCAATAATGTTAATTGGATTGATATTTATTACACTTTTTTAGAATAAAAATATATGGGGTCAAAATTTATTAAGAAAAGCCTTTTTTCAACATGCATTTACACTGTTTCAGCAGTTCATTATCAGAAAAACAACAAATATCTATTCAAATCCGTTTAAAATTATGATAGATATGCGGTACAGGGAAGATCAAAAAGGAGAGAGAGAATCATGGCCTCGAATAATACGTCATATGACCTTACTTACAAAGGAAATGAGTTTAAAAGCAAGCTTCTCGAATTTTCGAAAAGCATCACTTTTGACTGGCTTTTGAATCAAGATAGAGCGCAGCTCAACAGAACTTCTGCGTTTGATACATTGATTAGCCTTTTCCCACCCCTTGAGGAGGTATTTCAAAAAGGACTCACGAAAGACCCTCAGGAATTCTTTAAGACCTTGCCCCATATTTTTCAGGCTCAGGCAGCCTATAACAGAATCTATTCGGGTGATTTCCCTGAGAGTCAGTTGGATAGGAATACGATCAAGGATGTCCACGAACTTGCCCATTGCTTAGCTTCATTTTCGCCTTTCGTTATGCCCACAATCCTCTGGCTTCATGATATTGGTCGGTTTGAGGACAAGAGAAGGCATAATGAAAAGGGTGCTCAGATGATCCTGGAATTTGATCTGCTAAAGGAGAGAGGGTTAACCAGGGAAGAAACCTTATTGATCAGGAAGGTGGTTCAGTACCATCTTTTGATCGGTACCCTCTATACAGGAGAATCTTCCTACATGTCCTTTGAATCTCTTCTGCGAGACGAAGAGTTCCAAACCATTATGAATGACTCTCATTATATAAAACGCTTTTTGGATTCTCTGACCCTCTTTACAATGATAGACGTATGGGGGTACCATATAAACGACATCTCACTCACTATGATAGGCAATTACCTTGAGATTAAAAAGGAGATGGAGGAGATATTTGCAAACAAGGGGGACTACAAAGAGGTCGCAAAGGGGCTTAAAGAAAAATCGAGAAAACATCTCGGCTGGCGTTTGATGGGATATATGATGGCATTCTCAAAGATTGGCAAGAAACCCCACTTAACCCTCGATTTTTATGCAAGGATGATAGATGACGGCTTTATAAGATATATTGAAAGGGAAGGTCTGTCCCAAAACTGGGATCGTTTTAAGGATACATACCTCGACAAGTTCGATCAGGTACAGTTCAAATACGGACTGGGGGTACTGATACCCCTTACTTATGGTGGTACAGGCAAGAAGATGCACCTTACAGATGATACAGAGGTAAATCCAAACCTCTTCCATCTGCTGGTCAATATAAACAGCAGAATAAAAAGAGAGGAAGAGACGAATCCTCAATCTATACCCGGTGCACTATGGAATGTCATCTTTAAAGGTTATCCCCTATGGAACCAACTGACCGATTTTCAAAAAAGGCTGAATGAATCCGGCCTCATCGAAGAAATCGTAAATAAGGGATCCGTAAATGTAGACGATGAGGAGAAGGTAAATGTCCTGTCGATTGACTATACAGGGTTCTGGAAGCATGTTGAGTACTAATAAAATCAATGAAAATGGCTTCTTACCAAAAAAATCATACTATCAAATTCAATCAAAGGAGGTAAGATTTTGAAAGAAATATTCGTTAATATAAAAAACTGCCTCGGCTGTAAATCCTGCGAACTGGCATGCGCTGTTGAGCATTCTCAGTCGAAGAGCCTGTTCGGCGCACTTTCAGAAAGCCCCCTTCCAAAGAAGAGGGTCTTCGTGGAATATGGAGACGGTACAAAAATCCCCTTACAGTGTCGCCACTGTCAGGAAGCTCCCTGTGTAGATGCCTGCATATCCGGGGCATTGAAGTGGGACAGCCGGGCGAACCTGGTTACCCATGAAAGTGACAGATGCGTGGGCTGTTGGATGTGCATTATGGTCTGCCCTTTTGGTGTAATCAGCAGAGAAAAGGAAGCAAAAGTGGCAATTAAGTGTGATCGTTGTTCTGAAAGGGATCTGCCTGCCTGCGTTGAGGCGTGCCCGAGCGGTGCACTGGTATTTTCTACATTGGAAGAGATCGAAAAGCTAAGAAGAAAAAATGTTGCAAAAGCAATATAAACTGTTCTGAGGATGTTTAATAATGGATAGAGAAGATCGAGCATCCAGCCGCTCTATTGATCTTGCAAGCCAGATCATGTTACAGGAAGCTGAAAGGCAGGGAATAAAGACCGCTTGGGACCGTTTTGAGGCACAGCAACCTCAATGCGGTTTTGGAGAATTGGGTATCTGTTGCCGAAACTGTACTATGGGTCCCTGTCGTATAGATCCCTTTGGGGAAGGGCCCAGCCAAGGCGTATGTGGTGCTACAGCCGATATAATCGTTGCTCGGAACCTGCTTCGAATGATTGCCACAGGAGCAGCAGCTCACTCAGATCATGGCAGGGATGTTACCCATACATTGCTCTTAACCGCTGAAGGAAAAAGCGGGGGGTATGAAATAAAAGACGAGGCAAAGCTGAATGCCGTAGCGGCCGAGTATGGAATTGCAACCGAAAGAAGGGGAAAAGAAGAGATTGCTTACGAACTGGCACAAGCTGTATATGCAGAGTTCGGCAAACAGGAAGGCCCTATACGGTTTACCCGCCGTGCGCCTTCAAAGCGTGTTGAGTTATGGCAGAAGCTGGGAATCGATCCAAGGGGTGTGGACCGAGAGGTGGTAGAGGCTTTGCACCGTACCCATATCGGTGTGGATAATGACTATGTCAACTTAATACTCCACGGGTTGAGAACAGCCCTCAGCGATGGATGGGGCGGATCCACGATCGCCACTGAACTGTCCGACGTTCTGTTCGGCACACCAAAACCTATCAAATCAATGGCTAATTTAGGCGTTCTAAGTCCAGATAAGGTGAATATCATCGTTCACGGGCATGAACCCACCTTATCCGATATGATCGTAGCAGCAGCCAATGATTTCGATCTCATATCACTGGCTAAACAGAAGGGGGCAAACGGCATAAACGTAACCGGTATCTGCTGTACAGGTAACGAGGTCTTGATGCGACACGGCATCCCCATTGCCGGTAACTTCCTGCAACAGGAGCTTGCAATCATCACCGGAGCTGTGGAGGCCATGGTTGTGGATGTACAGTGTATCATGCCGGCTATTACCAGCCTGAGCGGATGCTTTCATACGAAGATAATATCAACCTCGCCAAAGGCCAAATTCCCAGGGGCTACTCATATAGAATTTCATGAAGATAATGCGCTTGAAATCGCAAAGGAGATAGCAAAGACAGCCGTGGAAAACTACCCTGCCCGCAATGCTTCACAGGTTAAGATTCCGGATGTAAAGACAGAGTGTATGGTGGGTTTTAGTGTAGAGGCCATTATAAATGCACTGGGAGGCGGCCTGGATCCTCTCCTCGATGCAGTAAAGTCAGGGGCAGTTAAAGGTCTTGTCGGTGTTGTAGGCTGTAATAACCCTAAGATACAACAGGACTACGGCCATCTTAATCTGGTTAAAGAATTAATCAAGAACGATATCCTCGTTGTAAATACAGGATGTAATTCCATAGCATGCGCCAAAGCAGGCCTGCTCCTGCCAGAGGCAGCGGATCAGGCAGGCGATGGTCTGAAGGGGGTATGTCAGTCACTTGGTATCCCACCTGTGCTCCATATGGGCTCATGTGTGGATATAAGCCGAATCCTCACAGCATGTGCAGCAATTGCAAATGCGTTAGGCGTTGACATCAGTGATCTTCCTGTTGCAGGTGCTGCTCCAGAATGGATGAGCGAAAAGGCTGTGAGTATCGGTACTTATGTTGTTGCCTCTGGGATATACACCGTATTAGGAACCGTACCACCGGTACTGGGAAGTATAAATGTAGCCAAACTCCTTACTGAAGGAGCCGAAGATGTGGTTGGCGCCAGGTTTGCTGTAGAGATCGATCCTTTCAATGCTGCAAAGCTTATTATCGATCATATTACTGCAAAGAGAAAAGCCCTAGGCATATAAACCATAGGAGGGATTTTGTATGAGCTACATAATTATAGGCAATAGCGCTGCCGGGGTGAGTGCGGCCGAAACGATTCGGGATATAGACCGAACCTCACCGATCTCACTAATATCGGACGAACCCCACGGCTTTTACAGTAAGAGTCTCCTGCCTGATCTCATTTCAGGCAAAATCTCTCAAGAGAAGACTCTCTTGCGCAATGAGAGCTTTTATAAGGACCTGGGGATAGAGGCGATCCTGGGAGAAAAGGTAGAACGGATATCCCCGAAGAAGAACAGTGTAACCCTCTGTAATGGTAAAGAAATCGAGTATGATAAGCTTCTCATTGCCACAGGAGTCAGTCCAAAGGTAATGATAGAGATCGATAAGGAAGCAGACAACTTCTACATGGTTCGAACCTTAGAGGATGCCATTGCCTTAAGAGAAGCCGCTTTAAAAGCCAAGCGAGCTACGGTCATCGGGGCAGGACTCATCGGATTGAAGATCGCTGCAGCCTTACATTCATTGGGACTTGACATTACGGTTTTAGGCAAGTATGAAATCTTATTGCCCAGGGTTATGGATGCGACTGCCGGAGAAATACTGAAAGAGCTATTCGAAGACAATGGTGTTAAGGTCTTTACAAAGGTTAAGGTATCCGGTGTGAATGCAGATAGTGTCCAATTGTCCGATGACCGATCGATTGCAAGCGATATCGTTGTCATGGCTACAGGGGTAAAACCGAATATTGACTTACTTGAAGGGACAGAGATTGCAATCAACCAAGGGATCATCACAGACGCGCATATGAGGACGAATCTCGAAAATATCTATGCTGCAGGGGACATAGTGGAGGACAAGGACATACTCGGTCAAGAAAAAGGGTTTTTAAACCCTATCTGGCCCAAGGCCGTACTTCAAGGAAGGATCGCCGGTACAAATATGGCCGGGAGAAAAAGGGAATTTACTGGATCCATGATGATGAATTCAATTGAGTTTTTTAACACACCTCTTATCTCGGCAGGTATCATTCAACACGGGCAGGGCCGCTTTAAGGATGAAATCATAACATTCAATAAACAAGACAAGATATATCAAAAACTCATATTTGAAAAGGATCGTCTCAAAGGAGCGGTTCTTCTTGGAAAGATAGATAAGGCAGGAGTAATAACGAATCTTATTAGAGAACAAAGAGATATCTCATCGATGAGAGGAAAGCTTTTATCCGAGAGCTTTGGCTATGGGAATGCATTGAAGACCAAAGAGGCACCACAGTATTCTTGGATCATTTAGATTAATAGTAACAGTTTTGCTTTTTAAAAAGAAACGTTTCAACGAAAAACAAGTTTTAATCCGTATAAAATCGTATTTTATACCCTTCTCTTTCTTAACGCTTACTAAGAGGCTCAGACAACACATACATTAAAATTTGACTCTCGTTGAAGCTTGATGATAGTTTTCTATTTCATAGCGCTAAACTGTTACGATTGTTACAACTACACTTCGAAAAGGGGGATGAATCATTGTCAAAAGAAAAGGAATATAAAAAGGCGAATTCCATCGCTGAAAGAGGATCAACCTTAATAGAACAGGGTGATTATGACAGCTCCCTGATATGCCTTTACGAAGCGCTTGATATATTTACCAGGTTGGAGGATATAGAAAAGCAAGCCGTTCAATTAAACAAAATAGCCCATGTATACATGCGTATGAAGGATCATCAAAAGGCAATTGAGACATATAAAAACTCTTTTTCTTTATTTCAAAAGTTAGAGGATCCTTATCGGCAGGCAATGGTCCTGAACAATATGGGACACACGCAGGTTCAATGCCGTCAGTTCGACGATGCTCTCAATAGTTTCAAAAAATCCTGTCAAATATTTAAAGACTTGGAGGACAGCTGTTGTGTGGCAGATCAGCTAGGAAATATCGGCTCTGTATTGAGAGATATAAGTGCGTATGATGAAGCACTGCAAAACTACTATGAAGCTTTGTCAATATATGAAGAACTTGGCGATAGTTTGGGGATAGCAAATCAGTTCAGTAATATCGGATATATCTGTGCAATGAAAAAGGATCCCTGTAAGGCATTGGAATGGTTTGAAAAGGCCTTACCCCTTTTTGAGAAAACAAATGAGACTCAACGGGCTGAATTTGCGAGAAAAAACATTAATAATCTCAAACGTTTTATGCAATAGAAAGGTACCTCAATATGAAAGGTCTGGAACTTTCAGAGAACTATTTCTGTGATCTTGGGTTGCCGATGATAAAGGAGAATTTCCCTCATTATGTCGACCGGATAGCTGCCGGACTCGTGGGAGATGGTTCTGAGTGTTTTGGTTTTGATGACGAAATCTCACAGGACCATGACTGGGGGCCCAGCTTCTGTGTCTGGCTGACGGCTGAGGATTTCAAGACAATCGGTCAGGCACTACAAGAGGAGATAATGAAACTCCCACAGTCCTATGGAGGTTTCTCCCCTCGAAAAGTCAGTGATTGGGGTGCAGGAAGAGTTGGTGTATTCGAAATATCCCAGTTCTACAGCAACTTTATCGGTCAAAATACGATTCCTCCACAATTACAGGATTGGCTTTTTATACCGGAAGATGCCCTCGCCGCATGCACCAATGGAAAGGTCTTTTGTGACCCCCTAGGAGAATTCAGCAAGTGGAGGCAGAAATTGCTCGAATTTTACCCGGAAGATATACGACTCAAAAAGATGGCTTCCCGCTGTATGACTATTGCTCAGTCAGGACAGTACAATTTCCAGCGCTGTATACAGAGGAAGGAGTATTTTGCTGCCCAGTATGCAGAGACCAAATTCTGTGCAGATGTAATCTCGATGATCTTTCTTTTAAACAGAAGATATACCCCCTTCAATAAATGGATGCACCGGGCACTCAAAAACCTCCTCCTTTTAGGTCGGATTATCCATCAAAAGATAACCGAGATTGTTACATCCAAAGACTATACTCGGAAATTCGCATTAATCGAAGAGATCTGTGGGATCATCATTGATGAACTGAAGAATCAGGAACTCAGCGATTCTAAAAGCAGTTTTCTTCTTGACCATGGACCACAAATCCAAAATAAGATAAAGGATTCACAACTCAGGCAGAGAAATGTCTGGATCGGCTAATCATAAAAATCTTTCAGAGCCTTTTAAAACAGGTTCTATCAAGGTAAGGAGAGGGTTATGAAAAATATTCTTGTAATTGGTGGAAGTTATTTTGCTGGAAGGGTCTTTGTTGAGAAGCTCCTAAAAGAATCGGATTACTCTATTTATGTTCTGAACAGGGGCAATCACCCACTGAATATGGAAGGCGTGAAAGAAATTGTCTCTGATAGAAATGATGTTGAACGGATGGAACAAGTGCTGCCCTCATTGGATTGGCATACAGTTGTCGATTTCTGTGCGTATAACGCGACAGATATTGAAAATACATTCTATGTCTTACCCCAGTATTCTGTGGATCAGTATATCTATATCAGTACAACCTCAATATACAGAGATACCCTTGATTTGCCGGTA
Source organism: Thermodesulfobacteriota bacterium (assembly GCA_034189035.1). GTDB lineage: Bacteria > Desulfobacterota > UBA8473 > UBA8473 > UBA8473 > JAUXFK01. The sequence goes on from JAXHVA010000077.1 coordinate 9,966, forward strand.
AAAGAAGACTCTCCAAAGCTCATAGGCCCTCAGCCTGAACTAGGGCCAGCATCAGACTATGCCTTTGACAAGCTGCGTGCAGAATTGGAACTCATTGAACAATGCAAAGAAAGAGGTGTTCGTTATACCTCAATGCGCCCTGCCATCATTTACGGCAAGTATAACTATGCGCCACGAGAGAGTTACTTCTTTGACCTGATAAACCAGAACCAGATAATCGCTATTCCCGATAATAACCTCGCACTCTTCCAATTTGTATCAGTATGGGATGTAGCACGGATCCTCATTATGTCTCTTGGAAATGAAAAGGTCTTTGATCAGGCCTTCAATCTCTCTGCTGGTGAGTTGATCTCTTACGGCAGATTGATAGAGGTACTCAGGGAGATTACACAAAAGAGAATTGCAACGAAAACCATGAGTATCAGTGCAATAGACCAGGAACGTATCCCATTGCCTTTTCCTTTAGACCAGCACTTGATCTATTCAGGAACCCTGATTCAGGAGGTATTGGGTTTTGAGTATACCCCTTTTGTTGAGGGCATGAAAAAGACCTATGAGCAGTATGTTGAAAATTCGAAGTGATCCTTTAACCGGCTGTTGCTCAAATCCCTTTGCGTATCAGCCTGTAAAGAACATGTAAAAAAGGAGGGAATACGTATGTCTTTAAAGAATGACCTGGTTGAAAAGATCCTCGATATTGAACTGAGGATGTTTTTATCAGTTTCCTCTCATCAGAAGGTGAGCTGTCAGGAAGACCCGGAGAGTTTCAAAAGGACAAGAAGGGCACAGTTTCTTTCATGGTCTGAAGATACACAAAAGAGTTACCTGAACGACCTGCAGGCAGCAGAGAAGGACTGCCTGAATCTGATGACCCAAAAATACGCCCGTATGGACAATCTCATTCCCATGCTGAACGAAAACCCTCTTATTGAAAAGATCATTAAGATCCAATTCGAATGGCAAAAGAAGATGTTCCTCAAATATCCTTGTTTTATGGGCAGGGGGCGTTCGCTCTCCAGTGCAGAAGACACAGCCTTTCAGACCTCGTTTGAGACATATCTGCGAGGGGAATTGGAAACTTACTCAGATGAGACTCTGAGAGCTCTGTACAAGGATGTTACAGACCAACTCGAAAAGGGCGAGAGCATGACCGAGAAACTCTACTTGTACATGGTGAAGGAATACGGTTATAAATCACTTGACGAGGCTGAAGAAGTTGCAAGAGGTAGAACGGGGTAAATTCTTTGCCTCTTTCCTTTTAAGGAGTATCTTCCCTGTATATGAATTCTTACGAAATGACAATTGCAGTAACATCTCACCATATTGATGAAAATGGTCACGTTAATAATATTGAATATCTTAAGTGGATGCAGGAGATAGCGATTGCTCATTCTGATGCAGTAGGCTGCTCTGAAGCGGCTTTGCAGCACGAGGCGACCTGGTACGCTAGAGAACATAAAATTCGATATTTACGCCCGGCTTTTGAAGGAGACTCTATACGAGTGAAGACATGGGTAGATAGTTTTCAACGTGTCAGTAGTCTGAGAAAATATCAGTTTGTACATGAAGAATATGGTAAGATACTAGCAGAAGCTTCAACAATGTGGGTATTTGTTGACTGCAACTCAGGACGTCTATTGTCGATTCCTGACAATATTAAGAATTTTTTTGAATAAACCACAATAATTAACAGGCGGATTTCCTCATAGAATAAATCAAAAAATCTTATCCCATAAAAGCGTATATTGAAAATAATAATGGCCATTCCTGGCCAAAAGGCGATAATGAATTCTGACCTTTCTAAGTTGTTGAGGATTGTTTTTCCCCATAAGAATTTTCTTTTAAATAACTTATTATACGAATTATTATTTATCAATATTATGTGAATAATACTTTGATTTAATCTTAATTATTTATTACGCTCAATAATTAATAATTAATGACTATTGAGTTAACTCCGAACAAAAAAAAGTTTCATGTTAATTATTAAAGGGGTAGCATTATTAGGAAATTATTGAACGCTTTCGTCTTTTACTTTTTAAAATTAAGACGTTACCCATAATGTTTTCGGAGCGAAATCAATAGCCATTTAATAATTTTAAAAATAGTGAAAGCTCACAGACTAATTGTTCAGGCGCGCTGAGCGCGCCCGAACAAATCAGCTCGAGCAAAAGCCGGATCAAACTACAAGAGAGCTTGAGCCTGATCCGGCTTCGCTCTGCTCCGCGTTATGTAAAAAGATAAAAGAAAAAACGATACACTTGCCACTCGCAATGATTGGCAACTATGACCTCGAAGGGAGGTAATGAAATATGATTTGTGTTACCGGGGCCAGTGGAACTATCGGCAGCGAAGTCATCAGACAGCTTGAATCAGCAAAGGCGCCACTTCGCGCCGCCTATTTCTCAAAATAGAAGGCTGAAGCCGCACGTACGAGAAGAGTTGAGGTCGTCATCATCGATTAGGCCGACCTGACACCCTTAGAGCGGCGTTTAAGGAATGTGACAAGCTGTTCCTACTTGGACCAAATGTTCTGAACCAGACGGCGCTCGAGCAGAATGCAGTTGAAGCGGAGATGACAGTAGGCAATCGTCACATTGTGAAGCAGTCTGTAATGGGAGCCGCTGAAGAAGCCTACAGCTTGGCGAAGGTCCATCGGCCAGTCGAGAAAACGATTGAATCGAGTGGACTGGCATGGACTTTTCTTCGCCCGAATAGCTTCATGCAAAATACCGTAACCTACATGGGTAAGACGATCAGGGATGAATCAGCGTTTTACAGCGCAAGCGACCAGGCAAAGATCAGTCATGTTGACGTCCGTGATATCGCGGCTGTGGCTGTGCGATCGCTCACCAAGCCTAACCACGAAGGAAAGATATACATGTTGAGCGGCCCTGAGCCTCTGACCTATGACGAAGTGGCCAGCGAGCTGTCGCAAGCACTTGGACGCCCTATCAGTCATGTAAATCTGACTCCGTCGGATTTGAAGAGCGGCATGCTGGCGGAGGGGATGCCTGAGGCTCTTGCAGATCGTATGCTGGACCTGGAGCGTTACTTTCGAGAGCAGCGGGCAAGTCTTATCAACTAATGATATCAGACAAGTGACCAAACAAGAACCGAGACGATTCGCAGAGTTTGTTCGTGAAACTGCCGCAACGGGCGTCTGGGATGTAGAAACAGACGAGAACACGAGATAAGCGATAAATGCACAAGGAGTTAGGCACTGGCAAACGACTTATAGGTGAAAATATAACATATAATTGCTCTGAATGCCTGCCAGCGATGTCGATTTGATTATAGGAGTTTTTAGAACTTTAATCAACCTAAGAGTTAATAACGTGCTATACATATGAAGCATCGGAGAATTTTGTGTTAACCCAAGCCAAGAAAGGGAAAGATAATAAAAATTAATACTAAAAATTTTGCAGATGAATGGATTCAATCATGGAATTCTCATGATCTAGATAGAATTTTATCGCATTATAGCGATGACTTTGAAATTACTACCCCTATGATTAAAATCGCCTTAGGTATAGAAACTGGAACATTGAAAGGAAAAGAAAAAATTAGAAATTATTGGGAAGCAGCATTTAAGAAAGTTCCAGACTTAAATTTTGAGTTAAAAGAAGTAACTGAAGGTGTCAGATCAATAGCAATTTACTATAAATCTGTTTTAGGAAAAATTTCTATTGAAGTGATGTTCTTTAATAAAGAAGGCAAAGTAAATAAAGTAATAGCCCATTACACTTAATTTTGAGCTAACAAATAGGTAGAGAAGCATAGATAGGGGGTCAGTGTAGAGATAGGGTCAGCCCTTGACATTAGAAAATGTATAGTAAAGTCCTCCCTTAAGAATAGGGGGGATATACTCATGGCACAGCCATTACGGATTGAATACGAGGAGGTGTATTACCATGTAACAGCTCGGGGAAATGAGCGTAGAAGAGCATATTATGCTAAAGCAGATTATGAAAAAGTCAAAGATTATTTAGAAGGGACAAGAAAAAATATGGTTATCTCCTCCACACTTATGGGCTCTTGACCAATCATTACCATATGCAAAGGGACGCAGGGCAATCTCAGCAGAGTGATGCATTAATATTAACGGTATATAAAAATTTTGTATAGGGGACTATTGAAGTCAATTTAGAGGGTCCCTTAAACAGCGATTTTCGCACAACTCCAAACCGAAGAGTCCGTCAAAATTCTGGATATCAAATGAAAGCCATAATGATTTAATTGTCAAGCAGTTAGCCAATTCTCTTGATCCGAGAAAAGTCTCATTAGTAAATGATAAAATATGTCTCATGGCTTCGCGTCAACAAAAGTCATAATTCAGCTTAAGGACATTACCGACACACCGAAAAACGTCATTTTTATAGCATATTTTGTGTCACCATAGAATGTTCTCAACAATATTTAGCGTTTTTAACATTCAAAGAGACATATTGTATCTTCACTTCCATGACAGCAACCATCGATTCATATCGCTACTTTGTTCATCTGGAGTCTCTCGGGCAAAAACAGTACGAGGCCCTCCGGGTATTTTACGTTGACAGGCTTCCTGCAAGAGTCGTGGCAAACTACTTTGGCTATACAATTGTATCCTTCAACGCTTTGCGGCACAAATTCAAAACTCGGCAACTCTCATTCCAATTCACGCAACAACCTGGACCTTATGGATCCATAATCCCCAAAGAGGTTCAACAGCGAATTTTTGAAATACGGACAACTCATAGTCTCTCCAACTATCGCATCGCTGAGATTTTGGCTATCAAGGGCAATGAGGTCCATCCTCGAAGGATTAGCCGCTTGTTTAAAAAGGCCGGTTTCCCGCCGGTACCCCGCAGAGCGAAGCTGGACATTGGCAAAACTGTCAAAGGCACGATGGTGCCACCTGAGGCCCAGGTCCTCAGGGCTGAAATTCTGGAAGGGCGAAAGGCAACACGCAGTGTCGGCGGCATCTTTTTGTTTATGCCTTTGATCGAACAACTTCGATTGCCACAAGTGATTGAAAAAGCCGCTCTGCCGGGTTCTAAACAAATTCCTTACAGTACTTCCTTTCTTTTCTGGCTCTCAAACTCATCGGCAAAGAGCGCCTAAGCCAGATCAAGGACCTAAACTTTGACAAAGGAAGGGGGGAATGTTTGACGGGCTCAATGTGTGTTGCCCAAGTGCACAGCCGCTTCCGATTACTCCTACCGACTGGTAGGTCAACATATTAGACAGGCTTCTTCAAGGATTTGTGCGGGAGATGAACTTGCAGCATGTCTATCGGTCCAAGACGATTAATTTCGATTTTCACAGCATTCCGCATTGGGGTAAACAGTCCGCCTTGGATACTCACTGGGTACCTACAAGGGGCAAGCCTCTCAAGAGTGCCCTGACATTGTTTGCACAAGACTGCCAGTCCGGACAGTTCAAGTACGCCCAAGCCGATATTCTTCGTTCAGAAGCTACCGATCAGATACTGGATTTCATATCCTTTTGGAAAAAGATTCATGGCAAACTCGACTCAACTTTGGTTTTTGATTCCAAGCTCACCAGTTATGAAAATCTGAATGAAATCAACAAAATGACCATTCATTTTATCACTCTGCGCAGAGGGGGCAAGAAACTAATAGAGGCAGTGAACCGGATACCTGCCAATCGATGGAAACAGGTTCATCTGGATATCCCCAAAAGAAAATACAAAGCCCCTTGCTTTTTGAATCTATGGTCAAGCTTGATGGCTATGACGACGAGATCAGGCAGGTCGTAATGAAAGGCAATGGCAGGGAACAACCCTCTTTCTTTGTAACCAACGATCTTGACAGCCCTGCTGATTCCATCGTGCTTCGCTATGCTCAACGGTGGCGAATTGAAAACGGGATCGCCGAAGCGGTAAAGTTCTTTAGCTTGAATGCTCTTTCCTCGTCTATCCTGATCAAAGTGCACTTTGATGCTCTCATGACTATGGTTGCTCATGCACTATGCCACTTCATGTCTCAAAAACTCAGAGGGTTCGAGGGTTGTCGTTCTGCAACCATCTTACGACAATTCATTAACATGAAGGTCGACATTGAGATCCGTGGAGAAGTCATCCAGGTAAAATTTCCAAGAAGGTTTCATAATCCCATTATCAAGGAGACCTAGTTAGATAAGAAAGCCGACGTATATCCTGGCTTGGAAACAAACGGCTGAAATTCGAGTTTCACTGACGGGTGAAGATCAATTATGTCTCATACAACGTTGCGAAAATAGCTGTTAAAGCCAATTTGTCCCTTGTCAAGGCTAACCCATATTCCCTGAAAATAATTAAAAAACAATGAGATCAGTCACAATAAAAAATACTATTTCATGAAAAAAGAAATTTGACGAACAACCTTCAGTCTTCAAAGGTGACTTTGCATGGCATTGAAAAATAAACTGAGTGATCATTTAATTCTCCCTCTCAAGGGATTTGGCATTCATATCGCAGGTGCATGCAGGGATCTTTTTCCGATAATCCTTGTTATTATGATCTTTCAATTGGTAGTGCTTCGTCAATCGTTTCCCGCTCTTCTTGACGTCATAGTTGGACTTCTTCTTGTCATTATAGGGCTAGCCCTGTTCGTTCTGGGCCTTGAGATGGGACTCTTTCCCATTGGCGAGGCAATGGCCGAGGCGTTTGCCCGCAAGGGAAGCCTCTTCTGGCTGCTTATGTTCGGCTTTGGACTCGGCTTCTCGACCACGATTGCGGAGCCTGCACTCATCGCTGTAACGGAAGAGGCTGCAATCGTCGCTGCAAATGGAAAATTTATCGGCTCAGATGAGACATCCTTGAAATTCTATGCCCTGGGCCTCCGCATAACAGTCGCACTTTCCGTAGGAGTCGCCATTTTAATCGGCCTCATACGAATCCTCAAGGGATGGCCTGTTCAATTTCTCATTATCGGCGGTTATATCATCGTCATGATCATGACAGTGTTTGCACCCGAGGAAATCGTGGGCATTGCATATGATTCGGGGGGTGTTACGACGTCCACTGTGACCGTTCCACTCGTGACGGCACTGGGTGTGGGATTGGCCTCCGCTATCCGAGGCCGAAATCCTTTAGTGGATGGCTTCGGACTCATTGCATTTGCCTCCCTCTTGCCCATGATATTCGTTATGGCATACGGCATATTGCTTTTTCATTGAACAAAGGTAAAAAAATGGAACAGTTCACTACCTTCTGTCACACACTTGTCCTAACGCTGAAAGACGTTTTTCCAGTCATGGCTCTACTGGTATTTTTTCAGGTTGTGATACTGCGGAGGCCTCTACCGAATTGGAGGCGCCTCACTCTGGGTTTCATATTCGTTCTTATGGGGCTTGCGCTCTTTTTAAACGGATTGGAGACAGCCCTTTTCCCGATAGGAAAAATAATGGCGAAGCAGTTGTCCGCTCCCGAATTCGTTTTCAAATCCAAAACAGTGCCCGCGGAAGTGTCTTGGCATGTGTATGCATGGATGTATCTTTTCGCTGCTTTGATCGGATTTGCCACAACAGTTGCTGAACCGGCCCTGATTGCGGTAAGCTTTAAAGCCCATGAAATCTCTCGGGGAGGGCTCAACCAGTGGGGGTTGAGATTGGCCGTTGCTACAGGGGTTGCTTTTGGCATCGGAATTGGGACCTTTCGTATTGTAACGGGAACGCCGCTTTACATATACATTATCTCGGGATACGTCATCGTTATGTTACAGACTCTATATGCCCCGAGGGAGATCATACCCCTGGCATATGATTCCGGGGGTGTCACAACCTCTACCGTGACCGTTCCCCTTGTGGCTGCTCTTGGCCTGGGGCTTTCGGAAACGATCCCAGGGCGGGATCCCGCACTAGACGGATTTGGTCTGATAGCTTTTGCAAGTGTTTTTCCTATAATGACGGTGCTGGGATACGCTCAAATCGCGCAATGGTCGGCAAGGCGAAGGCTGAAACCGGCCAGGGAGGAATAATATGAACTACAAGTTGATCATCGCTATGGTAAAAACCAATAAAACCGACCGAATCGTCGAAGAGGCCAAGGCTGCCGGCGGCACTGGAGCCACCATCATTCCCGCCCGGGGTACAGGCATCCATGAGGCCAAGACTTTCTTCGGTCTGACCCTCGAAGCACAAACCGATGTAGTCTTATTTCTCATAGAAGAAAGGCTCGTGGAACCTGTACTCGGGGCTATATATAAAGCTGGTCATTTTAAAGAAGCGGGAACTGGTATTGCATTTGTTCTGGACCTAGAACGCGCCGTCGGCCTTGAAAGTCAGATCGATCATTTCAAAAAGGAAGCGGAAAAAATTAACCCGCATTAGTGTATGCATCAGGATGGTTTATTTGCTGGGATACCCCGCAGGTGTAGTTTAGGGGAAGGGAGTACGACCGTAAATATTTAAATTTCTCCTTACACATACTGTTTTCGAAGCCAAATTAATAATCATTTATGATATAATCAACGATTGTCCTGGGAAAGCCCCCAAATTGACAATATCATAAAAATTATCTTTAATAAAATCAATAGGTTTAAATGGCTACCTTTCAAGAAAATTAGTTTTTGCAGTAGACTCATCCATATAGTAACATCTTTGAAGAAGGGGGAGGTAATTATGAAAATTACATATGTTTTGTTGATTTCAGTATTTATTCTGGCCTTGAATGGCTATGGAGAGAGTAGAGCTAATGACATTAATGCATTTTTTAAGGCCTGTGGCTCATCTTATAATCTGGGAGACCCCATTTGCAAGTGTCTGGCTAAAAAAGCTGATGAAAGACTGACGCCGCTAGGCTTTGCTTTTCTTGTTGCCAGCATGAATAATGACGATGAAAAAACTGCAAAGCTGCGAAGCAAGCTCGGAATGTCTGAAGCAATGGATGCTGGCATGTTTATGGTTAACACTACTAAGGAATGCGCCGAAGAGATTGATGGAAATTGAAGGGGATTAATATCGTCAAAAGGAGTCTGAGGAAAAGGAGAAAACATATCAGGATCAGGGAAGATAAGGTATGTTTTTAAAATCATCAGTTAATATTCGCTGACATGGTTAATAAAAAGGGAAGCAATATACAGTAAAACACTGGATTAACTAGATTGAATTTCATGAAGGTGTGAAGAGGAGATATGTGACGAGAGTGAAAAGAGAAATTGCATATTTTTTTCGCTTTTTTCCTTTCTTTTTATATTCCGGCAATTCAGTTAAGAGCTCGCGGATAACTTCATGGATTAATGAAATGAATTCATGTTTTTTTTTCAATAGAGAAGAAAGAGTTAGGATTAAGAAAACAATAGTATCGTACCTTTCATTAATCCTTTTGGCAGGTCGTTCTGAAGAAATCTTCGGATAAATTCCATGACATCAAGGGTAATGGTTTTCCACGTCTTCTTCTTCCGATATTTTGTTTCATTAAAATGTTCCAGGACCGAACAAGGCTTTTGCTGAAAAAATGCCCGATCCCAGCCTTACGAATAAGGTTAGATTGTGTGAGGGGCGAACCACGATTTGGACCGTTTGTTGGACAAGCCCTTGTTTTTCTGTAGAAAATATCTTTTTGAAAGAATGTCTGGATTAGGAGAAGA
>JAXHVA010000078.1:0-19441 GCA_034189035.1 Thermodesulfobacteriota bacterium
CAAGTTGCTTTTCTGAGCGTCTGTACATAATTTTTTCGCCGATTGGTGCAAGGGTTTTTGAAGAAACATGCAAAATTGCTTGCACTTTCGGCCAACCTATTAACACATATAAATAAATATAACACATTAACCCTTATTCAGCAGGCCTTATTTAAATTGGCTGGGTGGTGTAGTGAAAACGGAAAAAGCAAAGAAGCTATACAGACCTATAACTGGCTCATTAATTTACACCCGCAAGACCATTTGGTGCCTAAGGCTTACTTTCGCGCTGCACAAATCTTTTATGACCGGTTAATGGCCCCGCAAAGAGCCAAAAACATCTTGTCCGGACTGATAAAAAGCCGACTATGAGATAGATCATACCTCATGTTATGAACTATCTTAAACAGACGACTGCATGATCTTTCACCCAATGACCTCCTCTAGAAATACCAGAGTTTCTTAGGCACACGCTTACGTCACAATTCTCCCATCAAAAGACTCCCTTATGATTTGTGCTTCCGGTGAGTCAGGATACCTTGAACAGATCATATGAAGGCATATTTTATATTTATAATGCATCCCTTTTTCTCTATACGTATTTGCAAGCTTTACTAATGAAGTGGGGATTCCCGAGAAGTTAGGCTTCTGCTTCATCAGTAATGTTATTACTCTCTGTGCTTTTTCAGGGTAACCCATTGCGCAGATTATTGATATAATGCGCAGATAAAGCTCAACCGGAAGCCTGATATTTTTCGTAAGCCTAGCATATTCTTCATAGGTATCATATGCGATTTCCCGCTATTCACTCTTTAGACTCAAAAGAAAGAAGAGCTTCCTCGTCACTTCATGAAACTGGGGGCTTTCAGGATTCTGCTTTTGGATGTTAAAAAGGTGAGTCAATGCATCGATGTTTCGAGGGTCTTTTGAGAGTATCATTTCCAGGTAGCGGCGACCTCCTTCCATATCCAGATTAGAGATAAAATCCAATGCCTTTTCCTGTATGATGGAGAGCTCATACACCTGTTTTTCCTGAAATATTTCCTTGTCGAGCCCTCCAAGAAATCTCAAACTCGCGTAGCCCAAAACAGCACCGCCTCCAAGACCACCAATATGAGCTACATACGCAATATGGCTGCCCTTGTCAGAGAATAACTGGTAGAATTCATTTGCAAGCCAGATGGGAATAAGAACAATAGCAGGTGTCTTCAAGTAATTGAAATAAAACCCCACAGAGTAGAATATTTTAATCTTCCTTTTGCCGAACAATACTGCATAGCCCCCCATAATTCCTGATATCGCACCGGATGCTCCAATTAAAGGGATGGTACTTTCTATATTGACCAGCTAGAAAACTATTACAGACAAAAGACCACCTATAATGTATATAGAGCAAAAACCCAACTTGCCGCGGCCGATTTCCAACATGCAACCCACAAGCCATAAAAAAATCATACTACTCAGAAGATGGAAAAAGCTTCCATACAAGAACATGTGGGTAATGAATGTAACCGGATCTCTATATGCGGGACTGAAGACGAATCTCATAAACACAACCTTCGATAGCCTGTCATCGTAGTTTTTCCTTAATGCCTTCCATCTCGGATATACTTCATCTTCGATCGTAATGATCTCATCGTTTCGAAGTTTCTCTATGAAACGAAAATCTTCCTCCATTTTAATATCTATGGAGAATCATGGTTTCCTGGTTGGTCTTTTCCGCGGTATACAAAGCCGATACACCTAGGTTGGCAATCTGCGTATTCAGGTACTCAATATATCTGGACATCCCGATCTTTGCCAATCCTGACCTAAAATATTACTTCACTACTGTCCGGTTAAAACATGCCTAAATGCTGCAAGCCCAGCAATAACAATAGTTTTCAATGAATTCCAAAGGGTGTCGATTTCAATTTGGACAAAATTTTCCTACCAATAATATCAAAAGGTTAGACGACGAAGCCCCTTGTTTTAGGGCTTAACCGGACACTACTGATATTACTTCTTTGCTAAATAATATTTCTCATTGTCGCTGTGCTGACAAAAGAAAAATACTATGCAATTGATAATTTATTAAGCTGAGTGTAATAATCGGAGGATTATGCCAGCTGATTTTGCCTGTTACAGGAATAATAAGCATAGAAGTCTCTATCCGAAGGGTTTATCTAGATTCGCTATCTAGAGACATGTAGAGGCACAGTGCACTGTGCCTCTACTCTTTGCTTGACAAAGAGGAGGGCCGTTTATTGATGGCCTCTTTTTAATATTTAATGATTAGCTATGAATAAAAATATTTTCGGATCGAAATCGATAAACACTTAACGTTTTGTTATCAACTTTAGCACATTTTGTGAAAGCAAATTCTTCACACTTTCGGCGTTATACCCCGGCTTCTCAGTTCGTATCCATTCTTCATTCGCCCTAAAAAGAATATCGAAGAAGATACTTACGCATCTAGGCTTGTTTGGTGTTAAAGACTCCCCTTTCACACCTTCCTCCCATAACCGAATCCAAGAACCTCTCATGTTATGGAGAGTTCCTTCTTGACACACAATGGTAATTCTTGTATCTTCTCCTTTGGAAAAAGAAGGTTCTTATCATTCACGAATAGAATATTACGGTGTATTTTACTATGTCATCTCCTTTTTCTGCCCTTTTTGTTCTTCTCATTATCCTTTTCCAAGCTGGTAATGGACAGCAAATACGTCTCATTGAAACGAGTGAGGTTGTCCTTCTCTTCGAGGGCCCACTAAGGAGTGCTGCAAAAGAGCTAACAGATATCTATCCTGGGGTTAAGAAGGAACTGGAGGAAATCTTCAGGTGGAAGCTGAATTTCAGACCGACGATCCTTCTTCTCAACAACAAGGATAGCTTTCACAGGATTGCCGGGAGTGACCTCATTGTCGCAGTTGCTATACCTCAAAGAAACATCATAGTGATCGATTACCCAAAGATGAGGACACGCCCCTTTGCCATTAGGACGACCCTGAAACACGAATTATCTCATCTTTTGCTTCATCACTATATCAAAAGGACAAACCTGCCCAAATGGCTTGATGAAGGGATCTCTCAATGGGTAAGCGAGGGTATAGCAGAGATTATAATCGATGGAAAACGATCATTTCTCAATGAAGCTATATTGTCAAACAGATACTTGACTCTCGACGAGTTGACAGCGAGGTTCCCTGAAGACACAAATTCTCTTTTATTGGCCTATGAGCAAAGCAAGAGTTTCGTAGACTATATCAGTAATACATTCGGTAGAAATGCAATCCTGAATATACTCAATCACCTGAGAGACGGTTATGGGGTAGACGAAGCAGTTTTGAAAGGTCTTTCAATCCCTCTTGACGAACTCGAACAGACATGGCACAGCCATCTTAGAACGAGCAATACCTGGATCACGTATATTTCCACGAACCTCTATCAGTTCCTCTTCTTTATTACGGCATTGATAACAATATACGGGTTCATAAGGTTCGTGATCAAGAAAAGGGGGTATACGGATGAGGATGAGGAAACGTTTTTATCATTTGATTGACAAACAGAGGCCATTATTGTATTTTTTATAAAAAATAGTTCATCCTAATAATTCTCTTTAATGGCTATCGAGTTTACTCAGCAAAGGCGGTCACATTATAACGCGTGCAACTGTTTGAGCAGTGTAGTGAGCTTTTAAAAAGAGCAGGAGATTGCTTCTTGGTTGTGAGTCTTAACAAGATACGTTTGTGACTGATTCATCAAAATGATCAATACTGTTTTTTCTTTATGCCCTCTCACTAGCGAGTTTTACATGGGTTATATATAATGTGATTATCTTTGCTGTGAACGATTTTTTGCAGAAAAAAGGCAATAAAGATTTTTCTTTTTTACAACCTAGAGCAGTCATTTTTACCCATTTACAACTCACTCACGCAATTTAAAAACTCACCCCTCACTTCGTCAAGATGGATACCCCGAAATTCCCGCTCATGGTTGCTCTAAAGAAGTTTTCTCATTTTTCGGGGCAGACAAAGAAAGCCACTGATAGAAACAGAGCGTATTCGGCTCTTGTTCAGGGAGGTACGATAATATCAATATAACACGAAATAATCGATAAGGCAACTCAACTTATCTCAGGATGCAAAAGCGTCACAGCCCTGAGTGGGGCAGGGGTATCAGCAGAGAGCGGGATATCCACTTATAGGGATGCAGGCGGTTTGTAGGACAGATACCCGGAAGGAAGCTCTGAGGGGATACTCCAAGTAATGGCCAATTACCCTAAAGATGCATCGCAGATCTTGATGGGCTTTTTAACGTTATCAAAGCGGCCAGGTCCAACCCCAGTCATCGGGCCTTGGTCAATCTGGAAAAAATGGGTTATCACAGGTCCATCATTACACAAAACGGTGACAACCTCCATCGAGAGGCCGGAAATTCGCGGATTTACGAAATGCATGGAAACCTTTACCTGCTCAACTGTCTGGAATGTAGCAAGAAAGAGATAATAGAACAGGAAACGTGCTTTGAGATGTTAGAAGGAATGATAAAGAATATGAAGCGTTTTTCCCTGGAAGAGATGGTATCGCACCTCCCTCTTTGTTCTTATGGCGGCAGTGGACGTCCTGATTTTGTGGCATTTGGAGAAACCGTTCAGAACCTCCCTCAAGCGATGGCCGAGGCCAAGGCCTGCGATCTCATACTGATTCTGGGCACATCGGGTGTAGTTTACCCGGCAGCTTCTCTGCCTGGCATCGCTCAATCGGGCGGGGCTCATTTGATTGAGATTAATCCAAAAAGAAGCGCACTGACAATGCAAACTGATCTTTTTTTGGAAGGAACAACAGGAGAGATCCTTCCCACGATCCTCTCTTCATTCGAAGAGATTATTTTAAAATAAAAAAACAAATCACAGATGTAACTGGGATGTTTCGTATATCAAAAAGCTAACCTTTTAATAAATATTGGAATAATTACAAGACACTCTATTTTTTTTTATAAGGGGGGCATATTATGATAAGTCAAGAAATGATCGATAAGGCAGCTCAGCTTATCTCAGGGTGTAAAAGAGTCACAGCCCTGAGTGGGGCAGGGGTATCAGCAGAGAGCGGGATATCCACTTACAGGGACGCAGGCGGGTTGTGGGACAGATACCCGGAAGGAAGCTCCGGGGGGATAATGGCAGTAATGGCCAACCATCCAGAGGATGCACCGCAGATTCTGATGGGATTCTTAGAGGGGATCAAAAATGCCAAACCCAACCTTGGCCATCTGGCCTTGGTTGACCTGGAGGAAATGGGCTATCTGAGAGCAGTCATTACCCAGAACGTCGACAATCTTCATCGAGAGGCCGGCAGTTCACAGGTATACGAGATGCATGGAAATCTCTATCGGCTCCGCTGTATGAAGTGTAATAAGAAGGAGATAATGGAACGAGAATCGTATTTTAAGATGATTGAAGATTTGATAACAAAGATAAAGCGATTCTCTATGGAAGAGATCGCTTCCAATCTTCCTTCCTGTCCCTGTGGTGGAAAAGCCCGTCCAGATGCTGTAGCATTTGGGGAACCCGTTTTGGACCTCTCCGAAGCGACGGCCGAGGCTAAGGCCTGTGATCTCATGCTGATCCTAGGTACATCGGGTGTAGTTTACCCGGCAGCTTCCATGCCTGGCGTAGCCCAATCAGGGGGTGCTAAGTTGATAGAGATAAATCCACTACAAAGCGCCCTGACCGCTCGATGCGATCTCTTCCTGGAGGGAAAGACAGGTGAGATCCTTCCTCGGATCGTCTCCTCGCTCAGGGAGATTCGAGAAAAAGAAGGGAGTAAATCTTGAATGGAAGGAGGACGAATATGTCTCCATCCCTTGAAGGGATAAGGGTCCTCGATTTTGGTGTTGCATATGCTGCTCCATTCGGTGTTATGATGCTGGTATATATGGTAGCAGATGTTATTAAGATAGAGCGGATAGAGGCGAGTCTATCCGGCGAGGGCAGGCTGCTGCCATGGATGACCTCCATACTATAACAGGCCGTGAGCCTGAGGCACCGAGTTTCATCTCTATTAACCGAAGTAAGAGAGCTCTGGCAATAGACGTAAGGCATGAGCAGGGCCGTGAGGTTATATTAAGGCTGGCAAAAGATGCTGATGTGGCCATTGAGTGTTTCCGGCCCGGGGTTATGGATCGGCTTGCTTGGGGTATAGGGAGTTATCCGAGGTAAATCCCCCCATTATCTATTGCTCTCAGTCAAGCTTTGGTCAAGAAGGCTCCCTGGCCCACAGAATCGCTGGAGATATTTGGGCTCAGGCCATGGGAGGGGTGGTCAGTTACCAAGGAAGTCCGAATGGTCAACCCTACCTGACCGGCATATCATTTGTAGACAAGGGTACTCCGGCAATAATTGCCTTTGGGATTATGTTAGCCCTATTCGTCAGGAAGCGGACCGGCATGGGACAGCACATTACCACCAGTTTGCTACAGTCTGTAATGCATATGCAGACCGTAGAAACCTCAGATTACCTGATTAATGATATCCTTAAGACCAAGACAGGGGGCTTAGGAGGATTTATACTAGCCGGCGCATCGGGCAAGGATAGAGATGTATTTACTATCTTGGGCTCTGGAGGCCAGTGGTCTCCCTTCTGTAAAATATTGGGCATAGAGTATTTGGAAAAAGACCCCCGCTTTGCGACCCATGAGAAAAGGATTGAGCATAAAGAAGAGCTCTACCCTATCTTAGATGAGGCATTCAGCAAAAAAAACCCGCCTAGAGTGGCAAAAGCTCTTCAAAGAAGCCAGGATGCGGTGTGACCCTTGCCTAGATTACCAGGAGCTCTTCTCCCATCCCCAAATAGAGGCCAATGAGATGGTTATTAACAGTAGAGCATCCCACCCGTGGAAAGACAAAGAATCTCGCTCTACCGGTAAAGTTCAGTAAGACCGAAGCTTCTCCTAATCAGTCAGCACCCTTCCTTGGCCAACATACAAAGGAGATACTTCTTGAACTCGGCTACAGTTCTCAGGATATCGAAGAACTCGAGCAATTGGGTATAATCAATACTGGAAAGGATTTTTCAAGGAAATAAAAGGGATTTTGTCTGTAACCGAGTCCCCTGAAAAACCGTTGTAATTATATTGTGTAATACAACCTGCTGGCAGTAATGAAAAAATGGTTCTTTATTCCTCTTTTAAAAAAGAAAGTTCCTCTCATTATCACTTCAACTGGCAATTTCCTTGGTCCTAAGCACATTTTTTTCTTGACAGAAAAGGTTCTTGATACTATAATTTTAGACTTCAGAACATATTTTGTCTAAAAATGTGGCTAAAACAAAAAATGAACTTTCGTGCCTTTTCATAACACCAAGGATCTAAGCTTGGCTCGTCTTAAAAAAGGAAAAAATACAAATGGAGATATTTGCAAACCTGGTAGTTCGTTTTAGATGGTTGATCATCGGGATAGTCGTAATCCTATGTCTCTTTGCGGTTTACTTCGTCCGGGATATTCGTATTGATACGGACATGCTGAACTATCTTCCTGAGGATGACTCAGAAGTTGCCTGTTTTCTTGAGACAGCAAAGCTTTTCGGTGCCAATTACATCGCCATGATAGCCTTGGAGGCTGATGATATCTTTACCCACACCCATCTTTCCACTATCCGCAGTCTGACCAATGAGTACGAAAAAGTACCAGGTGTGCGGCAGGTATTGAGCATTACCAATATTATTGATATCAAAGAGATTGGGGGTGGATTGGATGTGGGCAAACTGGTGGATCCGAAGCGTATCCCAAATACCCCTGAGGAACTTGCCCGACTGCGAAAATATACCTTGGGGAAAAAGATGTATGCAGGCAATATCGTCTCCGAAGATGGGAAAGCGGCCCTCATTACCGTATGGATTCAAGATAATGAGAATATGGAGGAGGTGGCAGCAAGGCTAAAAGAGGCTACGCGTCGGATAGCTGACAGCTATACCCCTTACTTCGGGGGGTTTCCGATGGTTATGGAGTATACTAGTCGTATGATCATTAAAGACATGACAACCCTCACCCCTATCGTGATCTTAGTAGTTATTGGCACTTTGTTCTTAAGCTTCCGCAGCATGAGAGGGGTATTCTTGCCTTTGTGTACTGTTGTTTTGTCTACCCTATTCACCTTGGCAGTGATGGCAGCAGTCGATGTGCCAGTTACCCTAATCTCTTCCATCATGCCTGTAGTCCTCATTGCTACGGGAACTGCCTATGGTATCCATATGATCAACAGGTATTACGAGGAAGTGACTGAAGAAAAAGACAAACTTTCAGCAATACGCGGGGTTATCTCTGGAGTGGGAGTTCCTATCATATTGGCGGGAGTTACTACACTCATAGGCTTTCTCTCTCTGACTACCGCAACCCTAATATTCTTCAAGCAATTCGGACTCTTTACTGCACTGGGGATATTTTTTGCCCTCCTCCTTTCCATCTCGTTCATTCCGGCGGTACTGGCTATTCTCCCACTCAAATTTCGGAAGAAGCAGAAATCCCAAGGGGGAGAAAATACCTACATAAAAAGAATGATGGATTTTCTCGGTTTCTTTGTCTTCAATCGGGTAAAGTCGATTATCATACTCACAGTGCTGCTGGCAGTCGTTGCTGTGATCTTCATCCCCCGGATATCTCGCGAAGTGAACATGATCTCCTACTATCCAGAAGGCAGCGAACCTCTCGTGTCTGAGGCTTTATTGGCAAAACGTTTTGGAGGCTCTCTCTTCTTTTTTGTAGATCTACGAGCCTCTGATGTGAAGAATCCCTTTGTATTGAAAGAGATAGAACTCCTGACAAAGCGCCTGCGGTTAATGAGCCATATTAATTATCCACAGTCTATAACCGATTTGGTAGCAGAGATGAACGGAGTAATGAACAACCGTTATTGCGTTCCACCCTCCAGTCAGGAAGTGGAGAATCTCTGGGTATTTATTGAGGGTCAGGATATTCTGGAGCAGATGGTAAACGGCAAGCGCACTGAGATGGCGCTCTTGGGCAAAATTGATGAGGTAAGCACCAAGGTTATCAGACGGATAGTGAAAGAAACGAACCGAACCTTATTTGAAGAGGTACCAAATGACTTGATAATCGTAGACCTTGAGACCTTTTCCGGGCGTGGTCTTCAAGACATACTCGCCTACAAGGCAAAGAGGATAGAAACAAGGGTTACGCTCGATCTTCAGTTTTACGGGCTTACGTTGCCTGAGAAATCCTCTCTTCATAGGGAGCTTATGGACATCCTCGGCCATAGCATGGATACGATACCAGTTTCGAGGAGTGTTTTAACTTCAGCACTCGAGGAGTATTTTTCAAGTGATCGTGCAGATGTGGAAATAGAAGATCAGGAACTGAAACGACAGGTGATCGATGCGCTGGTCGGTCTTACAGATCGCAGCCTGAGCTCCATTATCGTAACTCTGGAGCACGAGCTCCCCCCATTCGTGTATGATGAAGACCCCGATGCTATCGAATACACCGCTATCTCTGTGGAGACTCTCTTAAAAAACCTGATACTAGAGCATCGTGTGGCCGGGTTGATGAGAGGCCTAGAGCAGAAGCTCGATATTGACCTCAACGATCCGAAGTGGAAAGAACTTTACAAAGACTTAAAAGGCGACCTTTGGGGAGCAAACGAGACGCAGGTCGCTATCCCCGTTGCCGACTTTGCAGAATTCACAGGCATGAAACCGTCTGAAGAGCAGAGGGTGGGATTCACACTCCGTCTGACCGGGATGCCACCAATGATAGTCAGATTCGACAGTGAGGTGATCCAAAGCCAGGTTCAAAGTATCTCTTTAGCCTTGGCGGTTGTTCTGGTGTTGCTTATGCTCCAACTCCGGTCTCTGATCGTCGGGCTTTTGGCTATGATCCCTATTCTCTTCACCATCTTGACCAACTTCGGGATAATGGGCGCATTCGGGATTCTGCTAGACGGTGGTACGATGATGATCGGCTGTGTAGCAATAGGTATTGGCATTGACTACACTATCCATTTTATCTCGCGTTTCAAGAAGGAGTTGGCCGTACAAGATGGCGAACTCGAAGCCCTTGGAAAGACCCTGGAAACTACGGGAAGGGCTATCCTGATCAACACCTTAGCTGTAATGCTGGGCTTTTTAGTGTTGATGTTGTCAGGGATGGTTTCTATACAAAGGTTTGGCTACCTGACTGCTCTGACCATGCTGCTAAGCGCTACAGGGGCCATCACTATATTTCCTGCTGCGGTACTCGGTTTAAAACCAGCAGTGCTCAGATTTAGACCGAAGTTTATCAAACAAATCATAAACGGAGCGATCTCGGGGAATAAGGATGGGGGCAATGGATGGGAAGACAACGGGATCTGGGATTCTGTTGGCAAGTATGTTGGCGATCTGTACCGCCGGAGCGCTGTGAGGAGAAAACCGACGAAATACGATTCTACAAAAGAAGTCTAACGAGGCAGCGATTGCACCTCAGCTTTTATCCACAAGAGGCATCCAAAGTCATATACAAATCAAAGGAACGTAGGCAACACAAGGCCTTTGATTCTCTAGATCACCTATCACAAGCCCTTCAGGCATAGCTGAGCCAAGAACCATATATATTGTGGACAGTTTTTTATTGACACACATCGTCAATCGTTGTATATCCCTCTTGGTGAAAGCCATTAATTACTCTTTAATGATTATTGATTTTCTTCAGTAAAAATAGATCAAAGCATAGTCAATAGCCATTTTAAATAATATCATATTTGGAGAGAAGTAATGCAAAAAAACCCTTTACATGAACTTATGAATCCCAAATCAATTGCCTTTATGGGGGCTTCGAAAAATATTTCCCGAATGGGAAGTTTCTTAATGATAAATACAATCGCTGGCAAATTCGAAGGGCCGATCTATCCAGTACATCCCAAAGAGGAGACGGTTCTGGGTCTTAAGGCGTATAAGCGTTTAAAGGATCTGCCTGAGGTTCCCGGGCTTTTGGTGCTTGTTATTCCTACTCAACTTGTTCCCGAGATCCTTGAGGAAGCAGGAGAAATGGGCATTCGTTATGCGGTTATTGTTACAGCTGGTTATGACGAAATTGGCACTTCACAAGGACGAGCATTACAGGAGAAGATCGACAGAATTGTTGAGAAATACGGAATTCGTTATGTAGGCGCGAATTGCATTGGAGTCTATAACTCCTTTGCCAAACTCAATCCAACACCATTCCCCAATCGCCTCCCTCCAGGAAAGGTAGGGATGATATCGCACAGCGGTACGTATTTGAGTCATCTATTCCCACACCTGGAGAGCCTGGATTTCAATTTCGGTGAGGGGATCAGCATAGGCAATGGTACATCGATCGATACTGTGGATGCACTAGAGTATTTCAGTGAAAGGGATGAAATTGAAGTTATCGGGATGTATCTTGAGGGTCTTAAAAGGGCCGATTGTTTTTTGAACGCAGCATGTCGAATATCAAAAAAGAAACCTTTAGTGGCGCTATATACAGGTGGCACAGAAGGTGGTGCCAGGTCAGCAAGCACACATACTGCTGCCATGAGTGGATCTGATGCCGTATTTAACGCTGCCTTCCAACAGGCTGGGATCATTCGTGCTTGGTCTATAGAGGAACTTCTTGACTATACATGGGCGTTTGCAACACAACCTCTGCCTCAAGGCGATAAGATGGCGGTGATTACTGTATCGGGGGGGCCGGGCACCTCAATGGCAGACAGCATTTTCCGTTGCGGCCTTAAATTGCCTGAATTCCCTTCAGACATGCGAAAGGAGATAGATAAGCATCTCCCTCATACAGGTTGCAGTATAAACCCGGTTGACATCACTTTTTCCATGAATCAGGAAGCGTTCTTTCGTCATATTCCGGAGATTGTTCTAAAGTCCGATTTGGTTGATGGAGTGTTTATATACGGTATTTTAGGATCGGATATGATGATGGAACTCAATGAACTTATGGGAGGGACGCTTTTTCAGGGTGATATCTCGATGATACAGGAGATGAATATCAGTGCAGCCAAGGAATTTGTTAAATTTGTCTCTGGATTTGGGAAACCTGTACTCGGATCGTCCTTTCAGGCTCATTTAGACTCTATGGTAAAGACGGTGAGAAGGGAGGGTATACCGATATATACTGCTTCAGAGAGGGCCGTTAAGGCAATGGCAGCACTGTACCAATATAAGAAATATAGAGACAGCAGAGTAAATACTTGATCAATTACTCCTCTATTTGAAGAGAATGTAAAGTTACATCTTGGGTAACAGTTTAGGGTTTTCAAGTTTCGGTTGCTTCAACGGTGGCCAAATATTAACCCGCACCCCCTTGAATCATAATCCCGGCCCCAAATCTTCCGGTTCTTCCCTTTTGGAATCGATGCGAGAAAAAAGAATCGTGTCTGCAATGTGTGCATATCTTTGCGACCTCTATATTCCTTTCAGGTATACCTGCACTGATAAGCTGTGCCTTGTTTGCCTCCCAAAGATCAAAGAAGCCTTTTCCCTGTTTCGTTACTCTATCAATATAGGGCCCTTTTGAACAGAAGGCTTCTTCAACCTGAGCAATCACTTCCTGCCCCACTTCATAACAACATGGCCCGATAGAAGGCCCTATCCCAACGATGATATCCCTGGGTAAAGAACCGAATCCTTGCTGAAATACACTTATTGTGTTTTTGGCTATCTGTCTCAGTGTACCCCTCCATCCTGCATGTGCAACCCCTGCAACATTCTTTATCGGATCATAGAACAGGACAGGGACACAGTCTGCAATGAGAATGACCAAAAAGATATTCGGCACATGACTCACTAGGGCATCCGATTCATCTATCGCCTTTCCCTGCACAACTGAACCGGCTCCACGGAGTTCTTCTGTGATGATCTTTACCCCACCTCTATGGACTTGTTTTGCAAAAGTAAAGTTATTCAAGCAGATGCCCAATGCGCATGCAAGATGACGTCTGTTTTTGATAACCGTTTGTTGATTATCCCCAACATGAAACCCCAGATTGAGAGAATGAAATGGCTGCTGACTAAATCCCCCTACCCTACCGGATACAAAGTGGGATACACCTTTGTATTGTAAAAGACCTTCAAAAGACCATATTGATAATCCGTTCAATCTCTTTTCAATCAAGGCAATCCTTTTTTTACAGCTACTTTATTTGTGACTATTGAATTTTACACGGATTAAAATTTGATTGTCGTTGAAGCAACGCTTTTTAAAAACTAGACTATTAAAAAAATGTTAAATAAAAACCCTTTTAAACAGTCATCTAGAACTCAAATCTTCGAGTGCAATGTAAAAAATTCAATAGAGAAACTATAGCATATCTATTAGAAAAGACAATGTAGAATTCTACAAAATAAACTCACAACTTGTTGACAACTCTATATTAACACTGATATCTTTATTACTCGTTGAAAATACTTAAAAGTACTTTTTTAGAAATTTCAACAAAAATATCATTCAATTGGAGAAACAAATGCCCCCCTCATATGGCACCCTCACATTGATGGGTTCTGGAGAGATGACGAGTTCCATGGTGAACGTACACCGATACATCCTCGATCGGATCGAGGAACGACCGGTTCAGGCTGTTTTTCTCGACACCCCGGCCGGATTTCAACTCAATGCAGATATTCTCTCTGCAAAGGCATCCGAGTACTTCAGTTTACACTTTAACGTACGCATGGAACCCATCTCTTTTAAGTCTGCCTCACAGGCAAAGCCCCTTCAAACAGCAGATGCAGCATTTCGAATAGAAAAAGCAGACCTGATCTTTGCGGGTCCCGGCAGTCCAACATACGCCATAGATAACTGGCAGGGAAACCGTATTGGACAAGCAATACACTCACGACTCTATAGTGGGGGAAACCTTGTCTTTGCAAGTGCTGCATCGCTTACAGTGGGGCACTATTCGATACCTGTATATGAGATCTACAAAGTAGGTCAGATGCCATTCTGGGCTTTTGGGTTGGATTTGCTCAGTAAAAAGGGGATTGACCTGGCAGTGATACCCCATTGGAATAACACAGAAGGGGGCAATCACGACACAAGATACTGTTACATGGGAGAGCCACGGCTGAAAGAATTGGAGAGTATGTTGCCGGATTCTGCCGTAATTTTGGGAATTGAAGAACACACTGCCTGCATCATTGATCTTAAAGAGGAAAAGTGTATGGTAATGGGTGTGGGGCAGGTAGCAATTCGATATGATGGCAGGGAACGCTACTTTCCAAATGGCACTTCATTTGACTTACAGGAGTTACGACCTGAAAAGACAGGGATAAAAAAAACAGCAAAAAAGATGCCACATGAGATACCGGATATCCCATTACTCACACGTGTAGATGAATTACAAAGAGAATTCCTCACTGCAATACGAGAAGATGACCATGTAATCCGTGCTGCTCAGGTTCTGATAAAACTGGCAGAAGCCTCTCATCTTGCGAGGGATGCAGGGAGTGGTGCCAAGGATCTGATCCCAGCACAGGATATGCTGACAGAGATGCTCAAAGTACTGGCAGGCAGATTGAAAGAGATTACTGAAGGCACGCAAACCCTTACTAACTCTCTCGTTGAAATGCTCATAAATATCCGGGCTGACCTGCGAGGAGACAGGCAGTGGAGACTGGCCGATACAATACGATCGGGCTTGGCTTCACTGGGAGTGATAGTAGAAGATAATCTCGATGGAACACACTGGCGGAAAGTTTAAACAGAGAAAAAGTGTAATAACAAAGAGGTAAAGCCCTAGTAAAATGTAACAATGATGTATGGGCATGTATATAAAACCTGTAAATGGAGTGAATCATGGAACAAAAGACAATCATTGCAGAACAAAGAGACGGGATTTTGAAGATTATATTGAATCGTCCGCATGTGTTGAATGCTCTGAGTATGGAGATGATAGAGGAACTCACGCTGAGATTTGCAGATACAAAAAGAGATGACAAGGTAAAGGTCGTTATCATTACAGGGGCAGGAGATGCATTTTCCTCAGGCGCAGACATATCCCACATCAGTGAGAGCAAGACATTTGTAAGAGAGGGCTGTCTAAAAGCTCAAAATTTGGTCAGAAGCATAATCAGCCTCGAAAAACCCGTCATTGCTGCTGTTAACGGCTATGCCACAGCAGGTGGCTGTGAACTTGCCCTGGCATGTGATATTCGAATCGCATCGGAATCTGCAAAATTTGGTGAGCTCTTTATCCGAATCGGACTTATTCCGGCTATGATAGGGGTATACATCTTGCCGAAGTTGATCGGTCTTTCGAAGGCAAAGGAGTTTATCTTTACCGGAGATATCATTGATGCAATAGAGGCAGAAAGGATTGGCCTGGTAAACAGAGTGGTTTCCTCGGATCAACTACAAGATACAGCCTTTGAGATGGCATCTAGATTGGCAAGAGGGCCGCTTAAGGCTATAGGAAAGGCAAAGTCTGCAATAAATAGAGGGCTTGATTCTGACCTTGAGGGAACACTCAATCACCTGGCAGTAAACCAGATTGGGCTCTGTGAGACTGAAGATCACACAGAAGGTGTAAATGCTTTTCTAAAGAAGCGAGCCCCCCAATTTAAGGGAAGATAGGATGCGCTATCTACAGTGAGTATCAAAAATGAGTTCAAAGATACAGACAAAGACAGATTCTTCTATGGTTGGATAATACTCGCAGGCTGCTTTTTTGCAACTATGTCCTATGGCCTGTTCTATACATTCGGGGTATTCTTTAAGTCACTACAGGTAGAGTTTGGCTGGAGCAGAGCACTTACTTCTTCTGTGACTTCACTGCATTTAATCGTTAATGCCTTATCCGGAATCATGATCGGAAGGATTACTGATCGATATGGACCAAGGATGGCCTTGACCATTGGGGCATTCCTTATCGGCACAGGGCTGATGCTTTGCAGTCAGATCGAAAATATCTGGCATCTGTATATCTTTTATGGGCTGATAGCCTCTTTAGGGGCAGGGGTTGTCTATTCGCTTCCTACTGCTACGGTACAGAGATGGTTTATAGAGAAAAGAGGCCTGGTTTTGGGTATTACAATGTCAGGAGTCGGATTCGGCACGATGATATTTTCGCCAATTGCGAATTATCTCATATCCTCTTATGGTTGGCGGGTTGCATACATCGTATTTGGAAGCGTTTCTCTCTTTGTCTTGACTTCTTTTGCCTTAACAATGGTCTACGGCCCGGAAAAGATCGGATTAAGACCATATGGGTTTCATAAAAACAAAAAGGAGCATCCCTTACAGACAGCGAACCCCACCAATAATAAAGCGAATCTTATAAGTGGAGAGGAAACCCAAACATGGACTACTCGCGAGGTAATTCAGACACGAGCCTTCTGGCTGGTTTATTTACTCCACCTATTCTCTGTTCTTCCTCTGTTTATGATAATGGTACATATCGTACCATTTGCTACGGATATAGGCATACCAAAGGAAATCGCAGCAAGTGCACTGGGCTTTATAGGGGGTGTCAGTATCCTGGGCCGTATCGCAATGGGCAGCCTTTCTGATCGTATAGGATGGAAGTATAGTCTCATTATCTGTGTAGGACTCTGTGGTATAATGACCTTTTCGCTTATTTATGTAAGAAGCGTGTGGGCTCTTTTTGTCTTTGTTGTGTTATTTGGCTTCTTTTACGGAGGGAAGGTATCTGTATTTCCCGGACTGGTAGGCTCTTTCTTTGGGAATAATTCTCTGGCGGAAATAATAGGGGTACTCTCAACATGCTTAGGGATCAGTGGGATGATAGGTCCTATCGCCGGAGGGTATATTTATGACAGGATGGGAAGTTATACCCTAGCCTTTTTATTGGCTTTTGCATCCTATTTCATCGCCTTTTTGTTTTCTATTATTGTAACACCACCCCAAAAATGCTATAAACATAATTGTGAGGATCATATAAGCGCTATTAAATAGAAAGCTATCATCACGCCTTAACCACCGCCAAATTTAGCTATCATAAAGAGTCGCAAGATTTCATAAAACGGATAACCCGCTAGAGATCATCTTTTAATAGAGGGAAACATGGTTCAATTCAAAGATGACTTTTCAGCCTTAGACCAAGAAAAGATACTCCATTTTATCTTCTACCCGAGAAGATCTCCGGTTGTAAGAAGCTCGACCCCCAAGGCAACGGACTACAAGATACCAGTTGATCAAGGCGTATCTATTGGATGCCGTTTCCATCTATGCTCCATAGAAGCCCCTAACATCCTATACTTCCACGGTAACGGGGAAATCGTCACTGACTACGATGATATTGCACCAATGTATGAAGGAATTGGGGTAAACCTCTTTGTTACTGATTATAGAGGTTATGGCTTCAGCAACGGGGCACCTACTGTAACCCATATGATCGCAGATGCGCATAAGATATTTGAATCTTTTATCAATATACTGAAAAAAGAGGGCCATATAGGAAAAGCTTTTGTCATGGGAAGATCCCTTGGAAGCGCTTCAGCTATCGAACTGGCCTGTAATTACCCAAATCAGATTGACGGCCTTATTATTGAGAGCGGTTTTGCAAGTATACCTGATCTATTGGAAGCTCGCGGACTCCCTCTTGGGCTTTTGAACCTTTCTAAAGAAACAGAGTCCTCCAATCTGTCCAACATCCGTTCGATATCCATGCCTACCCTTATTATTCATGCAATGTATGATCAACTCATTCCCCTGAGTCAAGGTAAAGCCCTATTCGATAACCTCCCTGTCAAGGATAAACGTATGCTGATCATACCGGATGCAGACCATAACAATATCATGTTTGCGGGAATAGAGAAATACTTCAAAGCGATAAAGGAGTTTATATTTACATAAAATCAATTGTTGATTTTCATTCATAAGGAGGAGCCGTGTCAAAGAAAAAAAAACCTATAAATAAAACGTATTATAGATTTTTGTTTACCGGTTATCTCTTCTTTATCTTCCTAAGCTGTGGCTGTACCTGTCTTTCGATTCCACTCTTTCAAGGAACAAAACCGCTTAGTGAAACAACCATTTCCGGAAAGGGTAAGGATAAGATCCTCATTATAGATATTTCCGGCACAATATCAACTAAAGTGTATTCAAAGGCGATTCCATTTTCCGAAAAGATCAGTATTGTTTCCCGTGTAAAAGAAGAGTTAAAAAAGGCAGCCTCTAACAAGAGGATAAAGGGGGTGATCCTTCGGATTAACTCCCCGGGAGGATCTGTAACTGCAAGTGATATTATCTATAAGGAGATCAAGGAATTTAAAAAGGATAATAAAATCCCTGTAATCGCCTGTATGATGGATGTGGCTGCATCAGGCGGATACTATATTTCTCTTGCTGCGGATACGATCCTGGCCCATCCGACTTCTATTACGGGAAGTATCGGAGTCATCGCCGTTAAATTCAATACCAGTAAACTTCTGGACAAGATAGGCGTTGAAGATGAGACCATAAAATCCGGAGACAAGAAAGATCTCTTGTCACCGTTTCGGCCCAACACTGAAGAAGAAAAAGAAATACTCAATCAGATAATCGGCAGTTTATATCAGAGGTTCTTAGATGTAATTGCCAAGGAAAGAAAAGAACTCAGTATGGAACAGATTCGAAGATTGGCCGATGGCAGGGTATTTACAACAAAACAGGCGGTTGATGCAAAACTGATCGACAAGGTCGGTTATTTAGAAGATGCTGTTGAACTTGTAAAAAAAGAGGCAGGAATCCCTAATGCCAAAGTTATTATCTATCATCGGCGCTCTAGTTATAGAAACAACATCTATTCTAAGATATCTCCTTTGGATCCCAAGACAATCAACCTTATCAACATAGATATCGGCACATTGCCGTTTGCACAGGGGCTGCATTTTATGTATCTATGGCTTCCATAGTTTGAAGGATCTATTGTGAAATAGGGATTAAAACTCGTTCTTAAAGAGAAAGAAAGGGACGGCAGATTATACTGCAACGTTATAAATATTGCTTTTCAGCTGTCCAATTCAAAATACAATGGATACAATAAAAATTATTAAAACAGAAATGAAAAATATGAGAAGGTATATAATATCACTATTTTTATGCTTGCGAATCAGGAAGTCGTGCATGGGGGGGTTGAATCAACAGATATTGAGTATGCATATAAGATTTTTATATTATCACGATCTAGACTGGTATCTAAGTCTCAAAGAGAAAAGAGAATTAATAAGAAAGGTTTCCTGAATAAATAGTCAAAGCCTATTACTGGCAGTTTCATAACCACATGAGGCTCTAAAAAGTTCCTGTTCGAGCAGGAAATTCGATTTCAGCTCTTTGGAAAAAGACGCAAAAAGATGGCTTTCAGCCACTTTTCAAGGTTCATCACGAGGAAGCACAACGCTATGGCCGTTTCGCTTGTGGTGGCCAGCTTCGTCATCACCCGTCCAATCCCGTATCTTCGTTTTGCCTGGCCGAACTTGCCTTCTATCGGGACCCGGTCACATTCATCCCGGTAAGCCTGCG
>JAXHVA010000079.1:0-19414 GCA_034189035.1 Thermodesulfobacteriota bacterium
CTCTTGATAAGCGTCGTATCCTGTGTCGAATATCTTCTGTATTGTCGCTTCCATTAAAACTTATCCTGTTTTTTTCACGGCCCTTCTATTACAATCCCCCGCACTAGCGGGTCTGCTCAACGCCGCGCTCTGCAGTAAATTTGGAGCGCAGCGGAAAATTTATCCGACTGCCGCGCTTTGTTAGCAAATGATTAGCGATTTACAAGGTGTTTGATATAAGGCCGCAATTCAGGCTTATTCGTGCGCGCCTCGTCTAAGTACTCACCCCATGTGGGTAGCGCATCAAAAATAACTGAGTTCGCGCTTAATTGTAAACTAATTAAGTTGTCCAGTATCTCAGGGGAAAACGCCTTCATGCTCCAATACCTTGACCTCTTAAAGTAATAATGACTCATATCTCGGACAAGGTTGCACATTCTTTCGTACATATATTCCCCAGATTCTGGCTTTGGTTCGTCATCAGGAAGCAGCAATGCGAAATCTGCTAACGGGGGATTTTCCATTGAGTTCCAATCTTCAAGGTATGAAGATAATTCGTGCTTTAACGTGGTATGTAAAAGTAGTCCAGAAACTGGACACGGGATAGGTACAGAATGAACCTTCGAGTCGATTAACCTTGAAAAGAAACCTTTTCCGTAGCTGCCTTTGATTTTGAATTCGGCAATCGGTTCACCTCTTTTAATCCAACGGCAATTCTGTCTATCCATAAGACCGATCACATTTCCACTATGTGTGAATCCGGATGCGTAACCAGGAACCACTGCTACTTTTGAACCGAATGTAATACCTTGAGGTACATCCATATCTACTCCTAATGTGGAATTGATGATTCCTGTTGTGACTGATGTTTCACTGCTAACCCAAGTTATTCTGTTGTTCTGTATATCCACCTTAACAAAGGTATGAAACCATACCTTTATGATGACGATCCTACTTCTTTTTCTATGCTTCGCAACCTGTCCCATCAATATTTTCCTAATATATAAAACCTTTTAACTTGTCAAGAATTTTATTTTATGTTACATCTATATTTATGTATATCATTCAATATGCAGTGATATAATATCTTTGGAGATTATCTTGTTTAGTATACCGTCATCTTTTCTGTTACAATTTGAGGAACACTTACAAAAGAAGGCTGTTCCCAAAAATCAACACGCATCATATAAGAAGTGGCTCCGTTATTATCTTGACTTTTGTCATAAATATGATTTTCCCCAAACACACAGTGAAAGCCTTGCTCACTTTCTCCTTAAACGGAGAACGATTAAAAAAGCGAAAAGCCCGCTCGACTTTTAAAGGTGATAGCTCCCACGTTCTCTTGTTTTCTCATCCAGTCCATTTCATCATAAAGGGCAATTGTTGATTCAGATAATTGTACCTTGACACACACCCACAGTTTTGTCATAATCCGTCAAAGAAACGAAGGGTTTTTATCTCTTATTTTAAAAGCACTCCGTGTCCTCCCTTTCAAAGCGATATATATTATTGCTATAGGTGGGGTTTGGGGTATTGGAAGAAAAGAGGAGGAGCAGATGAAACTTTGTTATGTTAATATCAGTGAGGAGAAGATATCCGGCCCGTATCTTGATCTTTTAAAGATGACTGCACAGAAGGTTCTCCGTCCGGATACTGAGATGGAGATAAAATCTGTAGAACCGGGACTTACCAGGGCATTTGATGTGCATCCGTATTTTATCTTTCTCAATAAAAGGTCGATTATAGAACGGGCAATCGAGGCTGAAAAGGAAGGGTTTGATTCAGTGGTGGTTGGATGCTTTGCAGATCCGGGAGTATTGGAAGCCAGAGCAGCTGTAAGTATTCCTGTAATAGGTATTGCCGAGGCATCTATGCTCTATGCATGTTTGCTTGGGCGTAAATTTGCCATTGTAACCTTACATGAACCTACTTTCATCTCTGCGATGGAAGATCAGATTATGTATTATGGGATGCAGTCTCGAGCAATACGCAATCCGGTAAGGATGATTAACACATCGAGCTATGATGTATTCACCAAAGGCATGCAAGATCCGAAGATTATCGCTACTGATATTATGGAAAGGGCAAAGGAATGTGCAGCTGATGGAGCAGATGTGGTGATTATCGGTTGTAATGGATTGGGCCCCCTTTGCACGCTTACGAATATGGTGAGGTTAGAGGAGAACGACATGCCCATACTCGACTGTATATCCGTGGGAATGAAGACAGCAGAGACCATCCATGAAACCAGCGCAAAACTTGGCATCCCCTCAGTAAGCAGGACAGGGATAAATACCCTGCCAAAAGAGAAGGATATGAAGAGGGTGAGAAGTCAATTTGGGTTAAAGGAGATTTGATATATTGTATCAGTGTAGCTTTTTGGAAAGAGTCGCTTCAACGACAATCAAATTTTAATCCGTGTAAAACTTGCGTCCAAGTGATCGTAAACAAAGAACAGTATATCACTATTCAATTCAGTAGTTCCACTAATAACTATTTCAGATATAAAATGTGAGACAATCTCCTATTCTCTCTTAACGCTTACTAAGACGCTCAGACAGTACATGCATTAAAATGTGATTGTCGTTGAAGCTTGATGATAATTCTCTTTTCATAGTGCTAAAATGATACATTTTTTTTAAAATGCTTCAAACGGGGAAGGGAAGGAGGAGCGGTTTATAGATCATAAAGGGTTTCATCAACATTCGGCTTATTTTTCTTTCGTCTGGTGTTTCCTTTTGCCTCTAAGATAAACGGATCTTCATCATCGAGTAAATCACCCATTTCAGCTTCTATATTTTCTGGATCTTCCCCCTGTTCCAGTCGACTTAAGGCCTCTTCCATTCTGGGCCCCATACTGAGACCCGTTGCATCAGACAGTTTCCGCATAAGCATGGCCGCTTGTTTTGGGTCATCTTCGTTGATATTGCCCGCTTCACTGGCCAGCATTGCCATGGCTTTTTCCATCTTTGCCTCATCGATTGGAGGCATGTCGCTGTCTGTATCATTCTCTTTGCCCTTTGATATATTGGCAAAGATAGACATTTCACGTTTCAATTTGACCTTGCATTTGGGGCAATCCGGGATCTTTTCAGTATTGACGGATTTTGAAAAGAAGTTGTATATGGTATTGCATTTTTTACAGTAAAATTCATAGATTGGCATATATTTCCCCCTGAAATAGTTTAATGGCTTAATTGCCTGGGTAAAAAGCTTTTTATACCTTGTATTTAAAAAAACATATGCAGACGCATTTCTCCTGTGTCTGTTATGTCGTATCTTCCGAACAGTTTAAAAGCTTAGGGTGTTTTTTTGCCGACTCTCAGTTTTTCCAGGATGTTTTCCATCAGACACCACTTTGTAAAAGCAGACTGCAGTAAATTGAGACCAACGAAGGCAGTGAAGAAGAGCCAGTATCTATGATGGAAATATGCGAGTCCAAGGGAAAGCAGGATGAACGTTCCTGCAATCGCCCGAATAAAATGTTCCATTTTCATCGAATACTCCCTCCTTTGTCGTGACTACTCAAGTAGCCAGGCTGAAGGGGTCTGAAAAGCACGATTGACATACTTTAGCGCAGAGAGTCCAGCTTTTCGAACCGAACATGGCTTCAAAATGAGTCGTATTCTTGTTTTTACTAAGAGTATTCAGCCTATCCACCTGTGTAGTTACCCTTTGTCTTGAAAAACGAAACCATATTATCCTATGTACTTTTTTTTGTCAATGAATTGAAATGGAAGGGAAAGTTTTTCATGTTCATAGTATTTTCTTGACATAGAGTCGATTTCCAACTAAATCTATATGCGAAGGGGGGGGCAAGAGTGCGCAGTTTTGAAGTTTATGAGACAAGCACATTAGTAAAAAAATGGATGAGAGATTAGAGTCTATCTTACATTCTTACAGAGAATCACAAGGGAATCTCACTGTTTTAACCGGAGCAGGCATTTCAAAAGAGAGCGGCATACCTACTTTCAGGGGCAAGGAAGGCTACTGGACGGTCGGGTCTAAGGAGTATCAACCTGTTGAGATGGCTACTGTAAGGATGTTTAATAGAGACCCGTTCGAAGTATGGAAGTGGTATCTTTATCGTAAAACCATCTGTACCAATGCATCGTTGAATGCAGGCCATTTGGCTGTAGCTCAATTAGAGTGGATTTTCAAAGATCGTTTCTGCCTTATCACTCAGAATGTGGATGGGCTTCACATAAGGGCAGGCAACAGCCTTGAGAAGACATATCAGATCCATGGGAACATCGACTTTATGCGCTGTTTTAAAAGGTGTACCATGGATATCTTTCCTATCCCTGAAGAGATCCCTCCAAAAGGGAAGGGGGATGTACTTACTGAAAAAGACAGGGTGTTGCTGGCCTGCCCTTACTGTGGTTCTTTGAGCAGACCTCATGTCCTGTGGTTTGATGAGTCTTATAATGAGATCTATTATCGATTTGAAAGTTCTATACAAAGAGCATTACAAACGGATCTTCTGATCGTAATCGGCACTTCCGGTGCAACGAACCTTCCGATGCAGGTAGGCTCACTCGTGGCAAGAAGGAATGCAACAATGATCGACATTAACCCCGCGAAGAATCCTTTTAGCCATATGGCGGAATCAACAGAAAGAGGCTATTATTATCCGGGAAAAAGCAGTGAAATACTCCCATGTATTGTTGATTTTTTAAAACAATAAAACGGCGTTACACAATTAAAGAATGGATTGAGATAAAAAATGGAAAATGAGAGGTTAAGATTGTTTGATAAGGCGGATACGCATATTATAAGTATCGGTGAATCGAAGGTGAAGTCGAATTTCAAATACGGAAATTTTATCTCTCCGCTTGAACGGGTGCTTCTTAATCCTTCTGAAGCATACTTCAATGATTGCTTAAATGAGAAAAAGAAGCCTGTCTCACTCGAATTGGCTGGCCCAAGAGAGATGATATACTTTGATCCGAAAAAGATAAAATGTGCGGTTGTGACATGCGGAGGGCTTTGTCCAGGGATAAATGATGTCATTCGTTCGATTGTCCTTGGGCTGTATCATATGTATGGGGTGAGCAATATCTATGGAATAAAGTACGGTTTTCAAGGGTTTATTCCGAGGTACGGACATGACATCGTGGATTTGACCCCTGAGCTTGTGAGAAACATACATGTGCTGGGAGGCTCTATGCTGGCATCTTCGAGGGGGCCTCAGAAGATAGAAGAGATTGTAGATGCATTAGAGAGGTTGAATGTAAGCATACTCTTTGTTATCGGGGGCGATGGAACCTTGTCAGCAGCGCAGCTCATCAGTGAAGAAGTAGAATTGAGAAATATGAAGACATGCATTATTGGGATTCCAAAGACTATTGATAATGATATCCTTATGGTTTCCAGGTCATTTGGCTTTGAAACAGCCGTTGATGTGGCTACACAGGCGATACGAAGCGCTCATACAGAGGCCATTGGTGCGTATAATGGCATTGGATTGGTGAAGTTAATGGGAAGAGAGTCTGGTTTTGTGGCTACCAGCGCTGGATTGGCTCAAAGAGATGTCAACTTTGTATTGATTCCTGAAATGGACTTTGATCTGAAAGGAGAGAATGGCTTCTTTAATGTTTTGAAAAGACGTCTTGATGAGAGGGGGCATGCAGTAATTGTTGTTGCCGAGGGGGCAGGGCAGAAGTTCTTCTCCAATAAAGGTATTAAGAGAGACGCCTCAGGAAATGTAAAACTTGGAGATATCGGGATTTTTTTGCAAAGAGAAATAAAGGGCTTTTTCTCGAAGAACAATATCCCGATTAATCTGAAGTATATTGATCCGAGTTACTTAATTAGAAGCACACCGGCAAACTCGAGTGATAATGTTTTTTGTGGATTCCTTGGACAAAATGCGGTCCATGCAGGAATGGCAGGAAAGACTGCAATGTTGGTAGGCATTTGGAATAATACTTATGTTCATATCCCTTTAAAGCTGGTAATTGGCGGTCGAAAAAAGGTCGATTTGAATGACCGGTTATGGCTGAGTGTACTTGAATCAACAGGTCAGCCGTCTTTTAAGGATTGAAGAAGGTTGAGTCAAAATGATACAGATATTCAAAAAGGAGGATAAGATGGGTGAAGAGAGTATTGTATTAAAGAAAGAGGGACATATTGCTACGATAACTCTAAACCGTCCGGAAAAGCTCAATGCACTCGATTGGCCTGCTCAGAGGTTATTCGGGCAAAAACTCGATGAGGTCTCACAGGACAGCGAGGTGAGGGTTTTGATCCTCACAGGTGCGGGGAGGGCATTTTGTGCTGGCGGTGACGTAAGTGCCCAGAAGGCCAGGATAGGAATGAACATATCAGAAAAGATGGAAGGTGGCAAAATGCTCGCAAAGAACCCTTTGAAGATCAGAAAGATGTCTACCCCTGTGATTGCAATGGTGAATGGTGTTGCAGTAGGTGCAGGCTGTAACCTGGCTCTGGCCTGTGATATTATCATTGCATCTGAAAAGGCGAAGTTCAGCCAGGCTTTTGTGAAGATTGGCCTTGTCCAGGACTACGGTGGAAGTTATCTTTTATCCCGGCTGGTAGGCACAAAGAAGGCATGTGAGCTTGTATTTACAGGAGACATGATAGATGCAATTGAGGCATTTCGCATAGGGATGGTTAACAAGGTGGTTCCAGCGGAAGACCTGGAAAGTACTACGATGGAGATGGCCACGAAGATAGCAGGCAGGGCACCTATAGCAGTAGGCATTGCCAAGCGTTCTATTTATGATGGCTTTGAACTGTTTGATCTGGAGGCTGCCTTAGAATACGAGTTGTATACTCAGGGTCTATGTACCAGTACTGATGACCATAGAGAGGGTACTACGGCCTTTTTAGAAAAACGAGAACCAAAGTTCAAGGGAATGTGATATTATTGGGGGGAATTATGGATTTTGATTTGAGTGAAGAGCATAAGATATTCCAAAATACGGCTGCCCAGTTTGCACAAAAGGAGATTGCGCCTTTAGGGGCAGAGCATGATGAGAAAGAGGAGTATCCTCGATGGATCTTCAAAAGGGCAGGTGAATTGGGTTTCTTGGGTATACCCTATCCGGAACAGTACGGAGGTACAGGGCCGGATACTATTGCACTTTGTATATTTACAGAGGAGGCTTCACGTGCCGATGCGGGCATTGGTGCCGGTTTGGTCGTGCAGAACACTGTCGGCACTTCTCCTGTACATAGTTTCGGTTCAGAGGAGATCAAGCAAAAGTATCTTGTACCTGCCATAAAAGGGGACTTTGTTGGATGTTTCTGCTTGACTGAACCGAATGTCGGGTCGGATGTCTCTTCTGTTGAAACGATGGCAAAAGAGGATGGTGACAGATATATCATAAATGGTTCCAAACTCTTTGTGTCCAATGGCCTTATAGCTGACTATGCGATTGTGGCTGCAAGGACAGAGAAAGACAAGGGACATAAGGGAATCACCCTCTTTTTATTGGAGACAGATTCTGCAGGTCTTACCAGAAGAGGGTTGAAGAAATTGGGTATTCGTGCCCAGGACATAGCAGAGTTTGTCTTTGAGGATTGTCAGGTTTCAAAGGATAATATTTTGGGTGAAAAAGGGCAGGGGTTTTACCACCTTATGGCTACAGTACAGAAGACCCGTATTATTGTGGGATCCGCAAGTGTCGGTCTGGCCAGGGCCGCATTTGAGACTGCATTGAGATATGCAAAGGAAAGAAACCAGTTCGGTCAGCCCATAGGCAAGTTTCAGGCGGTTCAATTCAAACTTGCGGATATGGCTATGGAAATCGAGCTGGCATCTCTTATGACGTATAAGGCAGCATGGTTGAATGACACAGGAGAGAAATGCATTAAAGAGGCATCAATGGCAAAACTCTATGCCTCTGAGATGGTAAATAGGGTGGCTTACAATGCCTTGCAGATACATGGAGGGTACGGTTACATGAGGGAATATCCCATGGAACGATACTTCAGGGATGCAAGAATAATGGAAATATTTGAAGGCACGTCGGAGATTCAAAGGGTAATCATAGCCAGACAATTAGGTCTCTGATTATAAAATCAAACATCTACATATAGACGTTACAATGGCAAAGATTTGAATGAGGAGGGATTCTTATGGATTTAAAGGTTGTTTTGTATGAAAAGAGGGATGGAATTGCAGTCGTAACGATGAATTATCCGCAGAGATTAAACGCTTTGAGCGATCAACTCCGAAAAGATCTGATGTTGGCATATGAAGAGGCTCTCAATGATAAGGAGATAAAGGCCGTTGTTCTGACAGGGACTGACAGGGCATTTTGTGCTGGGGCGGACATAAGCGGTTTTCAGTTCGACATGCCGTATGTTAGAAAATTTATGAGAGATGTTATGCATTTCCTAGCTTATCTGGAGAAGTATCCAAAACCAGTTATTGCTTCAGTGAATGGTCTTGCCTTGGGTGGGGGGTTGGAGATTGCAATATCTTCGGATATCATTATTGCCTCTGACAAGGCGAGATTCGGTGTGCCAGAGGCAGCAATCGGTCTGGCTCCCGGTTTTGCAATTATCAGGTTGCATCAGATTGTGGGCAGGGCAAAGTCAAAGGAACTAGCCATGACCTGTGATCAGATATCCGCTAATGAAGCATTGAAGATTGGGTTGATCAACAAAGTCGTGCCCCATGAAGAGCTTATGGACGCTTCTATGGAGATGGCAAAGAAGATCATGTCAAAGGCCCCATTGGCAATAGAGCTGATTAAATCATCGATTAACAGAGACCTTCATGGAGAAGAGTTGACGTATGCAATGGACGCTATGGCCGGGCTTTTTAGGACAGATGATGCAAAAGAGGGTATAGATGCTTTTCTCAGTAAGAGGGAACCGGAATTTAAAGGATTGTAATGAGAAAGACCTATCTATAGAGGGGAGTTATCTAGACTAGGCAGGGATAAACAGAGTTGAAATTCATAGGAGTGTATTTTTTCGTTGTCATTGCCGGTTGCTTCTTTCTTGTTGCTTCATATGAACTACATCTTGCATCACATAACTGTGACAATTGGCCTATCTTTCTATCATCTTTCATAGGGTTTGAGTGGGTTCTTGCGTATAACAACCAAAAAGAAAGAAGCGACCGGCTTGATATACAATAGCGATTTATAATGAGCTCGAAGAAAAAAGGTTATACTCAATTCATAATAGTGTAAGGAGGCAGA
The DNA here is from genome assembly GCA_034189035.1 of Thermodesulfobacteriota bacterium. GTDB lineage: Bacteria > Desulfobacterota > UBA8473 > UBA8473 > UBA8473 > JAUXFK01. The sequence continues at coordinate 9,159 of JAXHVA010000079.1, forward strand.
TTGATGAGTCATTTTACTGAAGAGCAGAAGATGATGCAAAAGATGGTACGGAAGTTGGTAAATGAGAAGGTAGCTCCTCGGGCTGCTGAGATTGATGAGACAGATGAGTTCCCATGGGATATTGCAAAGATATTCGGTGAAAACGGACTCTTGAATTTGGTTTTACCGGAAGAGCACGGCGGTGTGAATGCCAATAACACCACATTGTGTATCGTTATCGAGGAGATTGCAAAGGTTTCTCCAGCATGTGGTCTGATGGTATTTACAACCCAGGCACTACAGAATGTCCTAGTAAGAGGGGGGAATGATGAACAGAAGAAGAGGTTCTATCCCAAATTTGAATCTGGAGACAAGATCTGCGCCTTTGTACTCACCGAGCCCAATGCAGGCTCGGATGCCGGCTCCATTCAAACCAAAGCTATTTTGGATGGTGATCACTATATATTCAACGGGAATAAGATTTTTATTACCACTGGAGAGGTAGCGGATTATTATCTGGTCTTTGCTATGACGCAACCGGGTAAGAGGGCCAAGGGTATGAGTGCATTCATTGTGGAAAAAGGCACGGTAGGTTTCAGCTTTGGCAAGAAAGAGAATAAGATGGGTCTGCGGGGAAGTCCCACCGTTGAATTGACCTTTGAGGATGCAAAGGTCCCAAAAGAAAACCTGTTGGGAGAAGAAGGACAGGGATGGAAGATTCTCATAGAATATGGAAACCTGATGAGGACATGGGGAGCTGCCTCCACCTCGCTCGGCATTGCTGAGGGGGCACTTGCATATGCAACTGAATATGCGAAAGAGAGGACTCAGTTTGGAAAGCCGATTGCGGGTTTCCAGGCGATCCAGTTTATGCTTGCCGATATGGCGATACTCACTGAGGCTTCTAAGTCTTTAATTTTCAAGGCATCATGGATGATAGATAAAGAGACGGAGCCTTTTTCTAAGATCGAGCCGATGGTGTCTATGGCAAAATGTTTTACCACAGATACTGCGATGAAGGTGACCACTGATGCAGTGCAGATATTGGGAGGGTATGGGTATACAAAGGAGTATCCTGTAGAGAGGATGATGCGGGATGCAAAGGGTGTCCAGATATTCGATGGCACGAACCAGATTCAAAGGATGATCATATCGAGGAATTTGATCGGGAAACTGAAATAACCGGTATTGGGGGGGATCATAAGGATGTTTGATTTGACAGAAGAACAGAGAATGATTCGAGATATGGTAAGGAAGATAGCAAAGCAGAAGATTGAACCACGAGCGGCTGAGATCGACGAAACAGATGAGTTTCCTATGGATTATGTGGAGGTATATAAAGAGAACAGATTGTTTAAGATGGTTCTCCCCGAAGAGTATGGGGGCATCGATGCAAATACGACAACACTTTGTATCATTGTTGAGGAGCTTGCTAAGGCATATGCATCTGCACCGCAGATGTTGATCACAACAGGAGCTGTTTTGCAGATATTGTTAAAGGCAGCTACAGAAGCGCAACAGAAGAGACTATTCAAGAGGCTGGAACAGGGTACCCAGTCATGCTCTTTTGCCCTAACAGAGCCAAACCACGGTTCCGATGCTGGTTCTCTTAAGACAAGGGCGGTCATATATGGTGACCATTATGTTCTAAACGGCTCAAAGGCATTTATCACCACAGGAGAGGTCGCGGAACTCCACCTGGTTTTTGTAAGGACCGCACAGGAGAGGACAAAGGGTATCAGTGTAATTATGGTGGATAAGAACACGCCTGGTTTTCGAGTGGGAAAGAAAGAGCATAAAATGGGCTTTGCCGGTACTGGAACCGTTGAACTGGTATTTGAAGATGCAAAGGTACATAAAGAAAACCTGATTGGAGAAGTAAACAAAGGCTGGAGCCTCTTATTAAACATTGCCAATATGATGCGTGCCTGGGGCGCGGCGTGTACCGCATTGGGCAATGCCCAGGGTGCCCTTGATTATGTTGTGGAGTATGCCAAACAGAGGTTTCAATTCGGGAAGCCGATTGCCAGTTTTCAGGCAGTCCAGTTTATGCTCGCTGAAATGGCAATCTTGATAGAGAGCGCAAGATCTCTGATTTACAGAACCGCATATATAATGGATACAAACTCAGAGACCTTTAAGAGTATTGAGAGCCTTGTCTGTATGTGTAAGACACATGCCGCTGATGTTGGGATGAAGGTAACTACAGATGGAGTGCAAATAATGGGTGGTTATGGATATACAAAAGAGTATCCTGTAGAGAGAAGGATGCGGGATGCAAAGTCAGTCCAGATATACGATGGTACGAATCAAATTCAAAGGGTAGTTATTGCCAGGAATATGTTGAAGTAGCCTTTATTTTAAAGGGATGAAAGAAAGATGTCGCTAAATAGAGGGAGGACTATGCATGGAGCTTAATCGAAAGATAAGGGTTGTTATGGCAAAGGTCAGTTTAGACGGCCATGATAGAGGGATAAAGGTAGTAACAAGGGCACTGAGAGATGCGGGCATGGAAGTAATATATATGGGGGCATTTCAGACTCCTGAAAGGGTTGTAAGGACGGCTATTGAAGAGGATGCTGATGTCATTGGGTTAAGTTTTCTCTCCGGTGAACAGCTCTCTCATACTCCAAAGGTGATAAATCTTTTAAGGGAGAAGAAGATAACGGATATCCTGGTACTTGTTGGGGGGGTCTTCCCCAGGCAGGATATCCCTAAGCTTAAAGAGATGGGGATTGATGAGGTTTTTATCTCAGGCCATACAATGGATGAGATTGCAGGGTATATTCGTGAAAATGTCCGAAAGAGATAGACAGCTTCCCTCAGTATTATCCGGCAAGAAATGGGCAATTTTGTTCTAGGCTGACAAAGGCTGGATTTTTAGCGCCCTGGAGAAATATGTTCACCCTTTGGATTTCCATAGAGGCTCACAAATGAAAATTCGACATGGCAAGCAGGGATATAATGGTATACAAAGGCCAGTGCCTATCCATCCGCGTCTGACACAGAGATTGGGTAAAAGGCCCTTTTATGGATGTATACCTATACCAGAAAAATATCGAAAAGGAGAGTATACTATAAGATTATTTTTTCGGCACAGTGATATTTTTATGATTATGATTTGTTTTTTTTGTATATATAACGATACTTTTGGGAAAGAATGAATTAAGTACCCTTTCTGCTTTGCACATCAGTTTTGACTCAATAGAAGCCACAAGAAATTTTCGATAGAAAGCGGGTATCAAAGCCGATTCGTTGTTAAGGCCGAATAAGCATCGAAGCAACCAATATACAGAGTGGAAAGCATGTTCAAAGCGAATTGAGTATATCTCAAGATCGTTTTTACGCAATGCATCAACCAGCCTCTTTGGGACGTATTTTCTGACATGGCCTCCAGGGGTGTTGAAGTACTCTTTGGATAACTTGCCATAAAGAGCCTCTGTAAAGTAAGTTGGAACGGTAACAGCCATCTCTCCATCTTCCTTGAGTACCCGAACTAGCTCCTTTATTCCGTTATTGTCATCGTTTAGGTGCTCCAAAACCTCTGAACATATTATTTTATCGAAGGTATTGTCATTAAAAGGGAGATTTTCTGCATCTCCCTCTAGGACGTAACCTAACCCAACAGTTTGCCCTTCTATGCCCATTAGGTTGAACATATATTCGACTTTTTGTACGTTCTCATGTTCTATGTCCATTGCAAAGACAGAACATTCAACTCTTTTGCTTAATTCAAGCGCATGTCTTCCTTCACCACAACCCGCGTCAAGGACAAACTCTTTGGGATAAACCTGAAATATATCATAATTAACGGTAAGCACGTATAGCCTCTTCGTATACTGAAACTGTTTTTTTGGCTGCCTCTTTCCATGAGAAGAGATCTTCTACCCTTTTTCTGGCAGACTTTCCCATTTTTAGCATCAACTGTTCATCACTGAGCAGATGCTCTATGCCGGAAGCAAGGGCATCCGGATCTCTCGGAGGTACAAGAACCCCATTTTCACCATTTCCAACAACCTCGGGTAAGGAACTGATTTTCGATGCAATAATGGGCAATTCACAGGACATGGCCTCAGCTGCTGGAAAGCCAAACCCTTCATATAATGAAGGAACTACAGCAATGTTTGAGCTGGAGTAGAGCTTTACTAACTCTTCCGTGCTCTTTACCTTGCCTGTGAAGGTAACCCTGTCTTCCAGACCATACTTGCGAACCATGGTTGGAGCAAATCTCTTTCTCGGTGCTCCTCCATCTACAATGGTCAACTTCACATCGTCTTGTAATTTTTTCATGGCCTGTAGGAGATATAATACCCCTTTTTTCCTGTCATCTGAATTGCCGACAAAAATCAGATTCTTCTTTCCCTTTGCAACTCCATTCGTTCTTTGAAAAGCATCTGTATCCACACCGTTATAAACGACTCGGATCTTTTTGGGATTTACATGAAAGTACCTTATGATATCCCTTGCGGAACTATTCGATACAGTTACTATCGCATCGAGGCGTTTTGCAACGAATTTTTGCATACTTAAGGGATAATAGAGGACTCGTCTGTAGCGATCAGAAAATTTTGGATGGTGCTCAAACTCGATCAACCTATCCACAGAGAGCGGGTGATGTATAGTTGAAATTACCGGAATACTAAAGTTTTTCATAAGGAGTAACCCATAGCCCAAACACTGGTTATCGTGAATTACGTCGAATTTCTCTGATTCTATGATCTCTTTTAATCGATTAAAAGACCTGAAACTAAATGCGAACATCTCAGGAAAGAAACCGACACGTGCTGCGGCAAGCTCAATAAAATGCAAAGGAGAAAAGACTGTAAGAGGATTTTGGTCGGCTGGGAAACCCATATAAAAATTGTAGAAATTGAAGTCATGTATCTCATGTAACTTTGCCCCATCCATAGAAAAAGGATATGGCGGACCGACCAATACATGGACCTCATGCCCTTGTTTAACCATTTCTCGGGCCAAATAATTTATATATACACCCTGACCTCCGCAGTATGGATTCCCCCGATAGCTTAAAAGACATATCTTCATCTTTGCTTCCCTCCACTAAGAGTAAATTTGGCACAAAAAATATCTGCTGTCCAATAATGATTTCTCGGATAGCCTTCAATCTGAGAACTGCAAATAGTAGATTTGAGGAATATTAAAAGGCAATCTAAGTTTTCTGATGTGTTTTAATTAGAAAAGGGATTGTTTATGGCGAGTTTTCCCTCTAATCATTGTTCTTTGTCTCTTGGGTTTCCTCAGGAGCAGGGACATCTATTTTAATTGTCAATATTGTCCAGCCAACCCAGAAACCAAGACTTAGAACACTTAAAAATCCGAGCATAACAGGGATGGCAAGTGCCCAATAGTTTTTTTGAAAAATTCCTATGAGGAATACGATAATAACAAGAGTAATTCCACCGCATAAGAGGGCTCCATAAAAGCGAGAACTGTTTTTATTCATACTTTAACTCCTTGAATCTCATTTTGTAGCTGTTCTATCCATTTTTACAATACATTTCGATACAAGTACATCACTGAAAATTGGCATTTTGCGAGCGATCTTGTCGCAGACAGTCATCATGCTTAATGCAAGGCTTTTGGGTAATCTCTCTATAATTTCACCCCAATATGGGAGTTTCCAAAATAGAGAGACTCCAACGAGGGATTCTACTTCGAGATGCCGATTCAAAACATTTTTAAAGACAAAATAATCAAACTTGTAAGTATGATCTGTGGGTATTTCGCAGGATTTTGTCTTTTTGTAAGAGCTTCCTCCTGGGCAGGTGTCGCGACCTGGTATCCTGCAGGTCTTTGTCTTACCAAATCCATCCCATAGGTTTTTTTTTGTATTTCTTTTATTCAGCATGAATGATCTTGTCTTTTTGAAAACTTTGAATAGAATACAACTCAGACTCTCATAATTCGTTACAGATATGATAACGCTACCGTTTGGTTTTACTGCTTGGGCCATTTGCTGAATCGCTTCATCAGGATTATAGAAATGATCTAATGCCCCCTTGCAAATAACACTTTCAAACGACTGTTTCTTAAAAGGCAAGTCCTCTCCAACTCCCTGAACTAAATGGATAGGCATATTCTTATTTTTAGACCAGTCATCGGCTTTCTTCAGCATAACATTTGATGGTTCTAGCCCTACCAGATTATTTCCTTTTTCCACCAATTGTGAAGCATCAATCCCCATTCCGCACCCAACATCGAGAACCTTTCCCCGATTTATTTTATCTACCATAGCCAGCGTTACATCCGTCATCCTATCAAATGTGAAAAGAGTAACAATATCTAAATTGGGGGGAAGGGCATTCGCATCATCCCATTCACAATCTACTCTTTTCCCCATAAACGCTCCTTACACTGCATTTTTTATATAATTTTTTTCTCTTTTTTAGTATTGGACAAACTCGCCCACTTCCTGACAGATATAAAATCAGGGGTTTACCTGGGCAATTTATATAAAATTTCATACCATATGTCAATAAAAAGTTCTTTATTTAGGCAAAAAAGGAATTCAAGATAAAAAACTTAGAATTCTAATATTACCTTAATTACTTCTTCCTTACGATTGACAGCGATTTCAAACCCTTCCTGGATTTTAGTAAAAGGGAGGGTGTGAGTAATCAAGTTTTCTACTTTTACCTGGTCTTCCATGATCATTCGTAAGGCATATGCATAGTCGATTTCTATGGATGGCCCTACAGATGCTATGATTCTCAGTTCTTTACGAAATAATTTGTTGAAATTCAATTTGGCTGTTTCCTTCAGACAGATTCCAAAGAAGGCAACAAGAGCATCATGACGGGCTAAATCAAAAGACATGTTAAGGGTTTCTTCATAACCACAGGCCTCAACAACCAAATCTGCCATATCCCCTTTTGTGATATCCTTTACAATTTCTGACACATTTTGTTTGCTGGAGTCTATGGTATGGGTTGCCCCCATCTCTTTACCGATTCGCAAACGATACTCAAGGATATCAATACCGATTACATTGGTTGCCCCCATATTTTTTAGCATACTGTTAAAGAGGAGACCAACAGGGCCTTGACCTATAACAACCGTGTTCATACCCCATACGTTATTTATTCTTCGACAGCAATGGACAACAGCACCGAGGAGCTGGGTCAAAAGCATAACAGATGTATCTTTTTGTCTTGGCATATGCATCAGTCTGTCTGGTGTTACCAAATAATACTCTTTAAATCCATCCAAAAACGGGGGCAGAGTCAATACAAAATCACCCTTTTTATAGTCAGAAGAGTCAGAAGATTCCACTACGCTCACGCATTCGTGTCCCGAGTAGCCGCTGGCAAATGGATAGGCTGAATCCGGGTGTTTATCTCGAAAGTAGGGAAGGTCACTGCCGCATATTGCCGCTTTTTCTAAACGGACAAGTACCTTTCCTTCATCTAATTCGGGTATAGGTTCATTAAAAATTTCTATTCGCTGGGGAGCGATTATCTTTGCAACACGCATGAAGAAACTCCTTTCATTATCTCATTTTTCGTATGATGTCGTTTACAGATACTGGAAAGCCAACATTCAAGAGGATAAGCTGATTTGGTTGAGCAACTCGTATCTCTTCGTTATCCTCATTATTTATTTTATCCAGAAAAACGTGGTTTATCTTTCCTTTGTTACCAATAAATTCGACTTTATCCTTTATCCTTATTTGATTTCTCACCTCAACCTTAATTTTAGTATTTTCCAACACCTCTCTTACTATGCCTACTATATCATGAGTGTGAATATATGAAAGTGATGAATAGTTTTGTGATGGTTTAGCAAAGCTTCCATAAAAGAAGCCAGTTGTATAGTTGCGGTGACTTACCTTTTTCAACTCCTCTAGCCAATCCAGTTTCAACTCGTATCTTTCAGGGCAGTTTAGATATTCATTTATTGCTTGACGGTAAATCCTTGTAACGTTTCCAACGTAGTGTATCCCTTTCATTCTGCCCTCGATCTTAAAAGCATCTATACCGGCATCTATTAACTCTGGGATATGCTCTATAAGACAGAGATCCTCAGAACTCAGGATATAACTCCCTCGGTCATCCTCAAAGATTGGATAATACCTTCCACAACGGCTTTCTTCCATGAGTGAGTACTTCCAACGGCATGGTTGTGAACACTTTCCAAGGTTAGAATCACGGTGAGTAAGGTAATTACTGAGCAAACACCTGCCAGAGTAAGACATACACATTGCCCCGTGAACAAAGATTTCGATCTGCGCAGTAGCCCTTTTTTTTATATGCTCAATTTCACAGAAAGAGAGTTCTCTAGCGAGATTTATGCGAGTAATCCCTTGGTCTTCCCAGAACTGAACGCTACGCCAATTGGTGCAGTTGGCTTGGGTGCTGAGATGGAGTGGAATTACTGGTATAAATTCATTTGCCATAGAGATAATACCAGGATCTGATACGATCATGGCATCTATTCCCATTTGTTCGAGTTGAATTAAATATTGGGGGAGCTTTTCCAAGTCATCATTGTGTGAAAATATATTGACTGTAACGTAAACCTTAACACCTTTCCTATGTGCGTATTCAATACCTTCCTCCATTTCGCTAATCGTAAAGTTTTGTGCAAAACTCCTGAGGCCGTAAACCTTTCCGCTTAAGTATAATGCATCAGCACCGTAATGAATAGCTACCTTCAATTTTTCTAAATTTCCTGCAGGTGCAAGGAGTTCAAGCTTTTTCATGGAAGAGTTTTTATTTAAGTGATATTTTTTTTGCAATCCTTTACATATCACATAATATATAATTTATACTAGTGAAATTATCACAGACATGTCTTTAAGACAAGTAATTCGTTGATTTTTTATCTAAGAGAAAGCATTTTCCCTTGACAAATAAGAGTGTAATAAGTATGTATTGACTCAAAAATGCTATAAAAATTCATCAATGTTGTTAGTAAGATCTTTTTTTCTTCATATTTGTCAATATAATGACGATATGTGATTCGTGAGAAATAGTATATTGGATAAAGATTTTTGGGCAGTTGCACTGAGCCTTGTGCCCGGTATAGGCAGTGTTCTATTTAAAAAACTGATTTATCATTTCAAGGCAGCCGAGTCTGTATTCAAGGCTTCCTTCAAGGAGTTAATGACTGTTGAAGGGGTTGGGATTAAAACAGCACATGCCATTAAAAACTTCAATAAGGAGGACCAGGTTCAAGAAAGGTTGCTAACTACTAGAAAAAAAGATGTACAGGTATTGACATTAGAGAATGAAAGTTATCCGAGCAACCTTTTAAAAATAGATAACCCACCTCCCATACTCTATGTAAAAGGCAAGCTTAAAAGAGATGATCAATTTGCCATTGCTGTTGTTGGATCAAGAAATCCATCAAAGTATGGGGAATTAGCTACTGGATTGATAACTCGAGATTTGGCAGAAAAGGGGATAACAATTGTCAGTGGTATGGCTCGGGGGATCGATACGATTTCTCATAAAGAGGCACTGAACGCTGATGGAAGAACTCTAGCTGTTTTAGGAAGTGGAATAGATGTAATCTATCCACCTGAAAATAGAAAACTTTTCGAAAGAATAACCCAAAAAGGGGCAGTTTTAACCGAATTTCCAATTTCAACTCCTCCAGATAGTGTAAACTTTCCTCATCGAAACAGGATAATCAGTGGCTTAACCTTAGGTGTCGTAATTATAGAGGCTGGATATAGAAGTGGTTCTTTGATTACTGCGAAATTAGCTACAAGACAAAACAGGATGATATTTGCAGTACCTGGCCAGATAGGTTTTGATAGAAGTAGAGGAACGAATAAACTTATAAAAAATGGAGCAATACTCGTAGAGAACGCCAATGATATTTTGAATGAGATTGTACCCAAAGATAAATTGTACAATGAGGCCAGCAAAGGACAATCGAAAGAGGTAAAATTATCCCCAAATGCGAAGATTGTAATTGATGAATTGTCTGAAGACCCCGTGCCAATTGATTCAATTATTATCCGAACCGGATTAAGCGTGAATGATGTTTCAACTGTATTACTCGATCTGGAGCTTCGTGGTTTCGTAAAGCAACTGCCTGGAAAGATTTTTATAAAGAATTTATAAGTATATAAATTGATATTGAGCTAGTTTTGCAATGTCGATTATACGGCTAACTTATATTCCCTCGAAAAAGTGGACACGGTGTTAAGCCGCCATTTTGAAGACCTCGTATTGACAAGGGTTCATATACTGTAAAGCCGAATGACGACGTTGTCTATTATAAAATAATTCGATGTAATCGAACAG
>JAXHVA010000008.1:0-76985 GCA_034189035.1 Thermodesulfobacteriota bacterium
GAAGCTGGCCACCACAAGCGAAACGGCCATGGCGTTGTGCTTCCTCGTGATGAACCTTGAAAAGTGGCTGAAAGCCATCTTTTTGCGTCTGTTTTTCAAAGAGCTGAAATCGAATTTCCTGTTCGAACAGGAAATTTTTAGAGCCTCATGTGGTTATGAAACTGCCAGTAATAGGCTTTGACTATTTATCCAGGAAACCTTATTTATTATTTGGGATTTTTAAAGTTTGGTGATTATTGGAATATCTTTTCTATATTTACAAGGAGTTAGGCCGAGATTTCTTAATTTGGATAAACACTGGCAAGGTGAGATATTCTAATACTAGTGTACATCGAGGATTGTTCTTATCTTTGTTAAAAAGTCCGAAAAACGAAACGGTTTACGAATCAACCCCTTTATAGCTGAATCTGAGACATCTTCTGGGGATATACTATCCGAATAACCAGTACAAAGGAGCACCCTAATCTTAGGATCGATCTTTTCAAGTTCTGCAATAGATTGTTTCCCACCGATTCCAGGCATATTGAGGTCCAAGACGACGAGATCAATCTGCTCTTTTGCTTTCTTAAAGATATTGATTGCTTCTTCGCCACTTCGGGCCAATAAGACATTGTAACCCGACTCGGTCAATACTTCTTCTTCAGTATCGAGAATAGATTCCTCATCATCAACAATCAGGATTGTTTCTTTGCCACCGTTCATTTCTATAGAAATGACTTCTTTCTCTTTGAAATCATCAAGCACCTCCTTTAATTCGGGAAAATAGATATGAAAACTGGTTCCCTTACCCAGTTCGCTCTGACATATGATATGACCGTCATGATTTTTAACAATGCCGTAAACCATAGCAAGACCGAGACCTGTTCCTTTCCCTCTCTCTTTTGTTGTATAAAACGGTTCAAAGATATGCCCCAAGGCCTCCTCAGATATCCCGTGACCTGTATCCGATATGACAAATTCTACATAGTCACCCTGTTTCACTTCCATGTTACTCTTACAATACTCCTCGGATAAAACAATATTTTCTGTTCTAAAGACTATCTTCCCTTCATTGGATATGGCATCCCGCGCATTTATTGCTAGGTTCATCATTATCTGTTCTAACTGGACCGGATCAGCATTGATGATCTGAGGTTTTTCACTGAGTTCTAATACGATAGCAACCATCTTTGGAAGCATTCGTTCCAGTATTAAAACCATCTGCCTGATTTCATAGTTCAAATCAACCGGTTTCAACTCGCTCTTCACCTTCCTACTGAAGATAAGGAGTTGTTTCGTCAGCTTGCTGGCTTTCTCAACAGAACCTTCAATGGTCATTAATCTGGAAAAATCAGGGTCATCTTCACTTTTATTTTTTAGGATAAGCTGAATATAACCAGATATGGCTTGTAGTATGTTATTAAAATCATGGGCGATCCCCCCCGCGAGAGTGCCGATGGCCTCCATCTTCTGGGATTGTCTCAACTGGAATTCAAGGTTTTCCTTTTCCTTATAAAGCTCTGTTATCTCAGAAATATCCACAGCAACCCACAAAACCTGAATGATATTGTCATATGCATCAAAAAGCGGATGAATCGTTAACAGTACAGGAACTTCTATGCCTGTTTTTCTCATTAAATTGCACTGAAGGGCAATTTCACTCCTCTTTTCGGTCATTAACCGATAAGTTTTAGCTATGGATGGCTCATCTTGTCGCAGAAATAGTATTGCAATGGGATTTTCAATTGCATCTTTTTTGTCATAGCCAAATATCCGTTCAGCACCCTCACTGAAATCAACGATCCTAAAGTCTTTATCATCCAGTTCTGTTGTAACAAAAGAGACATTGTCTGCGGCTCTAAATATTGCCTGAAGGTGCTTTTCACTCTGGATCAGTTCCATTTCTGCCTTTTTCCTAATGGTAATATTGAGACCCACTGAGAGGATCATAGCGCTTTCTGCCATCTTATCATTAAGCAGACAATGGCTCCATGTAATCAATGCAATTGAACCATCTTTACAGATGACCTTTGACTCGTTTGAATAATTCTCAAGCTCCCCATTCAATACCTGCGTCAGCTTCTTTTCAAAATCGACATCATCCCTTTCGTTTATAAAGATATCTGTAAATAGCCTCCCCATAAGCTCTTCTTCGTCATACATTGTCAAAAGGCAAGCATATTGATTTAAAAGGGATATCGCCCCAAATCGGTCTTGTACGAGTATGATTACCTGTGCAGTATCAAGCAGACTCTTTATGAAATCTCTTTCTCGGGAAAGCTCATCGATTTGCCGAGTTACTGTTTGTGCAAGCCTTTCCAATCGGCAGGAAAGTGTTGTGGACGTATCGATCAAAACGTCAACTTCATCTTTTCTCCCCATAATGCGATAATCCTTGTGCATGGCGTCTCTTGCCTCTTGAAATTTACTCTCAGCAAGAAGTGGCAAATAAAGTGCAGTTCGACGAAGTCTCGATAGAGGCCTCCAGATAACCAAAAGACACAGCGCGACAGAAAAGAACAAACCAATAAGACCGATCCAGATGGTCTGCCTAAAAGCGGCGTTTATTTTAGATATTGAAGGTGTAATATCATTCATTAATACAAAATAGCCCTCTCCCCTTAAATCTAAACCAAAATGGATGATAGGAATCAGTTTTATATCCAGTGTGCGTCCGGACGCATTGATTCGAAGCCCCTTGAAGAGATCCTCGATTTCATTATTTTTGTCGGCGATTTTCCCAAGTATCGGCATAAGCCGTTCGAAGCCTGTAAGGCAAATAACCCTTGCCCTCCATGAATCAAGTGTCCTTGAGGGATCATCCTCTTGAATATGGCCTACATTCTCACTGCGTATGATAATGCCCATATCGACATCCGACATCTGTTTAAAATCCAAAACAATATCCAAAAGGGAGGTTCCGATCATCACCACTCCCGAGTTTTCTCCTTTTGCAAGCAATGGAATTGCGATATATTGCTTACAGCCCTTGGCACAATCGATTAACCTCATCGGTTTTTCCTGTCGATTGACCTCAGCGATCCATGTAGAGACAAAAGAATCCTCTTTTTCTTTTCCATCGGTCTCTCCGTAATCTATAATCAGCTGATTGTTTGAATCATAAAAGCGGAGATTATCTATCCCCGTATTCAACATCAAATTGGGCCAGAGATCTTCACGCACGTGGGTGAGTATCTCGATATCATTCGTATTATTACTGAGTCTATAGTGAATCATTTTCGGAAGCATGATGCCAATTTGTTGTAAATGCAAAAAGGACTGTTCAACCAGAGCTTGAATCTCTTTTATGTAACGCTGAAAGTCGACCTCTTTTTGGTAATCCAGTTGCTTGATAAGGTTCAGATAGCTGATCGAGGAAAAGCAGATATTAATTACCAACAAAATGAAAACGATATATAAGATCGCCTTCCACCTAAGGCTGAAAAACTTTCTTGTTTTCGATCTTTCTGTAATACCCATGACAGCATCTTTTCAGTTTGATTTGTATTTAGTAATCCATTGCCCCTTAAAAATAATAGGACAAGAGGATTGCGAACAGACTCCAGTACCTCTGTGTTTCATAAAGGTCAGAGTTGTCTCCAGTAGCGAGCCATGCAGTTCCATTTACATAATGGTATTCTCCTTGCAGCATCAAGGATCGGGTAATATCCCAACGCAAACCAAAGGTCAAATCCTTGGCAAAGAAGCTGTAGTATGGATGACCCTTCCTCTCTGACTCTTTTCCGTTTCGGTCATCCTTATTCGTATAAAGAATATCATAACGTGCAACTGCGCTCAGATCCTTACATAACCTGTGGGTTCCCTGTATATAATAGCTTTCACCTTCTATTGTCCTATTTATTTCCGCAGGGAAACGAAAGTTCTTATATTCGATTCGACGCAGGGCATATTCCGCTGATAGACTCCATTTTTCTTGGTTGAACTGAGCAGATATGATGTAAGGCTTAAAGCGAATTGAACCTGAGTCAATATCTACAGGCGATGATAATGAAGGATCATAGAAGATATTGAGTTGAGTACCTGTGAGGGCGAGGCGAATGAGGCCGTTATTGTATTCGTAAATCAACTGTTCACTATAAGCTTCATCGGAATCCAGGTGCCCAGGGAAATTGGTTCCTAGGAAAGAGTTTTCTATCTCCTTATCCTTTACTTTGGGCCGCCCACCTGCAAGTTTCAAAAAGAAATTTCCTCTATCAGTTCGGTATTCTCCATACAGGTATAAACCATCTGCTGATATTGCAAGGTCACGGGTCCTATCAAAATAGATGGATTGGGAAAGAAAGATCGATGGCCGTGTAAACGCAACATCACGGGTTTCGTTATACAGGCCAAAGGGGACTTTTCCCCTCCCAAGTCTCAAACCCCATTGCGTCGTATCTCGATCTACCAAAGTCCAATCTATTGTCCCATAGTCTAACCGCAGGTCACCGTCATCAACTTCGCCTGCAAAACGGGATAAAATCTGTAAAGAGAACTGCAAATAAGGAAAAGGTTGATAAGAGCTGTTTATCCCGATTTCTCTAAAGTCAAACGTGCCATTATCATCACTCTTACCATAAAAATTATTATCCGATGTGATAACATACCCCTGGCTGAAAAAACCGTGGATCTGAAGACTGTCTATGACTTCATACCCGATCGCCGGCTGAGCATGCAAAAAGAATATCAGTACGATACTCACTATTAAACACTCCAGCTGGTAATCAAACCCGTTATTCAATATCCAGTATCTTAATTTTAGTATACTCATCATAGATTGGCACCTCTAAATACCCGATGGCTCCGGGAGTGGACGCAATTCTTTCTTGCATCTCTTCTTCTGATTCAACCTCAATTGGTGCTTGGCCTATCCCTGAAAAAACCAATCTGTCCCAGTTCCACCTGAGCTGGTGCGGAAAGACATTTAACTTCCTTTTGCAGAATTTTTTATGGGTTGCATTGAGGTCAGACAACACAAAGACCTTGATGGGAGTCCCATCCGACCAGGTTCTAAGACGCATACCGAAAATGGCACACAGGGTATTCTTTGATATAGCGTTTTTCTCAACACCGGAGTTTACAATTATAAGCTGTGCTCTACATTCCGTTACAGGTTTAAATAGAGTAATGCCCAACAGAACTAACAGGTAACAGGTAAAAAGGCGACATGTGATGTGATGTATTTTTGACATAATAACCTTTCTCTAAGGTTATTAACTTACGCATTTTCGATATTTCAGAAAAATTGAAAACCACATATTTATCAATGTATACTGTAGTGTAAAAACAGAGAAAATATCCTCATTCGTAATCACGAAAATGCCACTTTGTTGGCATCAAAGATTATATAAACTCTCTAGTGTTTGACAATCTATGGTCAAAACCTTGAGACCATATTCAAACTGAAAAAAAGAGTTGTGAGCTTCGTAGTTGGCAGGTTAATACTCTCTTGGATAGAATGAAGGTTAAAGGAGATTTTTAAATAAATCCGAGTAAACCCAGAGTTTCTGCAAGAAAAAAAGCTATGTCCTCTCTTCTTAAATGATATGAGCAATAGTTTCAGTTCCTCTATAAGATCGTATCGGAGTACATTCAATTGAATCAAAACTGTGCTACACACAAAAACTTGAAACGGATCGATGTAATGGATGCATAGTGATTAATAAATTTCAATCTAAACACCTGCATATTTCCTGTTGCCATGTCTAATCGTTCAGTTTTTTCAGCACAATACTTCTAAAGATAAAGTCTAATGAAATCAATAATTTCATCTTTTTGTTTTAATTTAACTGACAATAACAAACAATCTACTTACAGCAAACTCAGTCACTTATAACATATGAATATAAACCGTTTTATAAATATTGTAAAGTATTTTCTTGAATATCTCCAATTAAATCAATGGAAAAATGGGTTCATACGGAGCAAAAAGAATCATTTACTCTCTTGCAACTTTAGCCAAAATTTTGACTTTTAATTATCCAAATTGCAATATGTACCGTCAAAAAAAATATGCCGCAAAATCATTGATATAATAAAAGACCAATCTTTAAACGTATAGACATATAA
This sequence comes from Thermodesulfobacteriota bacterium, assembly GCA_034189035.1. GTDB lineage: Bacteria > Desulfobacterota > UBA8473 > UBA8473 > UBA8473 > JAUXFK01. Next base: position 6,049 of record JAXHVA010000008.1, read on the forward strand.
GATATTTATTTTTAAAGCTTTATATTACGATTGGATCTCATTTTTGATGACTACTTTAAAAAACCTATTTTAGAAAAATAATTATAAATAGATTGGTTTTTAAGGTTTCTTATTTTTTCAATTGCATTTTTTTGACGGGGATCGATTTTAAAACAGGGCAATACTCCCTAAGAGAGTTCAGTTTGCAATGAAATATATCTTTTAATTCATTTTCCTGCTAAATAAGTTCTATATTTTGACGCAATAAATGTCAAAATTGAATCCATATTCATATCTCAATCTAGTGATCATGATCAATCGGGTGGTAAAATCTTCAACTTTATCTTGCAAAAGATTTTATGTTCTATGGAGGAAAAGTAAGGCAAAAACGCCTGCAAATATAACAATTATGAATATTGAGAAAGGTCTTAGGCCTGATTCATTGTCTCCGATTTTTTCCTTTCTCTTGAAATGAAGCGTATCGCTATACGATCACTGTTCAAACAACGAAAGAGATGTCTCAATGGCATACTCCTTGCTTTTTAAGGGGGAAAGACTTTAAGCAGTTACTAAAAAATGCCAAGGAGGAGTAAGATATGTTGACAACTCAAACTACTACTCGCAGTGGGAAAGCCAAAAAAATCGCAAGGACAAATCAGGAGAAAAATTATTCTTATTTTCCTTTTGTTCATTTTAAAAAAAAATTCGGCTGGGCTGAGCATGTATGCTATGAAGGTAATACCGTGAGTTTGATCGCTCTTTATAAGAATATACCCCACTATCTTCAAAAACAAGTCGATCAGTTACTCTTAGAAGAGTACAGAAAAAAACTCTTTGACATCCCCCTTTTCAAAGCCTCTTTGCTTTTACTTTCAAAAGGATGCTTGCCGGGTTTTCAATCGTTAAAGGAAAGATCAGAGCAGGTATTCTTTGAGAATAATTTGCAAATCGAACAGGAAAGAGGCTTGGATTATATTTCATCGAGAAATCAGGATGATATCGTTGTCCTCGTTTTGAAATCAGGTAAATTAGTCGCAACAATGACATTGTTCCCCTTTAATAAAAGACAAGATCTACCTAGTTTGTCCTATCTTAAACTCGACTCTTCTTTTGAACAACTTCCCGATGTACCTGCGATTGAAATAGGAAGGCTGGCAAGGTTAAGCTCTAATGGTTATAATAGCACAGACAGGAGAAATAACATAACAAACAGCGCAGCTATAGCATCTGCACTTGTTGTAGGAAGGGATTTCGTCCTAAATAATGGGCTGCTCAATGATGCAGACTCATATGTATGTGGAACGACATATGAGTCTTTTATCTTAAATTTAAAACGATACTTCCCGCTAATAACCCTCAATTCTAAGGTGAATAAGGATATGCTTGAAGACGATAGTAAAGCGCGTGGAATGGCAATGTATTTTATACAACGTTATGTCCTGGGGTCCTTCAAGGATGGAAATGACCTTGCCTCAGTAGTACAAGAGATCAGTAATAAACATCCTCACATCGCCGATCAGATTCAAGAACTTATCGCTTCAAGTAAAAATGCGAATGGCGTTCAGTCGATTGAAGGGTTCAAACCCAAACGATTCAGAGTGGGGTTCTTTTATTGCAAATTTGGTCATCCAAAGACACTCGATGGAATAAAGCGGTTGGAAAGGATCAGCCAAAAGTTGACAGCTTGGTCAAATAATGAATTCAATTGGATGAAACAAGAGTCTTCTTTACTAAAACACAAACCGATCTATTTCCATTAATCAACGTCTTTCACCTCAATTTAATACGTTCGTATAGCTCAATTGTAGACTTACATAAAAGGGAGAAGAGACACTATTTCACAATACTGGTTGTTAATGATTTAACTTGTCTTTTTCTTTGAAATTGATATACTGAGAGGCAATGAAACGAACCTACTTTGTGATTCGATAGCTATTGAAAATGATCTCAGGTCATCTCGACATTCATTTGAATTCCTTGGACAATACTGACGAATCTTTAATTGTTCCTTTGAAAGGCTCAGGTTAATCAAAAACTCTTCGGACTATATGGTTTAGGATTCGAGCAACAGCCAGCTGAGACCACACTCCGTTTATACTATAAATACGATTCGTTTTTTTATTGCAAAAAGGAGGAGAGAGGATGATTGTAAACATAGGATATTTCTTAACAAAAAGGGCAATTTTAACCCCAAAGAAGGAGGCCTTGGTATGTGAAGATATCCGAATGACCTGGTCGGAGATCAATACCCGCGCAAACAGGTTGGCCCATGTTATGCAAAAACTGGGGGTGGGCCACGGTGACCGGGTAGGTATGCTCTCCCTCAATGAAACAGAGTACTATGAAATGCTCTTTGGACTGGGCAAGCTCGGAGCAATACTGGTTCCACTTAATTACCGCCTTGCAGGTCCAGAGTTGCAATACATACTTTCTGATTGCACCGCCAATGTACTGGTATTTGGCAAAGAGTATACAGAGGTCGTTGACAGTATAAGAAAAAGCATCCCTGCAAAGCACTTTATCACTCTCAATGATGACCCACCTCACTGGGCAAGCTCCTATGAAAAATTATCATACAGAGAGTCCGAAGAGGAACCAGAGATTATAGGAGGAGACGATGACGTCTTGACGATCCTGTACACCTCGGGAACCACAGGAAGACCCAAAGGTGCCATGCTCACGCATAACAATTATTTCTGGACATCCGTAACACTGATCTCGACTCTGGGCTACTCTGGCGATACCATGTTGGTCGCCCTTCCCCTCTTCCACGTGGGTGCACTTGGTGCAGTCCCCATGTATGTGCATTTGGGTCTTAAGGTCGTACTTTTAAGGAGTTTAGACCCTCAGCGCTTTTTAGAACTTATACAGGAAGAGAAGGCAACATGCTTCGGCTCAGTACCTGCACTTCTCAACATCTTAAAACTCGTTCCTGACTTCGACAAGTATGACTGGAGTTCCGTTGATACGATCCTGGTCTATGCAGCACCAGTTCCTGTAACCCTTATCAAAGAATACGCCGCTTCGGGAATTGAGATTCGACAGTTATACGGACTCACCGAGTGTACAGGGCCAGCCTCAGTCATCGATCCAGAAAATGCAATCATCAAGGCTGGATCATGCGGACTACCTTTTTTCCACAATGAGATTCGACTCGTTGATGATCATGGGATGGATGTGAAACCAGGAGACCTCGGTGAGGTGATTATACGCGGACAAGGCGTGATGAAGGGGTATTGGAACCTGCCGAATGAGACCGCTAAAACGATCAAAGACAACTGGCTATATACTGGTGACCTCGCCAAAGAAGACAATGACGGCTATTTCTACATTCTCGATCGAAAGAAGGATATGATTATCTCGGGTGGTGAAAACATTTACCCTGCTGAGATAGAGGACTTTCTCATAAGCCACCCCAAGGTGTCCGATGTGGGAGTCATCGGATTTCCCCACGATAAATGGGGAGAAGCAGTCAAGGCCATAGTAGTTACAAAAGAAGGAAATAAACTTACAGAAACGGAAATAATAGAATGGTGCAAAGGGAAGATCGGAAAGTTCAAAATTCCAAAGAGTGTAATCTTTGCCGATTCTATCCCACGTACGCCTACAGGAAAGATTTTAAAGCGCGAGCTTAGAGACCAATATAATAAAATATGACCTTACTTGGCCAGATTATTATAGCACCTTATCTTTGCAAGTTCTTCAACATATCCATAAAGGTGAAGGCCTTTACTTGATGCGATGATCTGTCCACTTTTTATACCAATCTCATCAGCCATGTACTTTTGCAAGACAGCAATAGCAGCAAGGTTTGCAGGAAACCCCCCCCATAAATCCCATGAGCGAAAATACGGATAAAATATCAATCTGTTCTCCTTAATCCTCATATCAATATGTCGAAGGCAGGGGGGGTCATGAAGGGTAAGATCACTCGCTTGTGCTACCTGTAAAACCGCCTGATTTGTATTCGGTGTTTTTTTTAAAAGATCAATAAAATGTGAGACCTGTGGCCAAATCCTTGATCCATATGTATAATCTTCATTAGGCTCTTTACTCTCTGTCATTAAATATGGCAGATAGCTTTCAATGTATCCGATAGACACTGGATTCGGGATACCTAGCTGTGGAGGGATTTCAGGTATCATGGTATCATAGGGTTCAGAATAAGGGTGCTGTATTTGTACGGTAACCCAATCAAACTCCAATCGTGTCTGACCGCTAAATGAGCCGTGTTCAACTTCGTACTTGAAACCATCTTCTAAAATTCTGTAGACACATTGAAACCATGCATCTGGAATATCTCTTGCATCTATATAAGTTGCAGGCAACATCTTTCTCTATCCCCTTTCCTTAGAGTAATTACGCCTTGTCATATTAAATCTTCCCGATGATCGCATCAAGCAAGGCCTCTTGTAGATCAGATCATTTGACAAATCGAATCAGACTTGATAAAAATAATAAAAAATAAACCCAATATTGTCAATCAGAAAAAGTTTGAGGGCAATCTCAGAGTAATTTAAATAATTTATTTCGAGGTAAGCCTATGAAAAAAAAGATCTTTTATTGTACCATAGCGGTCTTCCTCGCCGGTTTAACCCTTTTCGCCTGTTCGAATAATAAAGAAGCAGAATCAGAAAAAGCTCCAATAGAAACCATGACCGATAAGGCTGCAAAAGAATGGGCACACAAGATTCGTACTCCCATAGAAAAAGCACACGACGTTGAAAAAAAACAACTAGAAAGATATAAGGATATTGAGGAAACCTTAAAAAAGGAGTAATATTTTTGTTACTTAAAGGCTGGCAAAATATGCACTGTAAACTTGCATTAGCAATTACCATTCTGCCTGGCACAGCACTTATCTTAATCCCGTCATTTGTTCTATGTTCTTTTAAGGACTCAGAGTTTTCTGCCGAGTTTGTATCTCCCTATCAATCCTTATTCTGGTTGGGTCTATCTTTAGTATTCATCGGCCTTTCATTGGCTCTTTGGACAGTCAGGCTCTTCATGAAGTATGGCAAGGGCACCCCCTTTCCCTGGGAACCTCCTAAAAAGCTCGTTATTCGTGGCCCTTATCGCCATGTTAGAAATCCGATGATCAGTAGTATGTTGCTTATTATTATGGCAGAGGCATTGCTTTTCCAATCTTGGCCATTGACCATATGGATGGTTATCTTTTTTGCTGGCAATGCAGTCTATCTTCCACTTATCGAAGAGAAGAGCTTGGAAAAAAAGTTTGGTGAAGAATACCGAATGTATAAAAAGCATGTCCCACGATGGATCCCACGATTACGTTCTTGGCCCGAATAGCAATCTATCTAATCTTCAAAGAAGAAATGGTCATTTTACCGAATCTCTATGTCAGGTTCATATTTTGATCACTTTTCATTTTTGACCATGAAGGAAATTCTTTATTTACTGTATGGGCATTATTTTTCTTTCAGGCTCTCTGTCACAATTCCGCCCTTGCTTTTAGATACTACTTATGCTAGCATGAATATATGTAAATATACGAAGCGATTGTACATGGGGCTTTACCCCATATCACGTCTATGACGTGACGCACAAAATACATCAGTGAGAAAGGAAAATCATCTATGCAAAAAAAACAGTGGAGTAGTCCTCCGGAAATGCAAATCGATCCTAAGATGACATACAGGGCAACGATAGATACAGACAAAGGGGTCATAAGGTTGGAACTCGATCCTCGATATGCCCCCAAAACGGTCAACAACTTTGTCTTTCTGGCAAGAGAAGGTTTCTATGACGGCATATCGTTCCATAGAGTAATCAACGATTTCGTAATTCAAGGAGGAGACCCGACAGGTACAGGGCGGGGAGGCCCAGGGTATCAGTTTGAGGATGAGTTAAAGGGGAATCCGTTGAAGCACGGGAAAGGGGCAATCTCAATGGCAAACGCCGGACCAAACACAAATGGGAGCCAGTTTTTTATTACACACTCGCCACAGCCGCACCTAGACGGTAAGCATACGGTGTTCGGTAAAGTAACAGCAGGACAAGATGTTGTGGATTCTATAAAACAAGGTGACAGGATGACGAAGGTAGAGATAAAGGAGATATAGAAAAGCATACATGCGCAACCAGGAAAAGGTCTTCCTCATTCCACTTCACTTTTTTCTTACTCATGGTTTCCAAAACATCATAGACTTTTCCTTGTTTGGGCAAGATCTTTTGTATTATTTAATTACATAAAAGGGGAGAAACTTTTTTAATCACCTCTTCTTAAAGAGCTAACCTGACGGAAGCACCCCTTTTTTTTAAGAAGACTTAGAGGAATAAGTAAACTTCAATAACCATTTTTGTATTATTGAGGAAAAGTTCTTGACAAGGTTTCTATTATTTTAGTAATAAACTTATTTTTATAAACAACCATTAAAGAAAGGAGAGAAAATTGATATAGCTTACATATGCAAGTAAAATTATAGAATATCACCTAAGCCTCTTATAAAAATCTATATCTACTTTTTGATCATAGCTTCCTATTCCATCTTTTACTATGATTGAGTCGTATGCTTTATTTATTTGAATATAACCTGCCATTACTACTGCGATTGATATTCTGCTCAATCACCTGACCACAGTTTGTCTGTTTAGAATCTCTGAATCCTAAAAAAGTCCATGAAAACTTTAAAAGTTTCTATATTGTTAAAAAACCATACGTTTATAGGGTAAATTAACTAGTAAATTGTTTCACAGGTAATTTCTTTAAGATAATTATAGTTTACTGTAATAGTTTTACTTATCTTATTAAAAACAGGCCTCTTGATAAAAATATATTGAGTTTCTTTTCAAGCATGCTTCGTTTTGCAAAGCATAAAAACTTACACTCGTTAAGGACGATAATCCGAGTTTTGCGAAGCAAACTGAGAACGAATAGAAACTCAATTTATGTGAAAGATGTCTTTTAAGCAGTCTTTCATCGAGATTATCCGAAAGGCTCGCTGGAGTAATTGGAAACTAGGAAAAATGCTTCCTGTCTGAGCAAAGACAGATAAAAAAGGAACTACGTTATAAAAGGAGGAATTGATGTTTAAAAAGTCTATCATATTAATACTCTTGTTATTAACAATAACATCGATGTCACAGGCTAGAAAAATTGGAAGTGTGAATCTACCAAATACTATCCTTTTGGGTGAGGAACAACTGATTTTAAACGGCGCAGGATTTCGCAAAAAATTCTTTAAAAAGGTTTACGCAGGGGGACTCTATCTCAGTAAGAAAGAAAACAATGCACACAATATTATTAATGCTGATGAACCCATGATGATACGAATGCACTTTGTCTATGACGGTATTGACGGCAATAAACTAATCAACGCATGGAACGAAGGATTCGACAAGGCAACAAACGGAGATACATCCTCTATCAAAGAAGAGATAGAAAGATTCAATTCTTTTTTTATCCAAAAAGCTCGAAAAGGGGATATCTATCATATTATCTATCAACCAAAAGAAGGGGTAAGAGTCGATATTAAAGGAAAACGGATGGGAACGATCAAGGGCCTTGATTTTAAAAAGGCGGTTTTCGCTATCTGGTTAGGGGAAAGACCAGCGCAAAAATCCCTCAAAAAAGAGATGTTAGGAAAATAAAATGCGGATAAAGTGAAATTTTATCCATGTGCAAGACCCCCAATTAAAAAGTGGGAGACCTAACATGAAACCAGAAAAAACAATTACAATCATCTTGATTGTTTTGGTTGTGTTTATTCATCGAATCGCATTCTCCGAAACAACTTCTAAAAAACCGATTGTAGTATTAAAAATGGCCTCAAACGCCCCGGAAGGAATGGCACTTACCAACTTTATTAAAAAAAATATCACCTCTGATGGTATCGAGAGAGTGACAGATGGTGAGGTTACATTTGACTGGTATCATGGGGGTATAATGGGAGATGATGAGGATTGGATCGCAAAGATGAATATCGATCAATTACAGGGAGCCGGTCTGGATGCTTCTGGAATCGATGTCGTGGTTCCTGAGATGGGCATAATGCAGCTTCCTTTCCTCTTTAATGATTTTGATGAAATAGCCCATGTTAAAGAAGGTCTCAGGGAAAGACTCATCAAACTCTTTAATGATAGGCATTACAAGATTCTGATATTCGGTGATCAGCCTTTTGATGATATCTATTCTATAAAACACAAAGTACGAACACCTGAGGACTTTAGGAAGATCAAGTTTGCATGCTACTACACTGTGGTGACACAGGAAACTCTGAATGCCCTAAAAACAAGACAAATCCATCTCACCGTCCCTGAGATCGTAGCTTCTATGCGAGCAAAGATATGTGATGCGCTTCTCGCTCCAGCTCTTTGGTATGTGGGAAGTCAGCTTTATACAATAACAGACTATGTAATCCCATCAAATATGAGATTTACCATGGGTGGTGTTGTAGTTACTATGAAGGCATGGAATAGAATCCCAGAGAAACATCACGAGACTATCGTAGAGCTAATGAGGGAGTTGGAACCAGGATTAAATGGTATTATTGCCGACAACAATAAGAGGTGTTACGATGCATTGATTGGGTATGGAATGAAGGAGGTAAGACTTACCCTAAATGAGATCGAGATATGGAAGAAAAGGACGAGGCCTGTTTGGGATTTGCTGGCAGGCAAGGTATATCCCAGAAAGCTCCTTGATGTGGTTTTAGGATATTTAGAGGAATATCGATCGCATTAATTCATGTTTATGAGAAAGACTTTTACATTATTGTCCCTTCGGGGAATGGGAGAAAAAACCTCGCCTTTATGCGAATACTTCAGTTCAATCTTTTGCGCTGTAAGGGTTCGAGGATTCCAGGATTCGAGGGTAGTAAAGAAAAATTTTCCTTGATCACTTGAATCCTTGAGTCCTCAAGCTATCGGCTTTAGCCTATAGTAGTTGACTGCCCCTCTCTAAAGAAGGGTATATCATTTTATTAATAACCAAACTTTTACTGTTGTTGTAAAGAAAGGATAATAAGATGAGATCAAAGAAGGTTTTTGTCGTAACTGTTGTATGCTTTTTATTCTTCATCCCCAGGATGGGTTTATCCCAAACTGACTTCAAAAAGCCAAAAGTGATATTAAAGATGGCCTCAAACGCCCCTGAAGGGATGGAACTTACGAATTATATTAAAAACGAAATCACCATTGGTGGTATTGAGAGAGTAACTGATGGTGAGGTTACTTTTAGTTGGTATCATGGAGGTGTAATGGGAGATGATGAGGATTGGATAGTTAAGATGGATATCGATCAACTGCAAGGTGCTGGTCTAGACGCCTCAGGAGTTGATATTGCAGTCCCAGAGCTAGGTGTGATGCAGCTTCCTTTCATATTCAATGATGTTGATGAAATAGCCTATCTTAGAAAAACGTTACGGCAAAGGATCACCACCCTTTTTGAGGATAAAGGATACAAGCCCTTGATCTTAGGTGAGCAACCTTTTGATGATATCTATTCAATAAAAAGGGAGATACGAACGCCTGGGGACTTTACTAAGGCTAAATTTGCAGCGTACTACAGTGTGGTGGCAAAGGAAGCCCTTAAGGCCCTTGGCGCGGGTCAAATCCCTATAAGCGTCCCAGAGATCGTTTCTTCTATGAGGGCAGGGATATGTGATTCGCTTATCTGTCCGGCTCTTTGGTATGTAGGGAGCCAGCTTTATACAATAACGTACTGTGTAATCCCCTCAAACATAAGATGTACTATGGGTGGTATCGTAATTACGATGAAGGCATGGGAGAGAATCCCCGAGAAACACCACGAGTCTATCCTCGAAGTAATGAGGGAATTAGAACCGGGATTCACCGGTCCTTCTTCAATTTTATCCAATAATAATGAAAGGTGTTACAAGGCAATGATTAAGTACGGTATAAAAGAATTAAAGCTTACCCCGGATGAGTTAGAGGTATTAAAAAACAAGACGAGGCCTGTTTGGGATAAGCTGGCTGGCAATGTATACCCCAGAGAATTACTGGACACTATTTTGGGTCATTTGGAGGAATATCGATCTGATTATCCAGGCATGTGAAGGGTAAGAGTAATAAATATGACTATGAAGCTGCCCCTAAAGAATTCACTCTCTCTTTATAGTAATTAAATTCTTTAAAATGGTTATTGAGTTCGCTCCGAAAACATTATCTGTAAAGTATTGATTTTAAAAAATAAGAAAACAGAGCGTTCAATAAATTCCTGATACTACTATCCTTTTAACTAATTAACACGAAATTTCTTTTATTTGGAGTTAACTCAATAGTCGTTTTCTTTAATTTCAATAGGTGAGTAGCTATAGATATCTTTCTAATCATCTTACAAATGAAAAACGGAGGTTACCACAATGGTACAGACTGAAATAAAGAAGAGTCAAAATAAACTATTGAATAGGTGTAAATACTGGTGGTGGGCAGAGAAGAAGAGATCACCGAGGCTCAACTACCTCAGGAAGGCGATATGGTCAAAGTCCACCAAAAGGGTTCAAGCTATTTGCCCGGAGTTCAGATAGATTTAGAGAATGCAAAGTGCCACACAAAGATATTCAAAGAGGCTCCTAAATCTGAACCGTTTATTATCACAAGGGCTAGAGCTCTTGTTGTGGTTCTCGATAATATGCCGCTCTTTATCACCGATCATTCCCGGATTCAAGGGTATCCCGGCTCTGCCCCTCATCTTATTAAATGGATACCCACAGCCTCTTTCATGATTAATGAAGATCTCATAAATGACCGTACAGGTGTCATTTATGAGAAATAACTGGAGGAGGCAAAAGAGATAGCCGAATTTTGGAATGGAAGATCTTACCACGATGTATGTAATCAGTACCATGGCAAAAAGGAAAAGGTAGCGCAACTTATGGCAGACTTTGTGACACCAGGCAGGGAGGTAGCCGGGTTTGACTATGTTGTTCTCCGGTGTGATTGGATGTACCAGGGGTTCGATTCCATCATTGAGAAAGTCAATTAAAATATAAAAGATGCAGAAAAGAAGATGCGAGAGGCCTCGACTGCGAAAGAGCATGTCTGCCATATGGAGAAGATCGACACGTGGAAAGCGATGAAGATATGTCTTGAGGCATCGATTCGATATGCAAGACGTATCAGCTGGCTGGCAAAGATAGTCGCGGAGAATTTCGAGACCGATCCAAAGAGGAGGCAAGAACTCTTGCAGATCAGTGAGACATTTTACAATGTTCCTGCAAAACCTCCTGAGCATCTGTGGGAGGCGATACAGTTCGATCACTTTGTACAGATTGCATACAGACTCGAATGGCAAAATGCTGCATGGCCGTGGCGTCAGGGCTACTGGCACTGGCCCTTTTATAAGAAGGATGTGATAGAAGAAAAGACCCTCACCAGGGATGATGTAATTGAATACTGTGCAGAATGGATGATTATGGCCTATACTATCGGAAAAACATGGCCTCGGATAGGTCGCGAGGCATTACAGGGCAGTCCCGGGCCCTATGTGTGGACACTTGGAGGAGTCGACGAAGAGGGGAATGATGCCTGTAATGATCTTACAGACTGTTATCTTGAATCAGCCCTTATAAGCAGGGTGAGCGACCCTACCTTTGGTTTCCGTTATAGCTCTAAGACCCGTACAGAGACACTCCGTCGGGTATTTGAGTGTATTCGCCGCCACGGCCTGGGCTATCCTTCCATTCGTAATGATGACGTACTTATACCGAATATAATGCACTGGTTTGGTCATCCGCTAAAGGAGGCAAGGCGTTGGGTACACCAGGCATGTATGGCCCCTGCTCCTGATACAAAATGGACTGCCCCGGCGCTTCGGTATCCCCAGGCCTCAATAGGTACAGGTTCAAAGGCGATCTCTTTTGCAATATTTGACGGCTTTGACCCTTTAACCGGAATGCAAACTGGCGTCAAGACAGGGGACTGCACTGAATTTACAACCTTTGAAGACTTCTATAATGCCTGGTATGAGCAGTTAAAGGCTGGCTTTAAAATGGCAACAGGCATGGAACATCGGAACAGGTATGTAGAGGCGCATTTTTATCCGAAGCCTATGACCTCGGCACTCTATGAACGTTATATTGAAAAAGGTGAAAACAGTGCCCTTTCTAGGGAAAGGAGCAGCTTATGGTTTACCATTTTTGCTTTCAACGAAACAGGTGACTACCTGGTTGCCCTTAAGAAGCTTATTTACGAAGACAAGAAGTATACAATAGCAGAGTTAAGAACATCTTTGGAAGCGAACTGGGATGGCTTTGAGGAGATGAGGATGGACTTTGTGCGGGCACAAAAGTGGGGTAATGACGATGATTATGTAGATCAGATATGGGTAGGATTTGGGAAGGATGTCTTGGCCTGTACTTGACATCAATGGTCAACCATGGCCTACCCTTCCTGAGAATGTAGCAGGATTTACGGTCGGAGCCCTGAAGATTGGAGCATTGCCAAACGGCAGAAGATTAGGCGATCCATTATATAGATGGCGGCTGCTCTCCTGGTCCTGGTCTTGATAAGAAGGGCCCAACTGCAGTATTAAAATCAGTAGGTAAATTAGATCATATCGGATCAGTTAGGGCAACACTCCTCAATCAGAGATTGTCACCTACTCAGTTACAAGGAGAGAAGGGGTTTAGTATGTGGCGAGACTATATGAAGACATGGCATGATCTGGGGATTAACCATGTTCAGTTCAATATGGTTGACAACGAGACCCTGTACGCAGCTCAAAGAGAACCTGAGAAATACAGCAAACTGTTAGTTCGGATTGCCGGGTACAGTGCGCACTTCGTTGAGATAAGCAGGATAACACAGGATTCTATTATTGCACGTAGTGTTAAGAAATTCTAGGTATCTCTCGTATTATACAAATATTAGACTATGATCTTCGCAATGTGAAGCTGATTTACAAAATTAGACCTCTATGCCGCCGAATAAGGCATTAAAAATTAAAAAGAAGGGTAAAGAGATCAATTCAAAAAGAATCTTCAATTTGACACTTCTATTATTCGGCTTCTTACTTATTACAAGTGATATCTCATATGGAAGCGAGGAAAAACCAAAAGTCATATGGAAGATAGCAACACATGCCCCAGAGTCAATCGGTTATGCAGTCCGTATTAAAAGGGACCTGAATCCAGCTATTATTGAAGCGACAAACGGTAATGTCACTCTTGATTGGTATTGGGGCGGTATAATGGGAGATCGAGAGGATTGGATATCAAAGATACAAATCAATCAGCTACAAGGAGGAGCATTCGATGGGCAGGCGATTGTTATGGTCTGTCCTCAGATAGTTTTATTGGAACTTCCCTTCCTCTTTAGTTGTGTTGACGAAGCAATGTATGTAAGGAAAATTTTTAACATGGTGTGGCGTAATGGAACATGGAACCCTAAAGGCCATCGGGGCAAGTCCAATCCCTGTGAATGTACCAGAGATAGTCACAACTGTGAGATCCGGGGTCTGTGATGCAGTTCTCGCTCCGGGGATGTGGTGGGTAGGTTCTCAACTCTATACAATAACGAAACATATTACTCGCTGGAAGTTAAGATATCAACCGGGCTGTCTTGCAGTTTCGACTAATGCATGGAATAGAATCTCTATGGACTACCAAGAGACTATCATTGAAAGAATGCCGAAAATAGAAGACAGCTTAAACCGCTTTGGATGGGACAGCAGTAAAAAATGCATCAGGGCAATGATCAACTATGGTTTAGAGGAAGTCAAGCTGACATCAGAAGAACTTAATCTATTTAAGAGAAAGACTCGGCCTATTTGGGACACATTGGCCGGCAAGCTGTATCCAAGAGAATTGCTGAATGAAGTCTTGGATTATTTGGAGGAATACCATTTGAACAAAGCTGTCAATCAGGACAACGTACACAGATAGGAAGATAAAATTTTTCATGTACCCTCAAATCTCTAACATCTTCATATTATTGAGGGTGTTCTTCCTCTTGCTGTTTCAAGCAGAGAGATTCTATAGCAGATATTGAATGAGGAGAAGTGTTTTATTGAATAATGTATTTTTATATGATATTTTATATCATATTATATAGGAGGGAATGCAAATGAAATGTAGAAGATTCTTTCTAGTAGTTTTAGTTTTCTTCGTTTTGTTTATCTCCAACATAGCATTATCCAAGAAAGCCACAAAAAAACCTAAGATCGTATTGAAGATGGCCAATAATGCACCTATCGGGATAGGCGTTGAAGTCTGGATAAGAAAGGATTTTACCCCGGCCGTTGAGAGGGCTACAGATGGTGATGTTGTCCTCGACTGGTACAGTGGGGGGATAATGGGAGATGATGAGGACTGGATAGCAAAGATGCATATCGATCAACTCCAAGGAGCTGGTCTTGACGGATCCGGGATTCATCATGCATGCCCTGATTTCGCTATAATGCAACTTCCCTTTATATTTGACGGCTACGATGAAGTAGCCTTTATAAAAAAAAGGTTGCGATCAAAGCTGGGCAAAAGGTTTGAGGAACATGGATATAAGATGCTTGTGATCGCAGATCAGGACTTTGATCAGGTCTATTCATCGAAAGTAGAAGTACGAGCGCCTGAGGACTTTGCTCGAATTAAATTTCTGTCATATTCTGGTATCGTGGAACAGGAGATGCTCAAGTCCCTTGGAGCAAGCCCGGTACCGATAAGCCTTGCAGAGGCCAATTCCGCTATACGGTCAGGGATATGTAATGGAATAGTGATCCCTTCTCTTTGGATCGTAGGTGCCCAGGTCTATACAATAATAAAGAATGTAACTCCCAGCAAAATGAGATACGTTATGGGTTCTATCGTAGTTACGATCAATGCATGGAACAAAATCCCGGAAAAACATCATAAGGCTGTTGAGGAAGTGTCGCTGGATTTTGAACCAAAAATAAACCAGAGCGTAAAAGACACGATGGACAGATGCCTTACTGCATTGCTTAAGTATGGTTTGAAAGAGGCGAAGTTAACTGCAGCTGAGATTGAAGTATTAAAGAAGAGAACCAGACCTGTTTGGGACAAACTGTCCGGCAAGGTCTACTCTAGGAAGATGCTCAATGAGATACTGAAACATAGAGCCGAATATCGATCCAAAAAGACAATGAGATGAAAGCATGTTGTATAATGGATACAACCTTTTGAATATTTAAAAAGGAGGGGAAAAAGATGAAATTAAAAAGATGTATTTTGGTACCTTTTCTTCTAGTGGGAGTATTGTTCCTTTCAGTTGAATTCTCTATAGGAGAACCATCAAAAAAGAAAATTGTATTGAAGATGGCGACTCATGCCCCAAAGGGAATTAGCTACGCCCTCTATGTAAAAGACAATATCGATCCGGCTCTTGAGAAGGCTACAAATGGTGAAGTGGTCTTTGACTGGTATCATGGGGGTATCATGGGGGATGACGAGGATTGGATGGCAAAGATAGAGATCGACCAGCTCCAAGGAGCAGGGATCGATGGCCACGGCACCAAAATGTTCGGTCCTGGCTTGGCAGTATTGGACCTTCCCTTCCTCTTTAACAATGCCCAAGAAGTGGGTTATGTAAGGGAAAACTTATGGTCATCAATGGTCAGGATTTTTGAGGATAATGGATATAAACTGCTCGTATTGATTGACCAGGGCAACGAGGGTTTTGATGAGATCTATTCCCTAAAAAGGCCGATTCGAACACCCGAAGACTTTGCAAAGACCAGATTTGTCACTTACTCTGGTGTTGTCGAAGCCGAAATATTGAAGGCGCTGGGTGCGAGTCCAATCCCCCTCAACGTGCCGGAGATCGTTTCATCCATGCGCGCAGGGATATGCAACGGACTTATTGCTCCAGCGATCTGGTATGTTGGGTCTCAGCTTTACACAATAACAAAGTATGTTACTCCTGTTAGACTAAGATATGCCCCAGGCGGACTCGTCATCTCAATGAAGGCATGGAATAGAATCCCTGAAAAATACCACAAAGAGATTGTCCAGATGCTGCTGGCAGAACAAGACGGGGCCAACCGATTTGGATGGGACAGCAGTAAGAGGTGTTACAAGGCCATGATTAATTACGGCCTGGAAGAGGTCAAGCTGACTCCATCCGAGATCGATGTCTTGAAGAAGCAAACAAGGCCTATATGGGACAGACTGGCTGGAAAGGAATATACTAGGGAGATGCTCGATGAAATCCTCGAATACTTAGATGAATATCGTTCATTGAAGGATGTCAGATGAGTTTCTTCGTCTATTAATCGAGCTATTTTAAGATTATACAAAAATGAGGTAGAAATGACAACCGAAAGTCGACCATCCTGAATACTTGGTCTATATTCTTATTTGAGTACTGAAGTCCCCATGCCCATCTCTTTTTTATCCTCATACTACACGAGACCTTCGGATAATCAAACTATGAGCTCTTTAAAAAATCTCTTTCCTTATTCGGATTGGTATAACTGCAGCTAAAGTCCTGAAAAATCTCCTCATATATGATTCATCGCCCATAAAAGTATATATCCTAACCGAAATTATTGATTATACCTCTGATGTTTTTTTTTGAGAGGCAAGCTATCAATGAGACTGTTCCAAAGATAGAAGATAATGAGAAAGAGGTTCTAGATTCATCTTCTGTCATAAAGGGGTAATGTGTAAGCATAGTAGCTCTGGATAAGGACAAGAGAAAAAAGCATGTACAATGGTAAGCAAAAAAGATAAAAATATTACCAAGGTAGATTAAGAGTTGTAACATTTTAACGTTATGAAATAGAAGGCTATCATCAAACTTCAATGCGTATACTGTCCGAGCGTCCAAGTGAGTAAAGAAAGAGAAAGGACAAATATGCAATTTTGCATGGATCAAAATTTGATTGCCGCTTATTTCAATTCTTTTCAAAAAGTTAAACAGCCAGTCAATTTTTTATCACTCTCTCATCCTTCCCTACCCCCTCTAAACCGAGTTCCTTTAGCTTCCCCATTGTCTGCAACCCGGTAGATGGATCCCACCCCCTTATATCATAGTATTCTTCTTTCATCTTCTCAAATTGTTGCCTTTCCAGGGTCAAACCCCTCCTAGAAAATGGCTCACCGTCCTTTCCAGGAAGCAAACATGCTTCATTCATAAAATCACTCTTTAGAGGACGAGTGAAATTGAATTCCTCCAGGGTATCACCCTCCCTTCCATTATGGCCTTCTCTAACCAAGATTGCCCTTTGAAGGTTGAATATCCTCTCTCCGACTTTGTATAGTCCTTGCTCATCAATTTCAACCCCTGTAACTGCTGAATATATCTGGCTCTCAAGGGTAGGATCTCCCACATGGTCTTCTGTAATTCCTGTATGCATAATCGGCCAGACAAAATCACAGAGTAACAGGCTCTCCTTGACATACTGACGATCTTGAATCTTTGCAGCAGCGAGGGCCTTTCCTTCATACGTTGAGAAATCAGCAGCAATCTCACTTCCCCAAAATCGGCGTGCAATCGCTCGAAAAACCTCTGAGGATATATAATTATCCATATATCCTAGAGTCTTTGCTGCCCACAACATACCCAAAATACTTACCTCATGAAGCTGCTGTATCGGAAGTCTCGGTTCCATTGCATAAAACAAGGCAGTGGTAATAAACATCCTTGCCCCATAGACCGGGTTATACCCCGTACTCGTTATATAATCGGTAATCAAATCCTGTGCAGCACTTCCCAACGACTCGGCTGCCCTGTGGGTTCCGTTTGCAAGAATATCTCCGAATCCTTCTCGTATAGAGACATCATGTATGAGCTTCTCAACAAACTCAAGACTGCCTATCTTGGACAGGGCAAGACCTGATTTCTCATCAGTTAAAACACTCGCCTTATGACATCTACTCAACCACATGATCATGGTCTCAATTGCATGGGTATCTACTCCATAGTCATCACAGAATTTTGCAGCCTCAAAAGGCACTTCATTATTCTCACCATAATAAATCTGCGCCCGAGTCTGATAAAAAAGAGAGGCCTGGCACATGAATTTACCCTTCTTGCCGCTCTTTCCGTGAAATACATTTCTGATACACTCATTTGTACAACCGAAACATGAATCTTTCTTCACCTTGTCTGAAGCAAAAACATTCGGGAGTAATTGGGACATACCTTTTGTATACTCATTCACCGTCTTTCTAAGCTCTTTTACCCTCTCTATAGAAGCCACATTAATCTTTCCCTTTCCATGAACAGCAATGGCTTTCAGATTTTTCGAGCCCATGACTGCGCCCATACCACTTGTGCCTGTAGCATCATTATCTGCCAAGACTATGGCAAAGACTGTCTTATTTTCGCCCGCAGGACCTATGGTAACGATCCTGAAAGGATTTCCCAGCTCTTCTTTCAAAGCCTCTCTCGTCTCGATAGCCCCTTTTGTCCACAGGTGCCCTGCATCCCTGATCTCTATGGTTTCACCGTCAATAAAGATATAAACAGGTCTCTTTGCTTTACCTCTTACCACAACCGCATCATACCCAGCGTATTTGAGATACACTCCCCATGAGCCTCCTAGATTACAATATGAAAATCGGTCATGCAATGGTGATTTTGCACATACCTGCCATCTCGCGCCAGAAAAACCGGGAACCCCAGCAAGGGGACCCGTTAAAAACATCAGGTGGTTCTGCGGATCAAAGGCATCTATCTGTGGAGGCACTTCTTCCCAGTAAATCTTACAACCAAGGCCTCTTCCACCTAAAAAATTTTCAGCGTATGTTTTTGTAGGCGTCTTGCTTATCTTTCCTGTTGAAAGATCTATCCTTAAAATATTACCTGCATAGCCCTTTATATCAGACATAATAAACCTCCTATTACACATGAGTGACAGTTTAACTTTTTGAAAAGAATCGCTTTCTATTTCATAGCGTTACAATGAGAAAAAATAGAATGTTTCATTTTAAAGACTAAAAACTCTTGTATTACATATCACACTATGATAGGGTTATAATTAATAATGAAAGATTTACGGCTCGGTAAATTTAGCCTTTTTTAATGTTAGCAGAGTAACGATATAATAGTCAACATGAAGTTTAAGATTTATTAATAGCGTATGAAATACTGCCCGAATTGTAAATCAGAATATGTAGAGCAGATTGAGCAATGCTTTGACTGTAATATCAAGCTCATTAGCGAGAGTGAGTATCTTCATATGGAAGATGTAGAAGATGCCAAACATGCAAGACACAAGGAATTGGATAAGCTCTACAAGGTATGCATATTAGAAAATCCATTTGAAGCGGACTTGGTAAGTGATGCCCTCGAAAAGGAGGGTATCGCCTATGTTGTGAGGGAGTATCAGGATACTGCATACGATGGCCTTTTCATGACCCAGCTAGGCTGGGGAGCTATATTTGTTCCTCATGCAGAGGTAAAAAAGGCCAAAATGATAACAGATGAAATAAAGAAGAGTATCAAAGAAGAAAACTCTTCTCCCACAAACCATACATAAGTCCTTTTAAACAGTGGGTTTAAAAAAGCAATCTTTCAAGGCTTCAATTAAATTACTCTGAGAATTGGCAATTCAAAGGCCTTGAATCCTTTGCCTCCTAACCTATCTGACAGCCCTGTCAGTGCTTTAATTGTCTCGTCTTCTATACAATCTTCAACGGCCACAGCAACAGAACAGTTATAGCCAGGCCAAACAGCATCATCGAGCTTTGGATTCGATTTATCACCTTTACCCAGTACACGATCCCATTTTGTGTATCCTTTAATTGAACAGGTCGTTAAGGTCTCCATTACATCCTCATCAAATTCCACATCATATATTATAAAAAGCATCTTCATGATTTAAGCCTCCATACCCATCTTTCTTTTCTCAAACATGTAATAGACTGTAGGAATGATAATAAGGGTAATAATCGCTGACACAGAAAGCCCGCCAAGCATTGTTATCCCAATGGGATTCCATACTTCAGCACCTACCATTGATGAAGTTGCCATGGGAACCATCGCAAAAAACGTGGTGAATGTGGTCATCAGGACAGGTCTCAACCTGGCCTTACCCGCATTTATCACTGCTTCAAAAAGGGGCTCGCCTCTTTTCTGGAGAAGGTGTGTATAATCGAGAAGAACGATTGCGTTGTTCACAACGATTCCGACAAGCATAACAACTCCCAGGGCAGACATCATTCCAAGGGTAACACCTGTCAAAAAAAAGATATATACCACACCGGTTACGGCAAAGGGGATAGAGAACATAATGATGAGGGGATCTCTAAAGTTACCATACAGGGCAGCCATAACCATATAGACAAGAACAACCCCCAAGGAAAACAGTAGGGAAAAGTCTCGGAAGGTTTTTTCCTGTTCCTCTACCTCACCGCCAAAGTATATAGAAAGGCCCTGGGGTACCCCCATATTATTTAAGACTCTCCTGATATCTCCTTTTATCTCACCGAGTGAACGACCGTATATATCTCCTTCCACCTTTACAAGCTTTTGTCTGTTCTTCCTCTCGATCTCAATAGGACCTTCACCACGGACGATCTTTGCTACATTCTTGATCTTTATAGCCCTTCCATCAGGAGTAAAGATGGGTGAATTCAGCAGGGTTTTGAACTTATCCTTATCTGCGTCTTTGAATCGCGTGCATATATCGAATATCTCACCTCCGTCCCAAAACTGAGTTGCATCTACACCATAAAAATAATTACGGAGCGTGAATGCAATCACAGAAGTACTGAGTCCCAAAGAAGATGCCTTTTTTCTGTCTATCTCAACCCATAGCTCGGGCCTTGGGTCTTTTTGACTGACACTCACATCAACCATGCCTGGAATCTGTTTCAGTTTTCCCTCTACATCTTTGGCAAAGGCCAAATTCTCATCGAGTTCAGCTCCCTGGATTTCTATAGATATTGGTTTCCCACCCCCCATGATTATCGACCCAATCGGATCTCCTGCTACAACCTTGAGCTGGGTTATCCCGGGGATCTTCTCTATCTCATCTCTTAGGAGGTTGGCGATTTCCACTGCACTGCGACTTCTTTTATCGCTATCCACAAGCTTAAAACCGACCTGTCCGACATTTGGTCCTTGATCAAAGCCCAAAGCAACACCAATCCCCTTCTCGGTCTGTCCATCGAAGCCAAAGGAGTGCCTGGATTCTTCAGGCAAGACAACCTCCTCCATGATCTTGAAAATACTCTCTACTACCCTGTTTGTCTCCTCTATCCTTGTCCCTTCTGCTAACCGAAAAGTAACATTCAGATCCCCCGAATCGACCTTAGGGACAAAAGAAGTAGACAGATACGGGATGAGTGAAAGGCTACTTAAGAATACTGTAATAACCAAGACGAGAATTGTCTTTCGATAATGAAGCGCCCAGATTAAAAGACGACTGTAACCATTTTCAATGGCCTCAAACCAATCCTCTGTTAAAGAATAGAATTTTCCCAAAAACCCCTCTCTTGCCCTTAACCTCTTTGGTGTATATATAATCCATCGAGAAGAGAGCATAGGAGTCATTGTCAAGGCAGTAAAAAGAGAGGCCAAAAGTGTTACGGAAATGACAAAAGCGAGCTGTTTGAATATAATACCTGAAAGCCCTGTGATAAACATCAATGGAGTAAAAACGACAACAGTAGTCATCGTAGAAGCTGTAATCGCCATACCCATCTCGCTTGCACCAAAAACAGCACTTGTTTTGGGACGCCCTCCTTCTTCTATATGCCGAATGATATTCTCCAATACCACTATCCCATTATCTACTACCATTCCTGAAGCAATGGCCATGGCCATTAATGACACCAGATTTATTGTATATCCGCCCAGATACAGTAAGATGAGCGAAATTGTCAATGAGAAGGGGATAGTTAGAGTAATAATTATAGCCGTTCTCAATCGTCTTAAAAAGACAATCGTTACCAATACAACGAAAAACAACCCCCACCCTAACGTATAACAAAGGTTCTCTATAGAGTTCAATATACTCTCTGAATTGTCCATCGAGATAATGATCTCAACATCTGATGGAATGTTTTTTTTTATCTCCTCCAATCTCTGTTTAATCTTACTGATTATGGCTACAGTATTCGCGCCTACCTGTTTTTTTAAGACCAGGACCAATGCCTTTTTTCCATCAGCCCATCCATTCAATTCCTGGGGTTTATAATCATCCTTGACACTTGCGATGTCCTTTAGATAAATAGTCCGATTCTGATAATAGCCCACTACCGTATTACGAATCTCATCGATCGTCTTATATCGGGCAGGCACCCGAACAAAGTATTCTTTATCGCCTGTTTTGATAGTCCCAGCTGGGATATTCATATTTTTCAAAGCAAGGATACGATTGATCTCATGTATAGAAATATGGAATCCTTCTATCTTTTTCAAGTCAAAGTAAACATTAATGCGACGTCTCAACCCTCCGTATATATCGATTGCCCCTACCCCTGGTATCCTTCTGATCTCATCAGCGATCTTCTTATCCGCAATGTGATATAACCTCGGCCAGCTCAAATCCCCGCCTATTGTCATAAACATAATGGGTGCTTCAGCAGTACTGAATTTATAGAGAAACGGAGGATCCACATCTTCGGGCAAGTCTCTTTTAGCAAGCTCTAGTGCATCCCTTATGTCGTTTGTTGCCACATCGAGTCCTGTACCCCAGTCAAATTTACACATAACTGCTGATAGATTATCGATTGATTTCGACATAAGTGAATCTAGATTGCTTACTGCAGTCACCTGATTCTCTATGTTCTGTGTCACTTCTGTCTCTATATCAGAGGCACTGGCACCCGACCATGAAGTAAGGATAGAAACTACAGGCAACTCTAGTTCCGGGAACATATCGATACTCAGTTTAAAAAGTGAAACGCTCCCAATGAGAATGATCGCAAGGAAGAACATCAATGTAGCTACTGGTTGTTTTACAGAAAACTCTGGAAGTCTCATGCCTCATTCCCCTCCTTAGGCTCGATAATAACATCAGTACCGTGTTTCAGCCTGTTCTGACCTCTTACTACAATCTTCTCTCCCACTTCAAGTCCATCAGTTACTTCAACATTGTTCCTCTGGCTTATACCGGTCTGGATATTCCTAAGCATAGCCTTTCCATCTTCTATTACATATACAAAGTAACTCCCGGTTCCAGGAAGTTTATTCAGGGCATCTCCAGGCACAACAACAGAACTCTTCTTTCCTAGGTAAAGCTTGAGATGGGCAAACATCCCTGGTTTTAAAACCCTATCGTTATCTTGGATATAGACCTCTATTTCACTCGTTCGTGTAGCAGGATCAATCGATGGGTTTATTATTGAAACCTCTCCTTTAAAGACCTTCTCCGGATACGCATCTACTGTGATCTCTGTTTTCATCTTCTTTTTTATATAAGGGAAGTCCTTTTCAGTCACTACAGTTACAACCTTTAGCCGATCTTCACTGGATATACGAACGATAGGCCTTGCAACAGTTGATATAGCTCCTCTATCCATGTAACGGGCGATAATATACCCGCTAATAGGGGCATAGATTCTATGCTCATCATAGAGTATTCCCATTTGTCGTAAGGCAGCGTCAGCCCTCTTTATCTGTGCTTCAGCAAGCTTTTTCCCTTCTTTTGTAGCCTTGTACTTCGCCTCTATATGGTCCAATCTCTGTTTTGATACAGCCTTCTCTTCATAGAGGTTTTTTAAACGAAGGCGGTCTTTCTCTATGACCTCAAGACTCGCTTCAACCTGTCGTAGATTCGCCCTTGCGGATTCGAGTGCAGCTTTTGCCTCTTCGAGTTGTACCTCTATCACATTATCTTCTAAAGTCGCTAGGAGAGCACCCTCTTTTACATAATCCCCTTTCTCAGCAATGAGGGTCTTGATGATCTTACCTGGCACCTTTGGATAGACATCAACCTCATTTAAAGATTGGACATTACCTGTCTGCTCAAGAGTCCATAGTAAATCTTCATATTTTGATTCAATAATCTGAACATGGACCTTCTCGTTCTCTCCTTTCTCCGAGTCTTTTCTGGCAAAAAAATTGATGAGACTAAAAACAATTATGCATCCAAAAATCAGGATTAATGCAATAACTATGGTTATTCCTTTCTTTCCTGTTTTGCTCCCTTCATTTTCCACCATCGACGTATCTCCTTTTGAACATACTCTTTGATAATTGCTTCATTATCTTTATTGAATCGTTATACGATTTTATGATTCGAATCCCCTCTTTCCAATCGCTCTGTCCAGTTCAGCCATTGATACCATATATCCATAAAGCGCAGAATAATAGTTTGTCTCTGCTTGAGTAAGAAAGGTCCTGGCATCTAAAACCTCAGTTGAAGTGGTCATTTGTTGCTGATATTGAAGATTTGTGATACGGTAATTCTCCTTTGCCTGAACAAGGGATTCTTTTGCTGTTTGAATATTCTTCTTGGCTACCTTGATATTTAAAAAGGCATTTTTCACTTCAAGCATTATGCTGTCCTCAACGCCTTTCACCTTTTCTATCATAGATAATTTATTATAATAATACTTCTTTACCTCTGCCCTTTTCTTTCCCCATTCAAAGAAGGTCCATTTTGCCTGAAGGGTAATACTCGTATTGTGGACATTTGCATAATCGTTATTGGTGGCCTCAGGGTTATCCCCACTCTGTTCATAACGTGCTACAAGTGCTATTTGCGGATAATATGCGCTTTTGGCAAGTCTGATAACATTATCTGAATTCTTTAAAGCAAGGTATAGCATCTTTAATTCGGGTCTATTTTTCTTCGCCTTATCAAAGAGGTTTCCCAGATCATGCTCAGATGGTTCTATGTTGAGGGCATCCACTATATCGCTCTTTTTGTTTATGTCAACTCCGATAATAGTATTAAGAGAAGATACTGCCATCTCCACATTACTCTCAGCCTTTACCCTGTTTTGTAAGGCGTTCGCCAGGGCGACCTCTGTCTTCAACAGATCATTATAAGGTATCATACCCTGTTTATAGAATTTTTCAGCATCCTCCCTATGGGAATCGAGCTGGCTAACCGCTTCATTGGCAACCATAAGGAACTTTTTTGTTAAAAGTATATTAAAATAAGCTACCTTAGTCTCTTTTATCACATCGAGAAGAGCCTGTTTTTTTTCCAGGCCCTTTATTTCTAATCCAAGATTGGCAATCTTTTGCTTTGTTAAAAGGGCAAAACCGGTAAAAAGGGGTTGCATCAAGCTTACATTCCAATGGTAATTATCCTCTGGGCCTACAACAATCTTTGAGAGGCCAAATACGGCATACGGGTTATCCTTTAACTTTGTATAAGAATACGATGCAGAGGCCTTCGGTAAAAACTCTCTGTTTGCAACCTTTTTCTCTTGTATAGCAGCTCTTTGTTTCTCTATAGCCTCGTTTATAAGCGAATTATTGGTAAGGGCCATATCAATGGCCTCCCTCAATGAAAAAATCTTATCATAAACCTGTGCAAAAACAACACCTGGCGTGAAGAAAGAGATCTTTAAAATTGCAATCACTGCTATTATCTTTACCAATCTTTGCATTTTCACGCTCTCCTTTTCAAGGATGATACTCATCTGTATCTTATCTTCCACTTCTTCTTATCAATAAGAATCCCATCAAAAAAGACTGTAAGGAAAGTATCGAGATATTCCTCAATCTTCACATTACTGCCCTCTGTTAATAAAGGGAGTTCAAAACCCCTCAGCGCATACCCTATAGATCTTGATGTCAAAGCGAGGTCATCTACCCGGAAGATACCTTCTTGTACACCAAGCTCGAGTATTGAGTAAATGATCTCCACCTCTCTTTCGAATAGGTTATTACGGATGATATCGGTCTTTGGCATCATTTTATCCACCCCCTCCCTATCAAGGTTGAGGATATTAATCGCACCCTTCATATATCTAAACTTTGCATGCACAAAAGTCTGAATCTTTTCGACAGGGGAAGAAAGCTTCTCAATAAAAAATAATATGTTATCGATAATATCATCTGCTTCTCGCTGGAGAACCTCCAAATAAACACGATCTTTACTACCAAAATAATTATAAATAGTCGCCTTTGCAACCCTTGCCAAGCGGGCAACCTCACTCAGATTCGTTTTCTGGATACCATACCTGCCAAACATCTTTTTGGCTGCATCCAATATCGACTCTACCTTGTCTTGCTTCATAAAAAAGACTCCATTTTTAATTCAGGGTTAAAGGTGCACTTATACATATCATATTTTTAGAAAATATCAAGCGCAAATCCCAGGCTTTCGTCTCTCATGTGATTATTTAATAATAATTACAGTATGTTACAATAGACAAGAGGAAAAGAAGAAAAGAATCGAGTGTCCCAAAGGCATGTGAGGGTTTTCGAGTTTCAATAGAATGCAAGATGAAAAATAGTGAGATAGCCCACAACTTTGATATCTCGCATATAAGAGAGAATTATTATCTTAAACGGGACTAGGGGTGAGTACCCCAGGAGCTGAAAAAGAGGGGAGTGAGTCAGCAACTTCTTTGGGAAGAATGTATAGAGATTCACTACCCAGAATTATTAATGAACTAGTCTTACAAGGTGTTCAGAGGCTGGATCTTATCCCTTTTTTCAGATTAGCCAAACTCAAAGAAAGGAATCCTGAGTAAAGTATAATGGCTAATTCCGCTTAAAAGTTAAATAGCTGAGAATAAAACAGCTGAATATGATTTGAACTTCGCAGTACAGTTCTTTAGGGAGCTAAAGTGTTACTTATCTTTTTAATTCAGACTTAACAGCTACCCCTATCTTTTCCAATGTATATGGTTTCCTAATGTATTCACCTGCCCCTAATCGTTGAGTTTCTTTTACGCGGTCCGTTTCAGAAAACCCACTCGCGATGATTGCTTTTTGTCCAGGCTTAAATTGGAGAATTTTCTTATATGTGTTCAGTCCATCTATCCCCGGATCCATAACCATGTCCAGCAAGATTAAATCAGAACTTCGTTTTTTTAGATACTCTATCGCTTTTTCACCTGATGAAACAGCAGTAGCTTCATAACCCAATGCGTTAAAAATACTAAGGGCTATTTCCCTTTGTTCCTTTATGTCATCAACTACTAAGATTGACTCTCCATTGCCCATGTAATCTTCAAGGGCTACCCTGTCCTCTTCTTTTTGTCTTTCTTCACGAGTCGCAGGGAAATAGAGTTTAATTCTTGTCCCTTTCCTCTGAGTGCTTTGAACGTCAATATACCCATTATGGTCTTTTATAGTCCTCCATACAAGTGACATCCCCAACCCTGTTCCGCTTCTTCCCATCATTTTATTCGTATAAAAGGGCTCAAATATCCTTTCTATATCCTGTGGTGAGATACCTATCCCGTTATCACAGACCGTAAGGGTAACATATTCACCTTCCTCCACACTGTCATAACCACTTATGGGTCTATCGATGTATTCGTTTTTTGTAGATATGCGAATTTTCCCCTCATCTTGAATAGCTTCTACTGCATTAGACACCAAGTTCATGAATGCTTTGGACAAATGCACACAAGAACCTGGAGTGTTCAGCAGGTCCTCATCAAGATCGATCTCTATTTTGACAAAAGGGTGTAATGATATCAACTTCTCATATTCAGGGCTTTTCAAATATCCGGAAATAATTTCATTAATATTCACAATCTCCTGTGTAGCAATACTTCTTCTTGCCAGAGTCAACAGATCATTTACAATAGAAGCAGCCCTTAACCCTGACTCACGCATAGCTAAGATGGTATTTTTTAGGGGGCTATCTTCTGGGATTTTCATTAATAACAGTTCAGGGTAACTTACAACCCCCGAGAGGATATTATTGAGATCATGCGCTACACCACCTGCAAGCGTGCCAATGGCTTCCATATTACGCGCGCGTTGAAGCTGATCTTCAAGCTCCTTTTGTTCTGTTATGTCTCGGAGAAAATTGAGGGTGGCGGGTCGCCCCTCCCAGTTGATGTAAACTGTATTGAGTTGAACTGACAACTTTTTACCAGTTCTGTTTATCAGCTTGAAAGAATACATGCTGGGTGGGTTCTCTCTGTTTATCCTTTCTATGTGCCTTTTAAAAACAGCATCTTTGTCTTCAGGGTGAATCAAATTAACAAAAGGAATTCGGGCTAATTCTTGAGCTGAATAGCCTGTTATCTCTTCAGTTTTAGGATTTGGAAATTTCATCACCTCATCCTGAGCTATAAAAATTGCATCAGTAGCATTATCTACTAAAAGTCTATATTTTTCTTCTGATTCTCTCAAAGCCTTATCCGTCTGCTTATGCTTGTCTATTTCGCATCTCAATTGCTCGTTTGATTT
Organism: Thermodesulfobacteriota bacterium; assembly: GCA_034189035.1. GTDB lineage: Bacteria > Desulfobacterota > UBA8473 > UBA8473 > UBA8473 > JAUXFK01. The sequence continues at coordinate 34,249 of JAXHVA010000008.1, forward strand.
CATCAGCTCCTCGGTACGCTCCATCACCCGACATTCGAGTTCTTCATGGATTCTAATCAATTCCTGTTCCACCTGCTTTCGCTCGTTGATTTCAGATAGATAGTCTTTATTCAGTTTCTCAATGCGTCTCTTTTCAGCAACTAGATATTCAATAAGATCGTTATTTTCAAACTGCAATTTCAACGAAGAAAGGGTAGCAGCGTTTAAACGCTTTGCTGTGAAAAAGATAAGAATCCCAAAAAGCAGAATCATTACCCCCATATAAAGGTGAATTTCATCACCAATCATAAAAAATCTTATGCAAACAGGAACTAAAGCAGGCAGACTGAAAGCGAAAAAGTGTCCTATTCTTACTGAAAATGTACCAGATGCCCCCGCTACCATTCCGCCGAGTACAAAGGCAATAAATGTCTGGTGTTCAATAGAACCCATTGGAAAAAGAAAGATGCCAGCAGATCCCCAAACTACTCCAGAGTAAACCAAACTAACATAAGACCATATATCTCCACGGGTAACTTCCTCAGGTATCTGCGATAAGTGCCTAAAATTAAAAAAAAGCAGGCACCTGAAAATTGATACGGATATAATTGCTGAAAACCATATGATAAGAATTGTATGGGAGATGACTTCCCATAGTATAAAGCTAAGAATGATTGAATTGAAGAGGGTAGCTATTATACCGGCAGGAGTATTTTTGTAAAGCAGTCTGACCTGTTCTGATTTTATCATTTCTGTTGTTTTCACAGGCACCATATCTTAAGACTTTCTTTATATACAATATATGAGCCTTTTACCACAACATTTCAAAACTGCCTATTTATTCGTTCTTAATTAAACATTATTTCATTACATTCATTTTGTCAAATATTAAAGTTTTCTACTGTATCATTCAAAGTGATATTTCGATATAATATTCTATTATTTCAAATTCTTATAGTAGAATGACTCATTCAATGTTCCATTGTTTCTTTGTGTTCGATATAAAGCAAATCGTGAAAATATCAAGATTTTGCTAAGGTTACATATAAGGCAAACCCCTTTGAATCTATATCCGCTAATCCTTTAAACCCTTTTCTCGCTTACTTGCTGTCATAGTTGTGTAATGGTTTATATAGTTAGCATTGATATCTGTATCTTACTTTCCCCACCTTGAGTTAACAGAAAATATCATAACCAACGCTAATTGATAATCCAGGGCTGAGAACCATCTCTATCTGCTCCCTCATTGTATACCCCTGAAGTAAAGCACCAGGGACATTTACAGAACTGTTGCTTACTTATAAAAGAGCCTGTTGAATTCAACCTCCTTTTGAACTATAGTAGGAATTAATATAATCTCTTTCGTCCAAAGGATATCATCTTGGAAACAAAACAGATCCAGTTCTATGCAGGCATCTTCTTTATATCCATCTCTACACTGACATTTGAGATATCCCTCACCCGAATCTTCTCTGTGGCTCTTTGGTATCATTTTGCCTTCATGGTAATCAGTATAGCTATGCTCGGTTTTGGTGCCAGTGGTTCTTTTTTAATGCTGGCCCCTTCGGTTCTAAAAAAAGATCCTTCAAGGGTCCTCACAATCAGCTCTGTCTCATTTTCTATTTCTGTTTTCGTTTCTTACCTTATTGTCAACCAAATCCCTTTTGATCTGTCACGGATCCTATGGGATTATCACCAGCTATTTTATATCCCCGTACACTATTTTTTTCTTTCGGTCCCCTTCTTCTTCTCCGGCTTAACTCTATCAACAGCCATATCAAAACTCCCTGGCAGGATTAGTTATCTCTATTTTTCAGATCTTATTGGGGCGGGTTTGGGTTGCTTGCTGGTACTGTTTGTCTTTTCTATATTAGGTGAGATCGGAGGGGTAATTATACCAGCTATCTTCGGGCTATTCTCAGCTCTGTCCTTCAATTTCGGATGCCATCGAAGGATCAACTTCTTTATAGTTATTTTGCTTTTTCTTCTTACAGCCTTGTTGGTCTCAAAACCGAATTTCATGAAGATCAATATTTCACCCTTTAAAGGATTATCTATGGCATTACAGTATCCCGGATCCAGATTATTAGATACCAGATGGAACTCCTTTTCTAGGATTGACATCGTTGATAGCCCAGCAGTTCGTTTTGCCCCCGGATTGAGTATGAAGTATCTTGAAGACTTGCCTTCCCAGTTAGGCATTAGCATAGATGGAGACAACCTCAATGCAATGACAAGATATGAAGGGGCAAAAGATACAGCCCAGTTCACCGCTTACCTCCCGTCATCAGCAGTCTTCTATATTTCGAGAGTTAAGGATGTTTTAATCCTTGAACCGATGGGTGGTTTGGACATATTAACATCCCTTTACCACAATGCAGAGTCTATCTATACACAAGAGGCAAATCCGCTGATATTAAATATATTAAAGGACAAATACAGAAATTTTGTAGGTGATATCTATCAAAATAAAAAGGTTACAACTAAAACCGCAATGGTAAGAGGATACTTTTACTCTACAGAGAAGAGCTTTGATCTCATTCAGCTTTCTATATCCAATACCTTGGGGGCTTCATCCACAGGAGTCTATGGTCTACAAGAAGACTATTCCTTTACTGAAGAGGCTTTTATTGAGTATTACACACATCTAAATGAAGACGGTTTCCTGTTGATCTCCATATATCTATTACCACCGCCAAGAAAAGAATTGCGAATCGTCTCTACTTTACTTTCATCTCTTGAAAGATTACGAGTGAATCATCCTGAAAAACATCTAGCGATATTTCGCAGTTGGGGAACGATTACTTTCCTTTTGAAGCGCAATGAGATAACCCAAAAAGAAATACAAAACCTAAAGGATTTCTGTGAAAAACGTCGCTTCGATCTGGTCTACTTTTTCGGGATACAGCCTGATGAGGTGAACGTCTTTAATCGATTCAAAGAGCCTCTCTACTATAACCTTATATGCCGATTAATAGATAAAAACAAAAGAAAGGGACTCTATAGAAACTATCTTTTTAACATCAGACCAGTTACAGACGACAGACCATTTTTTCATCACTTCTTTAGGTGGAATAAACTACAAGATACCTATCTCAGTATGGGAAAAAGATGGCAGCCTTTTGTAGAAGGCGCATATTTGATCCCTATAGTATTTCTGCAAGCTCTGCTTTTGAGTTTCATCCTTATAATCCTTCCGATCTTTTTTAAAAAAGAGACAACACAAAAGCCAACATTACAAAAAGAGATAGTGCTCCATCTCTCTTACTTCTTTTTTATAGGGTCAGGCTTTATGTTTATAGAGATCTCATTAATTCAAAAGTTCATACTATTTTTAAATCATCCATCCCATGCGATATCTATTGTACTCTTTGCAATATTGATATCATCAGGGACAGGAAGCTATATGACAAGACGATTTATAAAAACCGAGAGGCTTCGTATAGACTGGGTAATATGGATACTGGCTGGGATCGTTCTTTTTTATTCTCTTATTCTTTCAGATCTCTATGATTTGGCCTTTGGCTGGAATCAAATCATTAGGCAATTATACTCTATAATACTCCTTATACCTTTGGGGATTTTGATGGGGATGCCCTTCCCTCTTGGAATAGCCATTACGAATCAATATTCAAGCCGCATTATTCCATGGGCATTGTGTGTTAATGGATGTGCATCGGTATTAGGCTCAGTGATGGCAATGATTATAGCCCTAGCGTGGGGATTTACTGGAACATTAATCTGCGCAGCTGGAGCATATCTCATGGGGCTTGCATGTATAAAAAAGGGGATTGTGAGTATTTAGTATCAACCCATAAATACGACTCAACATGAGAGGGCACAGGGGAGCTTCTAATAGCTAATTTTTATTCAAGGCTTTTCCAATCATTGGGACAAAGACAACACCGGATATATGTTCTACACTGAGCTCACCTTTTACCTTTGTAATGAGTGTTAATGTCTGGTAATACGTAGTGCTTCCTAGAGGAATCAACAGTTTTCCCCCCTCTTTTAGCTGGATAATCAATGGAACGGGAATATGATTTGCTGCACAGGTAATAATGACAGCATCAAAAGGTGCGTGCTCTTCCCATCCAAAGTAACCATCACCGCTTTTCACTTCGATATTCTTATACCCCAAGTCCTTCAACCTCGATCTCGCTTTTTCAGCCAATCCTTTCCTTATCTCAATCGAATAAACATTCCCGGCTAATTCAGCTAATACAGCTGCTTGATAACCAGAACCAGTGCCAATCTCCAATACCTTTTGTCCTGATTCGACTCCCAAAACTTGGGTCATCAAAGCAACGATATACGGCTGAGATATTGTCTGGCCCTCTCCAATTGGCAAGGGACGATCGGCGTACGCCACCTTCTTTAAACGGTCATCCACAAAGAGATGCCTTGGCACTTTACTCATTACACTCAATACTCTCTCATCTATGATATCCCTACCTCGCAGGTCCTTATCAACCATCGTCTGTCTGGATTTTAGATACTGATCATCTTTGGCAAAAGTCGGTAAAGCAATAAGAATTATCGATATTAATACACAACTTCTCATGATACTTTTTATATGAATATGAATCATAGCCAATTCCTTTATAAAAAAATGTTTCACTCAAATAAAAATTCCTTTAAGCGATCATCAAAAGCTTTATCTTCGTTTCTCAGGATGAGATATGTTAAACTTGTATACCAACGCCCTACAAAAATCAGCCCTCATCGAGTATGTGAATCTCGCCGTGACTGACAGAGCGTTCTTTAAACAAGGCTTCCCATTGACAACCTATTGTCAGCACATCGAATGTGGGGTAAAAAATCTACCTGAATAAAATCGATGTTCTGCATCAGCAACCCTTATATATTAGATTCCTGAGAAGAAATTCCTTAGGACGCTGATGGTCGCAATATGTTATTTTACATCTCCTGGTCACTAAAGCACGCAAGCTATTGTATGGTGAGTTGTAATCTGATTTAATTTAAACAAAGTTACTTTACAGGAATCATATTTATACGTTTTTTCGAATACGTCTCAGTTTTAGGTATCAAGTGAATGAGGCAACATTCTTTCTTTACTATCAAATACTTCCTCATATTGTAATCTTTATATTTCCCTTAAATGTATTTTTCTGCTTGTGCAAGATTAAAATATATCATAATATTAAGTTATTTCTATACATAATTTGTGTTTATTGAGATAAGCCATAAGTAAGAAACGACAACCAGCCGTTCACAAAGGATGAGGTCCTCTTTTCATATATGGCTATCTATCAAAGACTCATAAAATATATCAGAAAAAATGAAAGAAGTTTATGCACCAAAAAGAAAACCTTCCCGCTCCATTTTTGGGAAAAAAGATAGTAAAAATATGTAATCAATTACTCAATTTGTGAAATTATTTTCATTGTATCAAACCACTTAATAGCATTAAAAAGAGAAATAATAGACCCAGCAAGAAACTCTTTTTGTTATTAAACTATAATATTATTTAATCAGAAGCTTATGGCAGTTAATAACAATCTTTTATTTATAGAATTGGCATGTAAATTGCTTATCATACTAATACTAATCAAATGTCGTGCTTGTTGTATCGTAAATACTGTACTGACTGGCTCCATCCAGAAATGACTAATTGTATTCAAGATTCAAAAGGCGAAGATTTTAACCGCATGTATATATTGGCATCAAAAAGCGCAGTGCAATGTGTCCTTACATCTTAGCCTGACATTAAAATTAGACAAATGGTCAATTAATGAATTTCCACAAGGAAACCCCTGTGTATTGAATCCTGCAAATACAATAATTAAAAGACTTGCAAAGAAACAATTGAGTGTATTTTTCAGACGAGTCAATTCAAAAAGTACCAGTTTAATCAGATTTTACCCGTTTACCTTTTATTCTGTTTACAGATAAAAGATGTTCTTTGATAATTTGAACTTTTTTTGTATTCGCTCAGGAGTTTGTTTTATTTCCAACCCTGTGCAGTATACTTAGGTGTAAAATATGTGGATGTATGGTAATTTATTTTACCTAGCACTACACAATCCTATCTATTAAACGATTGATTTCCTGGATATTACTAGTTAAGGAGAGCTAAAGTATAAATTACATTCCGCATTTTTTATGCTTTTACTCCCCTATGTTTCATAATCTTAAGAGCTTTATTGAGAGAACTCTTACCATAATACGCTTACCTTGTCATATTCTATGAATCAAATACGGTTCTTTTTCATTCATCTAATAAGCGGCTGGGAGAGCTATTTATTTTACTCATTTTTTCCTTTTATTTGAAATAACCAAAGTAAGCGCAATGACCAATGCCTAGAATTATATATAGCGCTTTTAATTTTAATATCCTTTGACTTTGATACATTGATTTTCCTTGTCTAAAGCCAATCAGCTATCCTCTCATAGCTAGTGTCCATCTAAAAGTGAGAAATTTTGTTCAATGTCAAGAAAGAAAAAGGTTTTAACAGCAAGAATATCTGACATATCGAGGCGAAGTACGATTTATCCTGATATCGGAGCCTGATACAGTGATTGGGGAAACAGACCGTATTTTACGTATTATCATTCTTGATAGGAGGTGAAAATGCATCTATATGATGGTTAGATTTAACTCTCAGTCATACAACCAGATTGATTTTACAAAAGGCCTATAACTGAAGGAAATTGACTACAGACAAATTCTTTTTTATTAACAGCCGGCTAACTGGGTTAACCATCTTTCAACGAGTACAGGACTGTATGAAATTTCCGGCAAGGAGGGCATCTTAAAGAATTTTTAAAATACCTTTAAAGACTTGTGAGGTAACAGTGTAGCTTTTTAAAAGAGTCGCGAAAGACAGCAATCAAATTTTAATCTGTGGCAAATTTGCATCCAAGAGAATTCTGCATGGATTAAAACACAATTGCTGTTGAAATTCGGTGTGTGTTTTTTGTTTCACACGGCAAAAAAAAGACCATAATTCCAAAAGAAAAAGTAACTAGTTAGGTATTTTTGTTTTTTTAATAACCAGTTGGGCGAGTTTAAAAAACTGCCTGGAGCAAATCCTAGTAAGACCAAAATAAATGCTAATGAAAAAAAATAGATAAATAGGATAAGACATGGTTAAATTCAAGAAATTTGTATACACACCAGTTTGTTTTAATGATTCAACGCTAGCCATTTCTGCTTGTCGTTCAGGAGGCACCGGCATTTTCAATGTTGAGTTAGGAGCTGATCCTGATCTTATTTTCAAAGAGCTCGATTTTCTTTCCCATAAAGCTGGTGGTGAATATGGACTGAAGCTTGACCTTGTAAATGACACTTCACTTTTTGATATAGTTAAATATTCTAAAAAAGGACTACGTTGGTTGATTTTGGATTGTGAAAACACCCTTTCCCATAAAGAATGGATTGCCGAACTAAAACGAAATGGTATTAGAATATTAGCAGAGGTGAGGACTGCTTATTGGCCAGAAATTCCCCTCGATGAAATTGTCGATGGACTGGTCTTAAAGGGTAATGAGTCAGGTGGTTTTGTTGGAGAGAACAGTTCATTTATATTGTTGCAGAAATGGCGGCAGAAAACGAATTTACCCCTTTTTATTCGAGGTGGTATTACACCTTATGTGGCTGCAGCCTGTAGTGCTGTGGGGGCTGTTGGTTGCGTTCTTGACAGTCAGGTGTTACTCCTGGAAGAGTCTCCTTTGGCTCAGAAGCTCCGTTCTCTTTTAGAAAACCTTTCAGGTAATGAAACAATCGCTGTTGGAAATAGCGAAGATGGTGATTACTTCCGATTGCTTGTCCGTCCAGGCCACAGTTTGGCTCAAGCGTTTTACACTGAAGCCGAAGGACAAAAACTAAAGGTTTTACAAAGATTAGTACAGGGTAAGATTAATTGGAGAGAGCCGAGAAAGGGCCTGCTGCCCATTGGTCAGGATGTTTGTTTTGCTGGTCTATGGCGTAGGCAGTATGGCCATATGGCTGGAGTATTTCGGGCAATAGACTCATCTGTTGATAAGGGCTTACGACAAGCGGTTGAAGCAAAGCCGTTTTCTAAGAATGCCCCTTTGGCTCGTGATCTTGAGATATCCCATCCTGTGGTTCAGGGGCCGATGAGCAGGGTATCTGACAATGCCGAATTTGCAAATAATGTGTCGCAAGGTGGGGCACTGCCGATGATAGCGCTTGCCTTACTCAAAGGACAGGCATTGAACAGGCTTTTGGAAGAGACGGCTCAGGCACTCGGTAACAGGCCTTGGGGCGTTGGTTTACTGGGTTTTGCACCTCAAAGTCTGCTTGACGAACAGTTGACTGCGTTGAAAAAATATCAGCCTCGTTTTGCAATAATCGGTGGGGGCCGACCCGATCAGGTTGTAAAACTGGAAAAAGATGGTATTATTTCTTTCCTGCATGTCCCATCCGCAAATTTGATTCCCATGTTCCTTCAAGAAGGTGTTCGCAATTTCATATTTGAAGGACGTGAATGTGGAGGACACATAGGCCCCTTGAGCAGTTTTGTCCTGTGGAGTACTACAGTTGACTGCTTGCTTACAGAATTGGATAATAAAAAAGCGGTTGCTAAAGACATTCGAGTGTTGTTTGCGGGTGGTATTCACGATGCAGTCTCTTCTGCAATTGTCCAGGTTCTTGCTGCTCCGCTTGTAAATAAAGGTGTGAAGATTGGAGTTATAATGGGGAGCAGTTACCTTTTCACAAAGGAAATCGTTAATTCTGGCGCACTCGTTCCTACTTTCCAGAAGATAGTGGTTGATTGTAAACACACCGTAAATCTCCAATCGGGGCCAGGTCACGCGAGCCGCTGTGCCTATACTCCTTTTGCACAGGCATTCTTTCGCACAAGGAGAGAACTGCGAAAGAAGAATATTCCTGGCGATAAAAGTCGAGAAATACTAGACGACCTTATTATGGGCAAGTTACAGCTGGCGTCAAAAGGTAAGGTTCGAATGGGTGACAATAACCGGTTGAAAAAAGCAGATAAAACCTGCCAGGAACGAGAAGGCATGTATATGCTAGGACAGGTGGCTATTTTGCGTAATGAGGTTACTGACATACCATCATTGCATCGCGAGATCACTGAAGATGCGAACAAATTGCTTGCTATACGCCTTCGCAAGATGCCGCAATCTGAAGCCATCACTCATGAAAAGCCCGCAGATATTGCCATAGTAGGAATCGGCAGTCTATTACCAAAAGCAAATACAACACAGCAGTATTGGGAAAATATTTTAACGAAGACTGTCGCGATTACAGAGATTCCTGCGCACCGATGGGACTGGCGTCTGTACTATGATGAGAACAGACAAGCAAAGGATAAGATCTATTCCAAGTGGGGTGGATTCTTAGACGATCTCCCTTTTGATCCTATTCGTTACGGGATGCCTCCAAAATCGATTGAATCTATAGATCCGATGCAGCTAATGGCCTTGGAAGTCGCCAGGCGCACCCTCATTGATGCCGGCTATGAGAGTAAGAAATTTGATCGTGAGCGGACATCTGTCATTATCGGTGCGAGCGGGGGTGCAGGTGATTTTGGATTGCAGTATGGTTTGCGCACAGAGTTGCCAAGATTTCAGGGCGATCTTCCGGATTCAGTTGCCGATCGTTTGCCAGAATGGACGGAGGATACATTCCCAGGTATTCTGCTCAATGTCCTGGCTGGTCGTATTGCAAATCGTCTCAATTTGGGCGGGGCGAATTTCACGATAGATGCGGCATGTGCTTCGTCTCTTGCTGCAATATACCAGGGAGTCAATGAACTGATAGCAAAACGAAGCGATCTTGTTGTAGCAGGTGGCGTTGATACTGTTCAGAATCCTTTTGGGTATATGTGTTTTAGTAAAACTCAGGCATTGTCACCACGAGGCCATTGTAATACATTTGACTCTTCAACTGATGGCATTGTGATATCTGAGGGTGTCGCAATGATTGCCTTGAAACGGCTAGAAGATGCAGAACGTGACGGTGATCGTATTTATGCAGTAATTAAAGGGGTTGGTAGTAGTAGTGATGGAAAGGTGAAGGCATTAACTGCTCCGTCACCTAAAGGTCAATTGCGTGCTATGCGCCGTGCTTATGCGCAAGCCGGCTTTGGCCCAAATACAGTAGATTTGTTTGAAGCACATGGCACTGGAACCGTCGCTGGTGATACAGCAGAGTTGGAAAGCACTACTGAATTGCTTCGAGAAACAGGAGCTAAACCACGTCAGTCAGTTGTCGGATCCGTCAAAACACTTATTGGCCATACGAAAGCAACAGCCGGTGTTGCTGGATTGATCAAAGCAACGCTTGCACTTCATCATCATGTTTTACCTCCGCATTATGGTATTAAAGATCCAAACCCTGTACTGCAGCAGGAAGATAATCCGCTTTATATTATTGATGAAGCAATGCCCTGGTTGAAGATCAAGGATAAACCACGCCGTGCTGCTTGCAGTGCATTCGGTTTTGGCGGGACGAATTTTCATGTTGTATTAGAAGAGTACAAAAGAGAGTACCGGCAATGGATACGTTCTGCTGTATCTCAAAACTGGCCAGCTGAGCTTTTGTTATGGACAGGAAATGGCCGTGAAGATCTCATAACCCAGTTGATCCAGGTTGAAAATGGTCTTAAAACGACACATGTCGAATTGCTTGATCTTGCCTATACTCTCTTTAAAAAGTGGCATCCGGAAGGCGAAACAATTGCCATTGTTGCTACAGATCAGGATGATCTAATAGGTAAGATAAAGACAGCTTTGAGCTATCTAAAAGGTGCTAAAACTGAGTTGCCTTTGGGTATCTATCACAGTGACGATAAAGAGATTACAGGCAAAGTGGCTGTGCTTTTTCCAGGTCAAGGTTCGCAATATACTCACATGCTTCGGGAGTTAGCCCTTCACTTTCCTGTTTTGGCTGAAACGCTATCCGAAGCAGACGAGCTTCTGATAGAGCGTTTTGCAAAACGATTTGGTGAGGGCAAACGGCTGAGTCACTTTATCTTTTTCCGTGGGGATTATAGTAAGAAGGCAAAGATGCTAGCAACAAAGGCTTTAACGAATACGAATATTGCACAACCAGCCTTGGGTGCTGTTGAAGTAGGACTTTGGAGAATAATGCGCAATATGGGACTAAAGCCGAATATGCTGGCAGGACATAGCTATGGAGAATTTGTAGCGCTTTTTGCGGGTGACTTTATTGATTTTCCTACCCTGATATCTCTTTCTGAAGCACGTGGAAGGTTTATTGTTGATGCTGTAAAGGAGTCAGATGAAGAGCTGGGTACGATGGCTGCAGTTCATACATCCAGAGAAGAAGTTGAAAATTTAATCTACAATATTAACGATGTTATTGTTGCAAACCACAATGCACCTTTACAGTGTATAATTTCTGGATCAACATCTGCAATCCAAGAGGCTACAGAGAAAATCTCTAAACATGGAATTAACGTATCTGGAATTCCTGTTTCTGCAGCATTTCACTCGCGATTTGTCGAACCAGCCCAGACTGCTTTGGCTGACTTGATTAAGCAAATTGTCTGGCAGGATGGCAACGGGTTTCCGGTCTATTCGAATACAACTGGAGAGCCACACTCTAATGATATACAGCAAATAAAACAAATAATGACCTGTCATCTGGTGAAACCTGTAGAGTTTCTCTCTCAGGTTGAAGCCATGTATCGTGACGGAGCAAGGGTTTTCCTTGAACTTGGGCCTAAGGCTGTACTGACCCGTTTAGTCGAAAGGATTCTAAAGGGACGGGCTCATCACTCCATCGCCATTGATAATAATGGTGGAGGAATTCGCGGTATACTTAATGCGATTGCTCAGTTGCTTTGCGCGGGTGTGAAACTCGATCTTTCCACTCTCTTTAAAGGACGTGGCTGCAAGAATGGAGATCCAGAGAATCTGCACTCGATTCAACGTGATGGACCTCTTTCGAAACACATATGGATGATTAATGGTAGTTCTGTCCGGAGTATTACAGAACCTGTCAAACACGTTGGAATCAAATTAGATGAGCTGCATAACTATTCAACGGATATATCTCATAATAAGGAACGAAAATCTATAGGACATAAAAGCAATCCGGTTGTCACACCTACATTGGTATCGAGAAAACACAGGAAGGAGGAGATTAATATGGGGGAATCGAGGCATAGAGCGAGTTCTGTGCCTTCGTCTATCATGAGGGAATATTTTGATACTATGCGCCAGTTTTTGAAAACTCAGGAACAAGTTATGTCAATGTATACAGGAAGCTACTTAGATGGTCAGCATACCCGAGTAAGACCGAAGCGCAATATTCAGCATCCAGTAATGAATACTTCTTTTAAACCTGAGGCGCTTGCTCAATCAGATGCCCCATTGGTACAAAAGATTCAAAAAGAAATAACACCTCAATCAAATCAAGCAGAAGATGCTCCTGCAAAACCGGTTCAAGCAGATGAGTTAAAAGAAGGCATTGATCGGAAGAAGATGATTGATATGCTCCTTGCTATTGTAGAAGAGAGAACCGGTTATCCAAAAGATATGCTAGACCTTAACCTGAAGCTGGAGGCTGATCTCGGCATTGACTCTATCAAGCGGGTAGAGATTGTGGGTGCACTTTTGAATATATTACCGCCATATTATAGAGAAGCGCTGGGTAACGAAAAACTCGGCACCCTACACAAACAACCCACGCTTTGTGGTATGCTAGATATGCTGGGTGAAATTAAAATCGAGGGGGAAAAACCCCTCCCTCTTGACCAAGCCGGATTGGACACAGGGACTGTAACAAGTCGTCCATTCCGGCATATTATTAAACCGAAAAGAGAATCCATAGATGAGTCAGCTCGGAAACAGCTAAATAAAGGTCTTTTTCTCATCACACGGGATAAATTAGGAGTCGCAGAAAACATGTCTGAGATACTTCGTGATCGGGACTGTGCGGTGAGAATTATTGAACGCGAGGTGCTCAAGGATGAAACCATATTGAATCAATGGTGTGGATCACTCGGGGCTGATTCTGAAAAAATAGCCGGAATAGTGCATCTTGCTCAGTTGGGCACGGATTGGTTCCAAACAGACGCGCCACTTGAACAGTGGCATAAGCAGTTGCATATCAATGAAAAATCCCTTTTTATCTTGTTGCATAACCTTATTGATACACTCAAAGAGGATGCGCATATCTTATCCGCGAGTGTATTGGGAGGATTCTTTTGCAGGGAATCGAACAGAGCCTCTGGTTTGTCCTTACAAAGCGGCGGAGTGGGGCTGCTCAAGTCATTACACGAAGAACGTCAGAGTTTACGGGTGAAGGCAGTCGATATTGATCCTAGTCAAAGTCCTGATTCGATTGCAATGGTCTTATGTCAAGAGCTGGAAATTGTTGGGGGACGAATAGAGGTCGGCTATCCTGATGGCAAACGCACAATCTTTAAGACTGTTCCTTCCTTGCTTCAATCCAAAGAAGAATGCTTCGATCAAATTCGAAATCTTGTCGTCTTGGCTACCGGAGGTTTAAAAGGGATTACCGCAGAAGTAATGAGAGAATTAGCCCTCCCCGGAAATACCCTTTTGTTGACCGGCCGACGGACCTTAATTGAAGATGAGTCTGAAGATTTGCAGAGATTAACGACGGCTTCGGCCTTACAACAACACTACATCTCAAAAGTACGCAATGGGCACCTCAGATTAACACCGGCACAGATAACGAATAAAGTCCAATCCATACTTGCCAATAGGGAGATGCGTCTTAATATAGAAGACTTTCGTCAACGTGGCGCAACAGTTGAATATTTTGCGGTTGATGTAACCAATGAAGAGGCAATGCAGAAGCTATTTGATAGCATATATACTACATATGGGAATATCTCTGGTGTGGTTCATGGCGCAGGAGTAATCGAAGATAAGCTGCTTGAACATAAGACAAGCGAGAGCTGGTCCAAAGTAGTGGAAACAAAAGTGATCGGGCTACTGCTACTACAAAGAAATTTATGTCCAGATTCCATTAAATTCTTTACAGTTTTTAGCTCGGTAGCAGGTCGTTATGGCAACAGTGGTCAGGCCGATTATGCGACTGCCAACGAGCTCATGAACAGGTTGTGCTGCCAGTTGAGCCACAATTGGAAAAATAAGGTAAACGTTAAAGCTTTTTGTTGGGGGCCTTGGGAAAAAACGAAATTCGGTACAGGCATGGTAAATGAAGACACTGAGGCCAAATTTGCTAAGAAAGGCGTTAAACTAGTTAGCGCAAAGCAAGGACGCTCTCTTTTCAAAGATGAGCTTATTCAAGATGATAGAAGGTCGATTGAGGTCGTTTGTGGTGGGGGACCCTGGGAGGAACATGAAGCTATAATGGGCCAAATTGAAAGGACTTCGCAAACCTTTACGGACAATGTTTTGGGTCCGCTACTGGATAATGCAAATGTAACCACAAACCCTAAGGGTGATCAATTGATTACTCTGTGTCTTGGGAAGAACCATGCTTACTTACAGGAGCATTGCATTGATGATATTCCAGTCGTACCAGCAGCAGCAGCACTCGAAATGATGTCAGAGGCAGCAGACCATCTTTACCCGGAATGGACTGTTGTTGAAACGTGCGATTTTCATCTCTTAAAGGGTATAGAACTTAATGAGGGTAATAAAGAATTGCACTTGATAGTTAGCCCGCCCCTATACAGCAGCAATGGCGGTTTTCAAGTTAACGCTGCTATTCAAACAATGCAAAAAAAAGATATGCCTCTAGTTCATTACCGAGCAGTATTGAACCTTAAGCATCGCTTACCCGTTGGATTTAACCAAGCGCCTATTTTACATACTGAAAAAAACCTTTCCGTTACAAAAGCTTACGATGAGTGGTTATTTCATGGTCCTAGATTTCAGGTGATAGAAGAGATAGGTGGGTTATCCGATACGGGTGCAAAGGCATTGTTACGAACCACCTCTCCCACACAATGGTTGATAAATATCGAATCCAACCATAAAAAATGGATATTCGATCCGATCATTATAGACGCTGCCGCACAGATGGCCTTGTTATGGGCTCGTTCTTTTCGTAATGAATCCGCCCTACCCTCCCGATTCGGGCGTGTAGTTCGATATTGTAAAACTCTACCGGAACGGGTGTGTATGAATTTTGAACGAATTGAATCAGAAGACCCTCATTTAGTTCGTGCCAATGTATATTTTTCCGATGCGAATCATAACGTGGTATTACTCATTGAGAATATGGAATGTATATCGAGTGCGAGGTTGAATCGTCTTGGTGGTACTGCGAGTATAAACAACACAGATATAGATATGAGTATATCTGACTGGTAAATTGAAGGATAAGTCTTTGTGTCAAGAGAAAAGATGAATAAACAGGAAGACATCGCAATTATAGGAATGGCCTGTATATTTCCACAGGCACCCAATATTACGACATTCTGGCAAAATATTCTGGATTCCGTCGATGCAATCAGCGAACCCATACCAGAATGGGAAGCTAACCGTTATCTCGAATCAGGCCGGATTAACAGCTCCAATGGGGGATATCTAAAAGATCTCTACCGCTTTGACCCCATAGAATTCGGTATTATGCCAAACTCATTAGATGGGGGTGAACCTGACCATTTTTTAGCACTTCGTGTAGCACATGATGCACTCCAAGATGCGGGTTACATTGGAAATGGTTATGATCATACTGATACAGGTATCATACTGGGACACAGCACATATCTACATAGAGGGCAGGTTAGCCATGTGCAACACCATATTGTATTAGACCAAAGTCTTGAACTCCTTCGAGCAGTATTCCCTTCTCTTGACCAGAGAAATCTATCCGAGATTCGCAAACTCTTAAAGAGTAAGCTCCCCCAATCTAACACGAATATCGCGCCTGGCCTGGTACCGAATGTTATGACCGGCCAGATTGCGAATCGCCTCAATCTTAAAGGCCCAAATTATCTGATTGATGCTGCCTGTTCTTCTTCGTTGTTGGCTGTGGGTGCAGCAATTGATGAATTATGCAATAACAGGTGCCGGATGATGCTCGCTGGCGGGGTGAATGCCTCACTCCCAGCTGATGTATGTGTCATTTTTACACAACTCGGCGCTTTGAGCAAATCCGGTAGGATACGACCCTTTGAAGCAAACAACGATGGTACCTTGCTGGGTGAAGGCATAGGGATTGTAGTATTAAAGAGGCTATCTCATGCAATAACAGATTGTGATCGTATTTATGCAGTTATTCGGGGGATTGGAAAAGCCAGTGATGGAAAAGGACATGGTTTATTGGCTCCAAGTGCTGAGGGAGAAACCCTCGCCATTGAAAGGGCATATTCACATAGTGGCGTTGACCCTTCAACAGTATCGCTTATAGAAGCGCATGGTACCGGCATTCCTTTGGGAGATAAAATCGAGATATCTGCATTGAAAAACATTTTTGGTGAACGCAAAGGCAAACAAGGCAGTGTAGCTATTGGATCAGTAAAGTCTATGATCAGCCACTGTATTCCAGCAGCAGGGATCGCAGGTTTGATCAAAAGTGCCTTAGCCCTCCACCACAGAATCTTACCCCCCACTCTCTGTGATACTGTTAACCCTGAATTGGGTATCGATAAAACACCATTCTATGTAAACAATACAAGCAGACCATGGATATCTCGTCCAGATATTCCACGTCGTGCTAGCATTAATGCCTTTGGTTTTGGTGGTATCAATACCCATGCGATTCTTGAACAAGCACCAACTCAAGCATTAAGACCAAAAGAGCTTACAAAGTGGCCTTTTGAACTATGCGTCTTTTCCGCCTGCACTCTGAACAAACTGACCGAAAAGCTGAATGAAATAGCGAATCTGTTAGGGAGAAATGCTGACTATTCAGCAGGAAGTATTGCTGCTACATTGGCTTCCTTGGATGTAAAAAATCCATATCGTCTGGCAATAATTGCAAAAGATACAGAAGATCTAATAAAGAAGATCAAACAAGCATTAAAACGCCTCAACGATAATCCGAGTGTGCGATGGTCAACACGGAATGGAATCATTTTTAGTAAAAGCCCCCTAAAAGGCAAATTGGCATTTATGTTTCCAGGTGAAGGGTCACAATACCTTGGTATGTTCGAGGATCTCGCCTTGTATTTCGAAAAGATTCGAAACTGGTTCGATTTTTGGCGAGGGCTCTATAATGAAGCTCCAGGTGAGACCCGAACTGATATTATATTTCCTCCTCAAAGTGAACTGACAGAACAACGTAGAAAAGAATTGGAAATGCGCCTCAATGATATGGATGTAGGCTCAGAAGCTGTTTTTATTGCCAGTCAAGCAATGGATGCCCTGCTTAAATCTTTAGGAGTGACACCGGATGTAATGGTTGGCCATAGTACAGGGGAGTCATCTGCTTTGGCAGCATCTGGAGTTCTTGATTATTATAATTTCACTCAATTAGCCGATTTTATTAGGAAACTGAATAGGGTTTATCAAACTGTACTTGCTGAGGGAAAAATCCCTAGAGGCAAATTGCTGACAGTCGGTGCTTTACCACAATCAACAGTTGAGGACGAGATTACTCAATTAAACAAAGATGTTGTGATTGCCATGGATAATTGCGTCAATCAACTGATTCTCTTCGGGGACGAAGAATCGATTGAAGCTGTACAAAAAAAGTTGAGTAACTCTGGTGGAATTTGCGTTCCATTACCGTTTGAGCGCGGCTATCATACTCCCCAATTTTCTGCTGTTAGTGCAGCGTTTCTTAATTACTATGAAAATATTGGCTTAAAAGTACCGTCTATTCCCTTATATTCATGTGCAATTGCAGATCGATTTCCAGATGATGAAAATGGAGTGAGGCAATTGGCAAGTGCTCAATGGGCGACAAAGGTTCGTTTTAGAGAGACTGTCTCCAAAATGTATTGTGATGATGTACGCTATTTCATTGAAGTAGGGCCATCTAGTAACCTCAGTTCCTTTGTAAATGATATCCTAGGAAAAAAAGAGTACCTATCACTCCCTACTGATCACCGTCGCAAAAACGGCATTGAGGTGCTTTTGTCTGCATTGGCCCATCTCTATGTTAATGGTAAGCCCTTACGTCTTAAAAGACTATTCAGTTCACGTTCAGTTATGGCTATCGACCTGAAAGAAGGTGAACAAAACAAACAGCTCTATCTCCCCTTGGCCAATACAATGCCTATCATACATATAAATCCTGAGGATCGTTCTGTTTTGAATGAACTGTTGAGATCTAAAAATCGAGCGAGTCACGAAACCGAATCGACCTGCAAAATGCCTGTATTTGAGCCGCAGGAACAGTTTGATCAGGCAGATTCAATTAACGCACCAAATATCGATGATGCTATTATGGAGAATTATTTTGATCTCATGCGCGGTTTCCTAGATCAGCAGAGCAGGGTTCTGCAACACTTTGGAATTTTAGAGGAAAATTTACAAAGAGAGGTCTCTTTATCTGATTACAACATGCCCTTTTTAACTTCGATCTCTCAGTCAGATAGTCAATATATAGAAGCATGGTGTCATCTCAGTGTCTATGAAGATCAGTTCTTAAGAGATCATATCCTTTCGGGTATCGTCTCTAACGAGGACCCTGGTTTACTTGGCCTGTCCTGTGTTCCATTGATGGTCAGTATTGAGATTATGGCAGAAGCCTGCGCTCTTTTAGCTGGTGGCACTGTTCTTAAAGTGATTGAGAATGTGAAAGCCTTAGCCTGGATAACATTAGACGACGGGGAACTGATGTTAAATGTGCATGCAGAATTGATTGATGCAAAGACAAAAACATATCGAGCTCAAATCTTCAATAAAGGGACGATTGCAATTACAGCTGATTTTTCCTTTGAAAAAGAGTGGTGTATAGATGCAATTCCTGAACTTATCGAAAAAAGGGAATATCCATGGCAAGGCAACCAACTCTATACCACAGGGATGTTCCATGGCCCGATTTTTCAAAGTATAGAACGAATAACTGGTTGGAATGATAGAGGTATTGAAGCAAATCTCTCACAGGTAAGTCTTGAAGGTTTCTTTGATACGAATTGCACACCCAATCTGATACTTAACCCGGTATTGTTAGATGCACTTGGACAGTTAGCCGCGTTCTGGATTGCGCAACACATTGGAACTAACTTCAATAGTTTTCCTTCAACTATAGAGCGAATTGAGCTCTACAGGCAATGTCCACAAAATGTTGCAGGATTGAAACTCCGAGCACATCAGCAACAGTTAGCATCTGATGGGATCAATAGGGAAGCAACACGTGCATGGCATTTTGAATGCACCGATAAAAAGGGAGAGCCTTTGCTGAGGGCAACACGTCTCGCAAACATCTTTTTCCCGATTCCAAGCTGGTTTTATGAGGTTCGCCGTGATCCTTTAAACGGTTGGATAGGGAAGCTGAATAAGACTATTGGAGATAAACGAGTGACATTGTGGCAGATACAGCCTTTCTCTGAAGAATTTTGTACCCAATCGGGTGGTATTTTCTTCCAGATTCTGGCGCACATATTGTTAAGTTTAGATGAGCGAGATGAATGGTGGGAATTGACAACAAATATACGTAAGCGTCGTGAATGGTTACTTGGACGGGCTTGTATTAAAGAGGCTGTACGTTTCTGGATCTTTCAACAAACAGGGAGGTTGCTATATCCGGCTGATATCGTTATTTTACACGATGAGCAAGGAGCTCCTTATGTAGATGGATGGTGGAACAACAGTTTTGTACATGCCCCTGAAGTTTCTCTGACTCACAATACAAGACTCACCCTGGCAGCAATAGCTCCGCCGCAACAACCGGTTGGTGTTGACATAGAACAGATTGGGAGGATTCAACATCCTGAGTTTATAAAGAATTCTCTGACTCATAGTGAGTTGGAATTGCTCAATGGGATTACTGATAGTGCTCTACAGGAAAAGCTTCTACGTATTTGGTGTGCGAAAGAAGCTGTTGCGAAATACTTTGGTCTAGGTCTTCAGGGAAGGCCTGATAAATTTGAGGTCTCATTCATGGACGATGACTGGGAATTTGCTCATGTAAATTATTCTGGAACGCTGGTAGAGACTCTTGTGACTTGTGAAGATGACTCGGTTATTGCAATTGCTGCGAATCGATTAATATAAAACGAATGAGGAGTGAATATTATGATTGCACCTACCCACGAAACCATTGAAGAAGTACTGATTGATATAATAGAGGATTTAATTCAGGACTGGGGATTAGATCTCGACAATGGTGTTACAGGAGACACTTTGTTGGTTAACGATTTGGATTTTGCTTCCGTAGATATCATACAACTGTGTGTAGCAATAGAGGAGTATTACAATCAAAAGATGGGTTTTCAGGAACTCCTTATGAAGAATGGTAGCTATATCTCAGATTTATCAATAACACAGATGGTTGATTTTATAGGCAGTAGGCTTTAAGGGAGGGAAAAAATGAGTACACGTACTTTGTTTATTGGCTTAGATGGTGCAACTTTTAAAATATTGGATGACCTCATGGATCATACCAAAGACAAAGAGCCTGTAATGCCTTTTTTATCGAAAATATATGAGGAAGGTGTGCGCAGCAAACTGCTCTCGACTCCAAACCCCTTAACCCCTCCTGCATGGGTATCTTTAATGACAGGAAGAACCCCAGGAAATCATGGTGTCTTCGATTTTATTCGTACAGAGGAGAATGGTGATGATGTGTTCTTCACCTTATATGATTCGAGAGACAATCAGGCGGAAACTATATGGTCGATAGCCAGTCGCCATGGAAAAAAAATCACTGTACTGAATTTTCCTTTTACCGCTCCTCCCCAAAAAGGCCTCAATGGTTTTATGGTTCCGGGGTTTATCCCATGGCGTCATCTACGCCGTAATACAGTACCGACTGATTTATATGATCGCCTTAAGGCCTTACCCGAATTTAATCCCAAGGAGTTGGCATGGGATTTTGAACGTGAAAAGCAGGCTGTAAACTACCTGTCCGATGAGGATCGTGAAAGGTGGATTCGTTATCACCTGCCCCGTGAGCACCAGTGGTTCAGAATTGCAGAATACCTTCTTATTGAAGAAGCCCCCGATTTGATGGCCGTGATGTTTGATGGAGTTGATAAACTTCAGCATCAGGCTTGGTTGTTTTTGGACCCCAGTCTGCAAACAGGCATTTCCAGTACGTATCACCGAAACATACGAAATTTGTGTATGGACTACTTCAGAAAACTCGATGGATACATTCAAAATCTAGTAAATGCAGCTGGATCTGATGCACAGGTGTTTATTGCATCAGACCATGGTTTTACGACTACGTATGAGATTGTCCGTATTAATTCATACCTCCACAAAAAAGGATATTTGAAATGGAAGCAAATGCCAGATACCGAAGAGGCCTTGCGGCGTGAAGACAGCATGTTTGCAAACCTCGATTGGAAAAATACTGTTGCTTATTGTGGTACACCTTCAAGCAACGGAATAAAGATTCGCAAAGCTCAAAACCCGGGTGAAACAGGAATTAGACCAGAAGACTATGAGACATGTAGAGAAGAGCTGATCCATGACTTGAAAGAGCTCAGAGATCCAAGAACACAAGAGCGTATTATAACCAGCATATTCAAACGCGAAGAGGTCTTTGCAGGACCAGCAATGGAAGATGCTCCTGATTTGCTGTTGGTCTTACGGGACTTTGGTTTTGTTTCGATCAAGAATAATGAGAGGATCATAGAACAACGTGAAGAACTCGCAGGAACGCATCATCCTGAAGGTGTATTTTTTGCCTGCGGTCCAGGGATAAAACGAGGTGAAACTGTTGATATGTTTGATATTGTCGATGTTGGAGCAACCCTGCTTTATAGCTTGGGTCTTGCGGTTCCCTCTGATATTGAAGGGCAAGTACCTGAATCGATTTTTACAAGACAACATCTGGCAAAAGAACCTATAGTCATTGGCAATCATTCGATGTGTCAAACAATGAATGATAACTCAGAAACGATCTCTGAAGAAGAAAAAAATCAACTTATTGCTCAGTTAAAGATGTTGGGCTATATGGAGTAAATACCATGCCATCCGTTGAGGTCAATGGTGTTCAAATCAATTATATCCAATTTGATTGTGAATCTGAAAACAGCTGTGAAGACATAGTGATGATACATGGGCTGGCTACGAATCTGGCTTTTTGGTATTTTCACTATGTGCCCGAATTTTCAAAGTACTATCGAATTACCCTATATGATCTGCGAGGACATGGCAGGTCTGCTATAACAGCCAATGGCTACTTACCTAAAAATATGGCTATAGATTTAAAGCAGTTTCTGGATTATCTATACATTAAACGTGCTCACTTTATAGCGCATAGTTTTGGAGGTGTTGTTGCATTGAATCTGGCCTGCATGAATCCGGATCGTTTTGCCAGTTTAGTCTTGGCTGACACACATATTGATGCAGCACGCATACTTCAAGAAAAAAGCGATTGTGAGTTCGAGAGAAGGATTCAGCCTATTTTAGATCGAAATGGTCTCAATATTGATGCAAGAGACCCATATTTTGGCTATAGACTTTTAAGCGCAGTAGCACATCTGCAAAACCAGAATGTAAAGATATCTAAAGAGTTGCACAATTTAGCGTATCCCTTTACTGGAAGAAACAGTAAACGCACTGCAAACCAGTGGTTAAAATTGATGGAAAAAACACAGGCAGAAAAAGAGTTAATGGGTAATGATAATTTGACATTGGATGCTCTGCGGAGGCTGACCTTTCCCATACTCGCAATCTATGGTGAGTATTCACATGCCATGCCAACGGGGAGAGAACTCCTCAAAGTATGGCCGCACGCTGATTTTCGTAAGATACATAAAGCTGGCCATTTTTTTCCGACTACGCGTCCTTCTGATTTCATCAAAAGCTGGAGACAGTTTATTCGTGGTGCGCTGATAGATAAGGTTCCTCTAAGGAAGGGAGATAATGGTAAAAGATACTTTAGGAGTGATCGATTCTTTATCAAAGACGATAAATGGTTTTTTTATACCAGAGAATCAACAAAAAAGGGACCCTTTGCCGATTTCAATGAAGCTCAAGAGTATCTTTCGGCGAATTATTTATAAAGCACAAACGTTTCGAGTTACTTTACGTGGTTATAGGGAAGCATGACTCGTGAACTCAACTAACAGGCTGGGAATATCTCCTGGATTTTCTCAGAAAGATTTTAATCTGATTGCCTATGGTGGTTTTGGCGATGGGCTTAATGCATATGCCCATTCAATGGCTTGGTTTAATGATTATCTTTATGTAGCAACTATGCGTGGGAACTTCCCATTGATGAAAGCGCGTTTACCAATAGGTATGGATCCATGGCCTGTTGAGTGCCCAGAGAATCCTTTTGATCTCGATTTACATGCAGAGATATGGCGTTATAGCCTGCATGATGACTCTTGGGAAAGAGTGCATAAATCGCCGACTATAATTGGCACTCACGGGAAGCCAATCCCGCGGGAGTTGGGATGCCGTGGAATGCTCGTGTATCAGGCTGATGAAGATGATGTGCCAGCTCTTTTTGTCAGCACCTGGTCTCCGGCAAAGGGACCTGGCCCCGTATTATTGCGATCTTTAGATGGAAAAAAATTCGAACCATCATGTGAGCCTGGTTTATTGGGTTTACCTGTAACAACTATACGTACGATGACACAGTTTAAAGGCCGTCTTTACACCACACCTGCAGGTTCTCGTGGTGGGAATCCAAATGTATCTTCACATTCAATCGTGTATGAAAGCAAGGATCCAGCTCAAGGGAAATGGGAACCGGTAAGTGAATTTGGTTTTGGTGACACTGGCAATAAGACAGTCTTTGAAATGACAGGTTTCGGTGATTATCTTTACGTGGGCACCTTTAATTTAGAGGGGTATCAGATATGGCGTACAACTGCAGAAGGTGAAACACCTTATCATTGGGGAAAAGTCATCGAACGAGGGGCGTATCGAGGTGAACTCAATCAATGCGTCCTCAGTATGTATCCATTTAAGGGGGCCCTTTATGTCGGCAGTGCTATACAAGGAGGAGGGATTGACCGACAAAATAAGATTGGGCCTGCAGCCCCCGAGTTGATCCGTATCTTCGAAGATGGGCATTGGGATTTATTGGTTGGTCAGCCTCGCAATACACCGGATGGTTACAAACCACCTCTTTCAGGATATTTTCCAGGGTTTGATAATTTTTTTAACGGCTATTTTTGGCGTATGTGCGAACATAATGACTGGCTTTATCTTTCCACCCTTGATTGGAGCTCTGTAATCGGCTATGCGCATAGAGGAACATGGCCGGAAGCATTCACCAATATCATTAACCACCTTGGAGTGGATTTTTTTATGGAGAATCAGTCGGGTTTTGACTTATATCGAAGTTTTGATGGAGAGAATTGGGTACCAGTGACAACAAACGGGATGGGAAACCCGTATAACTTTGGATTGCGTACGTTAGTATCATCCCCATATGGGCTTTTTCTCGGTACCGCTAATCCCTTTGGACCAAGAATCATACCCGTGCGCGGAGATAGATACGTTCATAATCCACGTGGTGGCTGTGAAGTATACTTTGCTCCAGATCACAAATACTGAACACTGAGTAAAATTGTCATTACAAAAATCATCATTCGCAAGAATGAGATCAATTTAAACCTACTAAGCACACTGATACATAAAAGGTAAAAGGACAAAATAAATGAGTCAGGAACCTCAAAAGGTTGCGATTCCTACTATCTTACGCAAAAGATTAAAGGCATTTTTGATAAGGCAGGGGAAAAAGCAACATTATATTCTAGTAGATCAAGTAAGAAACGAAACATATCAGTTTGAACCCTGGCAGTTTTTTATCTTGGAAATTTTACATGGATGTGATGACTTCTCAAAACTTGCTTCTGTCTTTAAAGATCGTTTTGGACAATCCATAAAAGACAATGAATTAGAAGAGCTGCTCAACATAATCGTCGATAATAAGCTTTTTAGTCTAGCAGCACTCTCACATCCAATATTCAAGGCCTTTAATAAAAAAAGAATCACTCAGCACAGTCAAGAATTGTCTGAAGAGTCATATTATGAAACAGCAGGTAAGAAGATTAATATCAGTGAAAAGAAGACATCCCATGAAACACAAGCAAAACCATCAGCTGCAAAGAATACAGAATCCCAGAATAATACTGCAACAAAACGAACCGCTAAATTAAATGAAGGTCCATTACCTCCGGGGATACATGATGCAATCGGCCTTGACGACACCATGCGTAACAGGGGGTGGAAACTTTTTAATCCTAGCAACTTGTTAAAGCGAATTCAACCCCTGTTGTTACCTTTAAGACATACAATTTACCTGCTTCCAGTACTTTTCATCGCAGCTTTCTTTGTATCATTTCGTTATCTTTATCTTATTGAGGAAGATCTGAGCCGTTTATACGGTGCCATGTCATTTATTAAACATGCCTTACTCAGTATGGTCACCGTTAACTTGCTAGTAACAATGGTGACAGCACTCGTTGCTTATACTTACCGTGCAACGGTAAGTGCATTCTGTATCGTTTTTATACTCGGCTTTTTCCCTCGCTTTATGGTTCGGATCGGCCATGTTCGGCAGCTATCACGTCGTGAACGGATATGGTTGCACTCAGCCCCTTTAATGCTACGTCTGGGGCTATTTGGTTTCGGTATATTACTCTGGTTTAACACAAGGGCCATGGACGATTTCTTACACCTTTTTGGACTAGCAATAGCCGGTGCCAGTATGATCTCCTTCTTTATAACGGTAAATCCATTGGTAAAAAGCAATGGGTATCACTTACTCTCCGCTTTTCTAAATGAGCCACACCTGAGGGGAAAATCTTACATGTCGCTTATGAATAAGTTTCGGGGGAATGTTTACAAAAAAGTAGATAATAATGTGCTGGCAGCCTATGGGTTGGCATCCATTGTATTCATGATCGTAGCATTTTCTGTGCTTTTATTTCTCTTCGGCCGCTTTCTCAAAATATACTTCGGAGGTGTCGGAGTACTATTATTTGGGTTCATAACCCTCATTTTAGTACTTCGTATGATCGCAAAGTTCAAAAAGATCGGGCAGGTCTATGAACGTTCTGTACAATTTCAACGTTGGAGAGATCGTACATTGCCAAAAGTAAAGAATGATACAGTAGTCTCAAAACGCCAAAATACATTTATAACATACTTGAAGCGGGCAACACCTCTATTTTTCTTGGGACTACTGTTTATACCCTACAACTATGAACCAGGCGGGGACTTCGTTGTCTTGCCGAATCAGCAGCAGGAAATCACATCAGAAATTTCCGGCATCATAGAAAAAATCTACTTTGATGGTGGAGAGTTCTTAAAAAAGGGTACTGTAATCGGACAACTTTCTCACAGTGATTACCTAGCTGAGTTGAAGATCTGCACTGCAAAAATACAAGAACAACAAGCAGTGATAAACGATTTAAAATCCCGGCCAAGACCCGAGGAGGTCCGCCTCGCAGAATCAGCCCTAGAAGTTGAAAAGACTCGAGCAGAATTCAGCAAAGGGAAGTTACGTCGCCTCAATAAACTCTATAAAGAAGGAACCGTTTCATTTGAAGAGCTCGATGATGCAAAAAGAGAGTATGCAATCGATCTTGATCAAGTAAAAGAAAAACAAGCTAACTTAGATTTAATAAAGCTGGGAGCGTCACCTGACCAAATTGCTGCTGCTGAAGCGAGTTTACAAAAATGGCAAGAAGAACTCAACTATTTTCAAGAAAAGATCGAAGAATCAATTTTTTATATGCCATTTGATGGAAAACTCGTTACTATGCATCTTAAACAAAAAATCGGTAGCTACTTAAACAAAGGAGATACTCTCGCTGTAGTTGAAAATACAGATCAGGTTCTGGCACAGATCGATGTGCCTGAATCTGATATAAGCTATGTCAAAGAGAATGCAAAGGTGAGGATTCGACCTTATGTATATTATAATCAGGACTTTTCTGGGCTGATTACAGCAATTGATTCAAATGTATCAGAAGAACGCTTTGGGAAGGTAGTTCGGGTCATTACATCACTGGAAAATAAAGACAGACAATTAAAAACAGGAATGACTGGATACGCGAAAATCACAAGTGATACAATGCCCGTTTGGAAGGTCTTTTCTTTGGCAATCATTCGTTTTATCAAGGTAGAAGTCTGGTCATGGATTCCTTGAAATTTTATAACATCTCAAAGGAGTTGCTATCAACAGCATTTTCGAGTTTACTCTATGGCCCTTAGTTATCTTTACACAACAGATTCTGTTTTTTTTCGAAGAAGACAGTAAAAGAAAGGAATTACGTATGATTACTTTTTGGTCGAAGAGGATTCTATTTTTAAAAAGACTGATGGGATTACACCTTGTTACATTTATCTGTTTTTTGTTGGGAGTCTTGTTTATTCAAACGTACAATGCTCACACAGCCTGCAACCCGCAGTTTGAACAAGTCAATATAAATGGTTTCGGAAACATTTCTAACAGATATTCATGGAGCATGAAAGTCTTTAACAATTATCTCTATGTCGGCACGAGAAACCACGATGATGGCGGTGAGATCTGGCGTTATGACGGTACAGACTGGGAAAACGTAGTCTCTGGCGGGTTCACCTCTATGAATAATACAGGTTTTCGAAATATGGCGGTTCTTAACGGCGCAATATATGCTGGTACGAATAACGAAATTTCAGGTGCAGAACTCATACGCAGCTTCGATGGTACGAATTGGGAAGTCGTCATAGACAATGGATTTGGTAATATGGAAAACGCATCAATTCGTGGGATGAAAGTTTTTATCGGTTATCTTTATATCGGTCTTCAAAATACAGCAGATGGTCCCGGACAGCTTTTCCGTACCGAAGATGGTACGAACTTCACCCCTGTCACCCTCGACGGCTTCGGCAATACGGATAATGCCTCCATACACACGCTGGAGGTGTTCAATGGTCGGTTGTACGCTGCTACAAAGAATCGTGAAGGTGGCTTGCAAGTATGGCGCAATTCGGATGTGGATGGCTTGATTTTTGAGATGGTCGTCGGTCCGGGTGCTGCTACCTCGGAAGGCTTTGGGAACAAACGCGGGAATCGTACACCCATGGATATGCATATATTCAACGGCCAAATGTATATAGGCTCTATTAATGCAGGGAGAGGATTCGGTGTCTGGCGGACATCGGACGGGCTTACCTACGAACAGGTCGTATTTAACGGCTTCGGTGATTTTGGCAATGCATATCCCTGGCGCTTTGAGACATATGAAAACCATATATGGTTAGGCACCTTTAATTATCTTAACATTATATTCAACAAGGGTGGTTCGCTGTGGCGGAGTTCCACTGGAAACCTCGACGAATGGGAAGAAATGATAGGCAGGCATGGCATCTATATGGGATATGGCTTTGATAACCCCTGCGTCTGGGGAATACGTTCTTTTGCAGTCTTTCAAGGTAAACTCTATATAGGTACTGCAATCAATAAGTGGTGTCGGATAAAAAAATATTTGGGCACAGAGATATGGGAATGGCCCGGAGAGGAATGTCCATAATTGAAACACAGCAAGAGGGGTACTTATAAATATCATGGCTGCTCCACTTTTTCTACTCGCACCACCGAGATCTTACACTTCCCTGATCAATGCGATGCTCGGTCAACATCCACAAGCATTTGGGTTGCCTGAACTCAACCTATTTAATATTAGAAAAATAAAGGATCTCTGGCGCAGGGTATCAGATGAGATAGGAGGCGATACTACTCGCCGTCATGGATTGCTCAGAGCCGTGGCTGAGATCTATGCCGGAGAGCAAACACCTGCAACGATTGTTATGGCCCATCATTGGGCTGCTGCACGTGAGGATCGAAATACTGGGGAGGTGTATTATGAGTTAGTCGCCAAGATAGATCCCCTGATACCTGTTGAGAAGAGTCCTGCTTATACAATATCTATGAAACGTCTATCACGTATATATAAGACTTTTCCGGATGCCCATTTTATTCATCTGGTTCGTCATCCTATTCCACAAGGCAGATCCGTTATGAACCTTAATAACGGAATATTTGCTTATTTTGTGAATTCATTTGAATTTACATATGATCGTGCAATTGTTGATCCACAGATAGCCTGGCATGATATAAACATCAATATCTGTAACTTTCTTGACATGGTCCCTAAAGGTCAGAAAAAACGTATAATGGGGGAGGAATTTATGAAGTATCCTCAAGAGTATATGAAAGCGATATGCCGTTGGCTTGGAATTTGTGATGATGAGGATGCGATTCAAGCGATGATGCATCCAGAACAATCACCCTTTGCTTGTTTTGGGCCCATCTCTGCATTATTTGGCAATGACCCTAATTTTCTTCGTAATCCTGCCTTTCGCCAGCATACACCCAAGGTTCCACCACTGGATGAGGCTCTTCCCTGGCGAGATGATGGTAAAGGCCTACGACCGGAAGTGATTTATCTTGCAAAAAAATTCGGTTATGTTGATCAACCGAATAATTGAGAGAGGGGAATAAATGACAAAACCCGTCGAATCGGACAAACAGTCTTTGCAACTGAATAAAAGGAAGAAGATCGGTTTAATCGATACTGAACCGCAAAACTCAAGAAAGTCCATTGAGGGGCTAACTGTCCGGCAACAGGCTCTACGTGAAGCAGCAATCAAAACCTTTAAAGCGAATAAGATAAAAGCATACATCGAAAAGCAGATTACGCATATTAATGTGAGCCAGCAAATTGGTGAGGAAATCCTTTTCCTCTTTGATAAGAATGGAAATCCGCCAGCCAATCTCCCCCTCGAAGACATTATTGAAGAGCGCAAAAAAATTGAGGCCCAAATTCGCTGGTTAGAGGCACTCTGCTCAGAGATGCGTAATCAACTCAGTAAGATAAAAGAAATTGAGGACCTTACCCTTGAGTCCACAGGAATATACCAGGGAAAAGTATAATCGGTTCGAACTCGTTTCTTGGACAAACAAAGGACATACAATTGAAAGGAAAAAGGATATGATGTCGTCATCACAGATAGTCTTTTTCTTCATACTGCTTCCTGTTCTTTTAATCTTCGGAGTGGCTGATGCAGAAAAAGGAAAATCAAAGGAGTATAAACTGGTCGTGAATGGTATTGAACGGAGTTATATTCTTTATAAACCGTTATGTACGAATTCTAGAGAATTACCCCTCATGATCGTTCTTCATGGTGGCTTGGGTAATGCCAAGCATGTACAAGAGGTGACCGGTATGAACGAGGTTGCAAAGACCGGCAAATTTATTGTGGCATATCCGAACGGTATCGGAGGTCGCTTTCGTTTTACAAAAAACCGAAGAACATGGAATGCAGGTGACTGTTGTGGGAATGCAGTGAGAAAGAACGTCAATGACATCTTATTTATTGAAAAGCTCATAGATGACATCGACTCAAAGTTCTCAATAGACACCCGGAGAGTCTATGTTACGGGGATGTCAAACGGCGCAATGATGGCATACCGCCTGGCCTGTGAAATTCCCGATAAGATAGCGGCTATAATCCCTGTAGCCGGTGCTCTCACAGTCGACAACTTTGATAATGCTAAGGATATTCCTGTATTACATATTCATGGGGATCAAGATCCAAATGTACCAATATCAGGGGGAAAAGGCCCTATGAGTTTGGCCGGGGTATCATTTCGCCCATTGCGTGATACTGTAAAACTCATTACCCGATCGCGTCATTGTCGTACTTCTGAAAAGAAAATACTGAATGGGGGAATCGAGGTATCATCATACCGCTGCACAAATGGAGCGCCGGTTGAGATATTTATAATCAAAGGCGGAAAGCATGTTTGGCCCGGTGGCCGTCGACGGAATAACAGTTCTCCTGATGATCAGTATATATCTGCAAGTAAACAGGCCTGGGAATTTGCCAAACAGTTCTCTAAAAGATACGAAACAAAAAGATAACCTATTATGTTAATTCGAGAAAGAATAACACATCTCATGGATGCTTATATGAATGCGTGGAATACTAACCTCTGTAGAAAAGTCTTTCGGATACATAAACGTTTGCTTTCCTACCTTGTAGTACCCCTGATCTTAGGGTGTGGGATAATGCAAGGCTATGAGCGGCCAAAAGCGGATATTCACCAATACTGGCGTGTAGAATATCAAGAGGCTGAAGCTTTGGCTAATACTGCTTGGTGGGAAAATTTCCAGGATCCGGTACTCAACGAGTTGATCAAGACTGCACTCAGTGAAAACAAAGATTTACGCATAGCATCTGCTCGTGTTGAAGAATTCGAAAGTCGCTTACAGGCAACTCAATCAGACTTCTATCCACAGATTTACTATGGGGGCTCTGTAAGCCGCTACCAGGAAACCTTGGAACGAGTAATCCCTCTTCCAGAGGATGTTGATCGTATAAATTACAATTTCCAGGCGATGCTAAATCTAAACTGGGAACTAGACATATGGGGTCGTATTCATGGAAAAACAGATGCTGCTCGTGCAGAAGTTCTCTCAACAGAAGAAGCCCGTCAAGGAGTCATCCTGACGCTCGTATCTGCTGTGGCTAATAGTTACTTTGAGCTATTGAGTCTTGATAGACAACTGGAAATTTCCCTTCAAACAATGGCTTCTAGAAAGGATTCATTACGCTTGTTTGAAGGGAAAAAAAAGGGAGGACAGATTTCTGAGTTGGAACTCGCCCAGGTCAGATCCGCATACGAGCAGATCGCAATACTAATTCCAATACTCGAGCTCAAAATACCTTTGCAGGAAAATTCTCTGTCCGTGCTGCTGGGAAGGAATCCTGGGCCTATTAAGCGAGGTAAGAAACTGCTGGATACATTGGCCATGCCGAAAATCCCACTGGTTATCCCTTCAGATCTTCTTGTTCGGCGACCTGATATCCGCCAAAGTGAACAGAATTTAATCGCCGCCAATGCAAGAATCAAAGTAGCCAGAACCAAATATTTCCCTTCCATATCCCTCACCGGTGAATATGGTTACAACAGTCCGGAAAGCTCTGAATTGTTTGAGACTTCTGCAAATATGTGGGATGCGAGCGCTGGAGTTATAGGTTCTATTTTTACAGGAGGACGTATTAAAGGTGAAGTTCGCCAGACTGAGGCCAAGTATAAACAATTGTTAAATGACTATCAAAACACAATACAGACTGCGCTTAGAGAGGTAAACGACTCTCTTATTAGCATACAGAAACTACGGGAGCTCTTACAGATAGAGGCCCGTCATATAAGCGTACTGAAAGATTACGCCTATTTTGCCCGTAGTAGCTATGATGCAGGATATTCAACCTACCTTACAGTACTCGACGCTGAGAGAGCACTATATGGTGCTCAAATCAGATATATTCAAACTCAAAAAGACCTGTTCTCAGCAATGGTAAACACCTATAACGCAATGGGAGGCGGATGGGAAACAGAAGCTACTCAGTCAGAAGATTCAACCAAAGGGAAGTGAAAGATCCAAACGAGCTTTAACATTGAAAAAAAGAAGACTAATATTATTATAATTTACAAAAACCAAAAAAGGAGGATATCTCATGAAGAACGTCAATCAAAATGGAACTTCATATTTAAGGAATATATTGGGGCCAGCCGTTATAAAGCTATTTTTTATTTGTCTTTTCTTGTGCCTGTCCGTGTTCATAACCCTAGAGAGCGCCCAGGCCTGGATTAACTCAAACACTCTGTTAGCAAGAGCCGAACCAGATGAATGTTACGCCGGTATCGGAGTGGATTATCCAAGTGGTCCACCATGCCCGTCTGGCAGCGTAGAAAAAGTCAATCAGGCCTATGTATGGGGACTTACCCAGGAAGGAGATAATCTATGGTTTGGCACAGGGGCCAATGTAGAATGTGGTACTGTTGGTGCTGTATTGGGTGATATACTCTGCAAAACTGAATTTTTGGGCCTATGTGCTCCCTATGAAACTAATTCCTATGTATGTGAATTCGGCCATAGCCAGATAGCCAGAGAAAACCCTCTTGTAACTGCCTCAAATGGAGACTGGCGACCTCCAAAAATCTATCAATACATACTGTCAACAGGCGAGTTGATCGATCGAACGCCAAATGATCCAATGATAGATCTCTGCAAGGGAATCCGCTCTGCTGGATCACATAATGGCGTGGCTTTTTTAGCTGGTGGGTCTTTGAAGAATACTGTAATCATGTTTGCCTTTGATGCACAAAACGGGGACTATCTCGGGGCAAAAGAATTCACTAACAGTAATACAATACGAAAGTGGCTGGTCGTAAAAAATCAGTTATATACAGGTGTATTGGGGAATCAAGCAGGCAGAATCATGCGCTGGCACGGAAGCCATAATGACCTGTGGAATTTCAAGTTGGTAGGTACTGTCAAAGGAACCCCAAGAGAGCTTGCCGAATATATCGATGGAAACGGTCAAAGCCGTATAGCTGTTCACGCAGCAGGTATATGGATCAGCCCGGCGATTCAGTCTCAGGGTCTTACACAATCGGATGCGATTAACTGGAAAGAGATATGGACACCAGCAGATTACGAGCCTTGTGACATTGTTAGATTAACCTATGGAGCGGGAGATCTCCACTATTTCGACGGCTGGCTCTATTTCGGAACCATGCATCTCTCTCCTGGTCTTGCATTATTGGTCGACCCAAAGATACTACCAGGCACTTGGAGGGCGACAACTATCTGGAGAGCGCGGAACCTTGAAAACTCGAATCCGGAGATCCAGCTTCTTTATGGAGAGGCCGAACTGCTTGCATACAACAAAAAGACTAAGTGGTTCGACCTTGTCCCGAATGTTGGTGGCTACCAACCACTTTACGGTTCGTCTGGATTTGGCAACCGTTACAATAACTATGCCTGGACTATGGAGGTAATAGACGATCATCTGTTTGTAGGTACTATGGATTGCAGCTACTTGACTGTGAGTGATCCTGAACAGATCGCACCGCTTGAGTTCGGTGCGGATTTGTGGCGCTTCGATTCTTCAAATAGTCCAGCCGTGGCCGAAGACATCAGTGGCTTGGGTAATCCCCTCAATTACGGTATTCGCACCCTTATTGTATCGGAGGATGGAACGAAGCTTTATGTGGGCATGGCCAATCCAATGAATCTGGAGGAGGAAGGGGGTTGGGAACTTCGGGAACTAACCTCACACATCGCTCTGCAGGAATAAAGGCGGAACACAGTGAGCTAGAATCGATATCTATAACAGCGTTACCGCAATGCCTAAGTATCGCGGTAACGCGGCAACTCTATATAAATTGATTCTTATGAAATACTTCTCTAGGTTCTTGGATTCAATAAAGAAGACCATGAACTCATATATCTTGACTCATTTGCAACAGGTGATGGACTTTTCGTAACAGTGTGTTGAAAATGTATGCCTTGCCCCTCCAGGGCGTAATCTCTTGCTCTGTATGGATCATAACCTCCGAATGTACAATCAATTAAAGCATCCAGGGGTGAGCGAATAGCCAAGTAATCCAAGTCATTATCCTCTCGGTCTAATGGTACCATATGGTTCGCATCAAATTCGCCTTCCACAACATTATAATACGCTTTTTTTGAATCTAAAATAGCTATTTTTGTGAAAATATCAATTGCCATGCGATGATCGCATACATAATCCTCATTGTATACTTGTATTATCAGATTAGCATGCTCTGGAAAGTTTTCTAATTGGCTGTCATTTATTTCATAAGAGTACCAGGGCGCCATCATAAACAGGAATGCTGCCTGTGTTCCCCAACCTTTCTCTATCAGCCCTTTCCAGGCCATAGCCGGTACAGCACCTGCCCCAAATGAGTGTCCCAGAAAGCCAACTTTTTGCAAATTAAACTTCGTTGTATATCGTTCAGTAGCCTCTTTAAATCCATTCCACATAATCTCATAACGTTTTGAAATGCTACTACTTAAAATAGGATAGGGAGAATAAACCACAGCAAGTCCCTTAGAAACTAAGTGAGTAACTAATGTTCTGTACGAGATCCATTTTGTTGAGCCAAAGCCATGAGAAAAAAACAATACAGGTACAGGCTCAGAAAGTTCTGCCGGAAGAAAGACAGTTACAGGCTCTCCCTTGCGAGAGAGGCTCCACTTCGAGTTTTCAAAGGTCTCTGATACCATTGTATAAGGACCTGCTTCCCCGTATTCTGTTTGTGAAGTTGTACTATGTAAGTTTTGCGCAGAGTTAATCGGACGACTTAACAAAGTACCGAACACAAGATATACAGTAACTAAACCAACAACAAATGACTTCACAAAAACTACCTCCTTATCAATAGACTACCATTTATTTGATTACAATTTGTATACTCATTTGAACTGAGCAATAAATGCCATTTAATAAAGAGCAGGAAAATATGTTCGCTTTTCCCGGTTTGATTTATTTAATTCCTGCTCTTGAAAGAAAAACCAATACTTACTAACGCCTTGGATTTGAATAATTAGACCAACGCCATAGATATTTAGACTCGCCTGCTATGATTTCAGGATCTTTCGTAACATTATGTTGAAAATGCACACCTTTGCCCTCCAAGGAATAATCATATCCGTCGTTTGGATCAGCAATTTCGAACGTAAAATCGATTAAAGCATCTAAGGGTGTCAAAATAGCCAAACGGTCCAACTCATTTACCCTACGGTCTGAAGGTACTGAATGTTCAGCATTAAAGAGTCCTTTCTCAACATTGTAATATGCTTTTCTTGAATATGGAGTTCCAATATTTTCAAAAACATCAATCGCCATGCGATGATCGCAAATAGCATCCTCATTGTATACCTGTACAATTATATTGGCATCTTCTGGAAAATCGTCCATTTTTGTATCAGTCATGTCATGAACATACCAGGGAGCCATCATAAATAAGAATGCCCCTTGTCTTCCCCAGTCTTCCTCCATCAAAGCTTTCCAGGCTATAGCTGGTACAGCTCCAGCTCCAAAAGAGTGCCCTAGGAAGCCAACTTTTTGTAAGTCGAACCGCGCTTCATAATGATCAGCAGCCTCAAGAAACCCATTCCATATAATCTCATAACGTTCTGAAATGCTGTTATTTATTCCTAGAGTAGGATATGGAGAATAAACCACTGCAAATCCCCTTGAAACTAAATGAGTGAGCAGTGATTTGTAGAAAATCCATTTTGTTGCGCCAAAGCCGTGTAAAAAGAACAATACAGGTACAGCCTCAGAAATTTCAGCAGGAAAAAGAACGGTTACAGGCTCTCCTTTTAGCCACATTGAGTTTCTAAAACTCTCTTCAACCATTGTATAGGGTCCGGATTCACCGTATTCTATTTGCATAGTTGCGCTATGAAGATTTTGCATAGTTTCAATTGGATAACCTAATGAACTCACAAACACTAAACAGAACATAATCAAACCAACAACAAACGTTTTCATAAAAATTACCTCCTCATATAAAGAATATACTTTTTTCTACAGTTAGAATTCTCATACCATCTGAAATAGAACCTCAATTTCTTAGAAACTGGGCAACCCACTGTATTTGGACAACTCACAAAACAAAAAACCAAAATTTGAAATTTCGAAAGATCGGGCACAGTAACTTGCAAGATGCGTGCCTTTTTTATGGAATAAAAACTGATAAAAGCATATAATTTTCATATAGTGTTGAATAACGGCGTTACTTAAAGCAGATATTCTCAGCTTTGAGTTTTCAAAAGCCTTTGAAACTATTGGGTATTAAAATTTGCTAAATGTTATTGTTACGACAAAGAGAATAAAAAAGGGTGCCTTTTCCTTATTAACGGATATGGTATAAACCTAAGATAAAGAAGAAAAGCGGCAGATAAATAAAAAGAAACAGAAAAACATTTTAAAGAGATTGAATCACACTCTGAGAGAACTTTTGGTATGATATGTATATATCAAAGGGAGTGTCGGTGAATATCTGTCTAAGATGATTGAGATAGAGTTCACCTATTTTTTAGGAGAGTGTTATGAATGAATTAGAAGAGATGTGAATCATTGCAACGGTTTATATAATCGTACCTTCATTTGAAGGACCAAGAGAATGGAAGTGCGATTTTAATATACAGGTAATTCTATGAATTGTATTGTATGAGGATGAAATTCGGCAAGGTTTGTATTTGATATTCTTAATTGAGGGTGAACACATATAGATTTTACTGATATCTATCAGGCTGTTGCTGATGATATGCAATCCGTATTTATGCATCCACAAAAGAAAAACGTTATGTATTTCTTCTCGAGCTTTTATATCTCAATATTCCGAGGCATTTGCTAAAGTCTGATTGAGGACCTCTTCTGAGGGTTTGCTGGAAAATTAATCTTAATCCCCTACTCTCTTAGCATACATTATATTTCCATGACTTGCAGTTATTATATACTCTACATCTTCTCCAATTTCAGGCTTATTTTTGAACTCCTTTAAGATGACTACTCTTCCATCTTTAGTCTCAATTAAAGGTAAGCCGTCCAATCTTCGATATGAATCCACAATGCCTTTCAATATATCTTCTTTTTCTTCCTTATTCTCTCCAGCATGCTTTTTACAAGGCAAACATTCGTTAGATGAAGCTTTCCTTTCAATATCGTCTTTAGTTTTCATTTTTTTATCCTCTTTAATCTATAAGTGCTTATTCAATATTTCCTTTGTTTTGTATCCGATCAGTTAATATGGTATTTTTTGTAGGTTGATTCTCAACCTTACAGGACCTTCTCATTCATGTGTTAATACCAAACTTTGGTAAGACCCACATGTTCAACAAAATATATATTACCATAATCGATATGGCAAGCAGTATTCCTTTCATCTTTTTGCCTCCTCATTATCACAACAGCCCAAGTTCCGGATATCATCGAAAAGAGCCAGTTTAAAAGAGCTCTTTCATCATAAGGAATTAACCATCTTTAATAGTTTGAAATTTTGAGAGTTTCATATTATCTTTTTAAAAACCTCTCTAGAAAATATAAGACTTATAAGAAGCTTGTCAAGAAAAATATCCTTATCACCCGATATTTAAAAATTAATGAAAAAGGGAGATTTTGTCGATATTCAAAATAAACCAATTCTCGTATCCATCCTTGACACTTTTGACGTTCTTTGAAATAATGCAATGCGTAAATGAGAATAGATATCTTGCATGGATAGCCTTTATGAGAGCTAAAAAATGAAAGAGCATATAAATAAGGTAGCGAATTTAATCGTCAATTCTAAAACGATTGCAATATTTACTGGAGCAGGGGTAAGCACTGAATCGGGCATACCGGATTTTCGAAGTCCTGGTGGACTGTGGGACAAATATGACCCTAATGATTTTCTATACCAGAAGTTTCTGGCAAGCGAAGAGTCAAGGGAAAAGTACTGGAAAATGAATTCAGAACTTTACTATATGCTTATAGCCGCAACTCCCAATAATGCCCATTATTCGATTGTGGATTTGCATAAAATGGGGAAGCTCGATTGTGTGATTACACAAAATATCGATAACCTGCACCAGAAAGCAGGACTGCCGAATGAAAAAGTAATCGAGCTCCATGGGACCAACTTCTATGTCAATTGTTTACACTGTAAAAAAAGGTATTCAAGGGAAGAGATACAAAAAAGGTTAGAGAAAGGAGTTAAGGTTCCCAACTGTGATGCATGTGGCGGAATATTAAAGCCGGCTACTATATCATTCGGCCAGCCTATGCCCTTTGAGGAAACCAATGAAGCTGAAAGAAGGTCAAGACTATCAGATCTCTTTATTGTTATTGGCTCATCACTTGTAGTTCACCCTGCTGCTTTGATGCCTCTTTACGCAACTGAAGGAGGGGCAAAGTTGGTTATCATCAACATGGATAGTACGCCTTATGACAGGAATGCTTATTTAATACTCCATGGTAAAGCCAGTGCATTAATGGAGAAGATCCTCGATCGAGTAAAAGACAAGATAGGCTAATGTCTATCCATAAATGAGCAATTTGGTTCAAAGTCAAGGAAGGCGAAGATTTTATCCGCAGGAATATCAACATATTTCGGGGAATAAAATCTGAACCTGGTGCAGAGATTGCGCAAAAGGGCCATTTATGAGTGGGCACTTGGCTAGTGCCTGCCTACGAATAGGGTTTAAAGAGGAAAAGACACACGAGAATTTCCGACTCATAATAAAGTCTTTTTTTTGCTCATTTAAAGGGAGGAAGATGCCGAGGTTCTTTATTGAAAGTGATAAAATAAAGAATAGTATCGCTATAATAGATGGAAAAGACGTCAAGCATATAAGAAGGGTCCTTAGACTCGGCGTGGGGGATCATATAATCCTATTCGATGATACTTATATGGAGTATCATGCTGTTATTATTGATGGGAATTCTAAGGAAATTAAGGCGAAGATACTCAATAATTATCTAGCAAAAAGAGAGCCAACAATAGAGGTTATATTAGGACAGGGATTGCCGAGACTCTCCAAGATGGATATTATCGTTCAAAAGGGGACTGAACTCGGAGTATCAAAGATACTCCCCTTCAATTCACACCGATCAATTCCAAGGCTTACAAATGAAAAAACAGCTAAAAAAGTAAAACGCTGGCAAAAGATCGCATTAGAGGCTGCCAAGCAATGTGGAAGGAACTCTACCCCTTATATCGCCCTGCCAGTTGATTTTTCTAAGATATTAACTGATGATTTCGAAGACGGACTTAAGCTTATTTTATGGGAGGAAGAAAAAACCTTTAGTTTAAGGTATGTCTTGAATAACAACGCTAACCTGAAAAGATTTTTTGTTTTAGTCGGTCCTGAGGGAGGATTTGTCGAAACCGAAATAGAAGATGCGCAAAAAAAAGGTTTTCATGTGGTAAGCATGGGTGCTAGAACATTGAGAACTGAAACTGCCAGTATGAGTATTCTAACTATAATTCAACATAGATTTGGAGACTTGAACTGAATATGCTTGACCAGCATTGAAAGGTATGTTAAAGCTACGATTATTTTCAGTTATTTTGTTTTTTAGTAACTATTTAGCCTTATAAAAGATTGGCTTCAACGATGGTCAAATTGTATTGTGTGTATTGTCTGAGTGCCAAGTGCGTTAAGAAAGAACAAGGGATGCATAATGATGATATACCGTTCTTTCTTTACGCTCATTTGGATGCGAATTTTACGCGAATTAAAATTGACCATCGTTAAAGCTTTGCCAGTGCTTTTTCTTTCATAGGGCTATAATAAACTTTCTTTACCTTTACAGAATACTCTCAATAACACCAGGGAGGGATAAAATGAAATGCTCTAAATGCGGATATGTAAGTTTTGATCATTTTGACAATTGTAAAAAGTGCGGTTTTGAACTATTAGAGATGAAAGGCAAATTAAATATCCCTTCTTATTTTATAAAGACCGATACTCCGATTGAGCCACAAGAAAAATATGAGGTATTTGAATCTATTGGCTCTTTTACTGAATCGACTCAAGAAGATCCAGGAAAGCTATCCTCCCAAGAAGAGGAACTCGTAATTGACCCAGAACAGACCTCTTTTAGAGAGCAAGAGGACACCTTTCAATTTGAATTAGAGGGGGAAGATGAGGGCCCAGAACTTACCATAGAGGAAGAACCAGATGAAACTACTGATGAGGAACAAAAAGCTGAACAGATAAAGACTGGAATTTCTGATGCCAGCATCGGTGATGATATCTCGCTAGAATTAGAGGATGATGAGGTTATGGAAGAGACCTTTCTATCAGATCAAACAACAGAAGGTACCCCCTCAACACCCATAGACGTTGAAAAAACAGACGAAATAGTTTCATTAGAAGAGAGTCCAATAGAAGAGTTAACAATTGAGTCAGAGCAATTCCATCCTGAAACTCAAGAAGGTACCATTTCATTTGAATCAGTCGAGAAGGATACCCCCCTAGAACTTGATACAGAAGAAGAACAAGAGAAGATTCATTTAGAGGAAGAAACCTCTAAAGCGATTATGGACGATTTGTCAGATGATAGTTTAACAGATGACCTCTCATCGATGTTAGAAGATGGCGAAACATTGGAAACTGAGATTTTAGATGAGGATATTCAATTATCCACTTCAGAAATTGAATCTTTAAAACAAGAAATTGCTCTATTAGAAGGAGAAGGTGAAGATGATGTCTCTATCGAGTCTTCAGATATAGATATTTTAGAATTTGAGGAAGAATCGGAGTCAGATGAGAAGAAATCAAGTGGAGAATCAGAAGGTTGATATGAGATTCAATATGATTGAACATCCATTTGATGAAAACGAATCGCATAGAAATCATAAAAAAGGGTTTAAAAAGGGAGTTAACAAGGAGATTGACTTAAATAATAAGGCCGGATTTTTTATACGTGCCCAGGCATTTATAATAGACCTCGCGATACTCAATATTATTTATCTGTTTTTCTTATTTGCTGGATGTTTAGCCGTTTATTTGGCATTACAGACTCAAGATCTTTACGTGTATTTGGGCAAAGTAAAGGCACTTCCTATACCCTGTAATTTCATTATAACAGCCATTACCATTGGCTACTTTATCTATTTCCATGGCGCTACAGGGCAGACAATCGGAAAAATGGTGTGTAAAATAAAGGTCGTCCAAAAAAATGGTGACCCATTAAATTATTCTACATCATTTTTGAGATGGGTCGGGTATGTATTATCCAGTATTGCATTATATATTGGATTTTTTTGGATAGCCTTTGATAAAAACAAACAGGGATGGCACGATAAGATTGCAAATACCTGTGTGATAAAATTAAAGACGAAAAAGGCTTGACAACTCTTTCATACTTTTATATCTTATATCTACATTTAATACTCAACAAATATTTCAAACAACCACTTCAACTATTTTCACTGTATAATTAAAGTGCCGAGATAGCTCAGTCGGTAGAGCAGAGGACTGAAAATCCTCGTGTCCCCAGTTCGATTCTGGGTCTCGGCACCATGAATATACAGGCAAATTTTCTTTTTTTCGTCTTTTTAAGTGATTAGCTTGTAAACCCCGCCTCCATAATCATCTTTGCAAATATAATAGGTCAGATCAATATTAAAGAAGAGAGTGTGTACGGAGCATAATAAAAGAAGATATCCTACTGGAGGGAATAGAAGAAAGAAGGCGCTGTATGAAGATCTAAAAGACCTCCTGACCTCCCAATCTGATTATACCAAGAGCTGATATCAACGACGATTAAAGTTTTGAATTAATGTCCGATAAAGGATTGAGACCCTTTGATTTAAATTGGTAATGTTAAGGAGGTAACCTCATAATGTCAATCTGGGATGAAGCGCCGAAAAATAGTCGTACAGTTTTTGAGCGTCTTAAGGTCTTAGCGAAAAGAATGCGAGTCGAATTATATGGAGAAATCCTGAGGCCATAGGTGAAAAAAAGATCGTGAAATTACTCCAGTGAGTCTGAACTACCCGATTGGATTTTTCCGGGACAAGATTTGCCGACCGCGAGGGCTGCTTTAGCTCAATGCACCCGCAGTAAATGCTAATACTTGGCTACCTGGCGATAGTTTTCTTCCGCCGGGAGTTGCCTTCGACAATGACAAGTTGATCCTTTGGAGGGGTGCTGTTTTGGCTGTATTAGGTTATTTTTGGGACTTAGTTATCGTCGATTGATTTATTCGGATATTGTATGAACTGAAGAATATGCAATTGACCGTGAAGCATTATTTTAATTAGTCCGCCCTGAAAAATGTGCTTGGAAAGGCGCATAAATGTTGAGTTTGTTCTTTGAAAATTGAAGAAAATTGTCTGGAACTGATTGTTTTTAGGGGTATTTATGTTATAAATAATT
>JAXHVA010000080.1:0-19016 GCA_034189035.1 Thermodesulfobacteriota bacterium
GCTGAAAAGTGGCGAGGTCCTTCTTCACATTGAGGATCTGCCTGACATCCCGTTCGATATATGTCATCACATAATTGGCATACCAGTTTTAAGGGGGGGCGTGTCGGTCGTTGATGGGGGGGATACAAACCCTTTAAATAAGAGGTCAAAAAGCCCTTGAAAACCCCCCTTTCTTTTCAACAAGTTCCCAAATTTAGAATGGAAGAGGTGTATGAGTTCGACCCTTCTGGCTAAAGTCTGGTTGATTTTCGAAACCAATCCAAATTGGCGGGATTCTGTGAGAATAAAGAGGCCCTGACTACTACCTGAGTCTATTATAGTCTGTATATAGGAGAACAAGGGCGCGCAGCGTTGGACCTCGTCGAGAACTGCCCCATCCGGAAACCTTGTAAAAAAACCACGGGTATCTTCTTCGGCAAATTCCAACTGGTCCGGGTCCTCGAGGGAAACATAAGGTTTATTTGGAAAGGCATGAAAGACCAATGTAGTCCTCGCTGATTGCCTTGGCCCTGTAATTGCATTACAGGGTAGTATCTGGTAATTTCTATGAGTGTATCACTTGCTTTTCTGTGTAGCATATAGGCGAGAGTATACGATTTTTAAAAATCGTCAATTGAAAAATTAAATTTGTTAATAAAAATTAACTAACGACTCCCTCCCAATCCTGTCCACTTTTTCCAAAAAGAAGAATCCCTATTTTTTATGATTATAGTTTATAGGTACTTATGAAAGTATCGGTATTCCCAATAATTGAGAAAATAAATATAGAAAATATCTATTTGCAATATAGGAAATAATAAGTTATTTTATTTGAAAAATGTCCAACCTTAATGAGGAATCCTTCTCAGGTTCCAAAAAAGCGATAATTTTAATCGTAATTGGATAAATGTGCCCGCCCTTCGGAATCCCCCTAGGGAGTTCACAAAGCGATATTTTGCAGGGAAAGAAGGAATATTGACATACGTATACTCAGGTAGAAAGGAGAATGTATGACCGATTATATTGACATGTGGAAAAGTTTAGGCCTGGATATGGAGAGGCACGATCAATTGTTGAAAGCCCTGGGTATGATCTATTCCGATGTTTACATGAGTCAAAAGGAG
Organism: Thermodesulfobacteriota bacterium; assembly: GCA_034189035.1. Lineage (GTDB taxonomy): Bacteria > Desulfobacterota > UBA8473 > UBA8473 > UBA8473 > JAUXFK01. Next base: position 1,104 of record JAXHVA010000080.1, read on the forward strand.
CGTCCCAAAGGGATGGAGTATTTCGATTTCGTCATGTCCGAGATACATGGTCTGAGGATCAAGGAGCTATTAGATCATAAAGAGAAGGGCGGCAAAGTAGTAGGGACGTTCTGTCTTTACGTGCCCGATGAAATAATCCTAGCTGCAGGTGGAGTAAGTGTGGGACTATGCGGAGGAGCACAATTTTCTATCCCTGCTGCCGAAGCGGTATTACCGAGGAATTTATGTCCTTTGATCAAGTCGGCCTATGGCTTCAAGATCAGCAGTATTTGTCCCTATTTTGAGGCAGCAGACTTTGTGGTTGGAGAGACGACCTGTGATGGCAAAAAGAAGATATGGGAGCTTCTTGGGAATCACATACCTACATATGTGATGGAGGTCCCTCATATGAAAAGAAGTATTGATCTTGACCTCTGGTTTCATGAAATGAGGAGTTTTGTAGAAAAGATGGAAAAAGAGACGAGTGTAAAAATTACCCCTGAGATACTGGAGGAAAAGATCAAGCTCGTCAATAAGAGAAGAAATGCGATAAAGAGGGTCTTTGATACACGCAAGTCGATCCCTGTTCCGATTAGCGGGAAAGATGCTCTACTCGTTTCTCAAATTGCTTTCTATGATGATCCCGTAAGATTTACTGCCAAAGCAAATGAACTCGCTTATGAACTAGAAGAAATGGTAAGAGATGGAAAAGGCGTAGCTGTCAGGAAAAGACCAAGAATAATCATTTCAGGCTGCCCTATGGCTATCCCAAACTGGAAACTCCATCACGTTATTGAGTCAAGTGGTGCTGTAGTAGTCTGTGAGGAGAGTTGTGTCGGCACCAGGTACTTTACCAATATGGTGGAAGAGGGCTGTCCTACCATTGATGAAAAACTGAAGGCTATTGCAAAACGATATCTCAAAATAGACTGCAGTTGTTTCAGTCCGAACGAAGATCGGGTTGATCACATCCTTGAGTATGTTAAAGACTACAACGCAGCAGGGGTAATCCACTACACCCTTCAATTCTGTCATACCTACAATATAGAGTTTGTACGGGTTAAGGAAGCGCTCAATAGGGCAGGCATTCCGGTATTGGAGATCGAAACGGATTACAGTGAGGGCGATGTAGGTCAGTTGAGGACAAGAGTCGAAGCCTTTATAGAGCAGATATTGCAGTGACAAATATTATTTGATAGGCCAGGGAATAAGCCGATTGACGCTTAATTACATTCCTTAGATTTTGACCTCTTTCATTTAGAGATTTTTCTAAATGTATTTGAAATTAGGAGTTTTTAAAAGCCTCTGATGCGATTTTTCTTACCCAGGCTTCAAAAACGTTTCTTTACGACTTAAAAACAGGCAGGAGGGTATCTGAATCTTTAATACCACTCTCCCATGACGGTTTCTCTCCAAGGAACTGCTGTAGGCGTCGGGAGAAAGAGTAAGGGGATTAAAGGGATGGGGTCTTGTCTCCCCCCTGTCCCTTCCTTTACTCAAGGCTGTCGAACAATAAAAAGGAAGATTGACAGGTATAATGATGAAAGAAGTTTTCAACCGACCTAAGCTTGTAATGTCAAGTCGGCAAGATTCGGATAAGGATTCTGATGTCGAATTTGCCATAAACAACAGGTTCGATGGTGTAGACTGGTCTTTTGCCCTAAACAGGATGCCTTTTAATACTGCATCAAGAACCCGGCTGATTTCTCAAATTCGAAAGCTTGAAGGCCACCTAGTGGAGGTGAGATTCCATGCACCTTTTCGCCATGCAGAGATAGGTTGCCGCGACCTTAGAATCTCCCAGTGGGCAATGGAACTCTACATAAAAACACTAGAGCTTATCGCTGAAGTGGGAGGACGATTCCTCACTCTTCATATAGGCCTGGGAGATATCTCTGATAAAGATATCTGTCTTCAAAAGGTCCTCGAAAATCTCAATGTACTGAAGGCCTTTGGCCTCAATCGTGGGGTAACCATTACCCTCGAGAATCTCTTGTACGGGCCTACATCTATACCTGAACAATGGATGGAAATCCTTGGAGAGGTAGATATTCCGGCAACATTCGATCTTGGTCATGCAAGAGGATGTGAGGCAGTTGTAAAGGGTCTTTGGACGCCTATAGAGATTATCTATCAGGTAAAAAGTCGCCTTATCCACGTCCATATCTATAAAGAGGAAAATGGTGGGGGACACGTTCCTCCAGAGACAATAGAAGACCTGGGGGTAGAGTTACTCGATGCCCTGATAGAGAGTCCATGCCGATGGTGGGTAATCGAACTTAAGGAAAAGAGTGCGGCTTTGCGCACAAAGGAAATGCTTAAGACCTATATGGAATCGATTTTCAGTAAAGTGTAATGCATTCTTTGATTACACGGTGAGGTTGTAGGTATTCTTAAATGTTACAGATGCAAGGGATTACAAAAAAGCAAGGGGTCTTTGCAGGTATAGATGTTGGATCACTGACTGCAAAGTGCGTTCTCATAAACGATGAGGGTATTGTTTCATCCTCTATTATCGATACAGGAGTTGACTCACGCAAAGCGGGTAAAACAGTCTTTAACAAAGCACTTCAATTCATTGGCTGCAAGACAGAAGAGGTAATACGTATAGTAGGCACGGGGTATGGCAGGGTTTCCCTTCCTTTTGTGAACGAAGCGATTACCGAACTTACTTGTCATGCAAAGGGTGTCAATTATCTAAAACCTGATATCAGGACAGTGATCGACATTGGGGGCCAGGATAGCAAGGTCATCAAATTGAACAAAGACGGAAGCATGTTGGATTTTGCAATGAATGATCGGTGTGCGGCAGGAACGGGACGGTTTCTTGAAGTGATGGCACGGGCCTTGGAAGTCAGAATCCAAGAACTGGGGCAGATCTCGCTGTGTTCAATGAAACCCTGTCTAATAAACAACACGTGTACTGTCTTTGCGGAATCAGAGGTTATCTCCCTCTTGGCATCAGGAGAAAAAAGGGAAGATATAGTTGCTGGTCTCCATTACGGAATTGCAAGGCGAGTAGGAAATCTGGTAAGGCGCCTGGGCTTAAAGGAAAGTTTGGGATTTGTTGGCGGTGTAGCAAATAATAGGGGCCTCAGAAAGGCCTTGGAAGATTTTTTGAGTGTCAAGTTTGCCTCCATTGATGAGGATCCACAAATCGTGGGAGCCTTGGGGGCCGCTGTATTGGCAAGAGAAAACAATGGGTAAAATAGATTTTCACGTAATTGAGGAATCGCTTTTTGTCCGTAGCGTTTGAAAAGCAATGGAGGAAAGAATCATGAAGCTTAAGCAGGATAAAACAATCGGAGAAGTTAGGTCTGACGTCGCCCTTGATATTGAAATGGCCAAAGAAAAGGGAACGAAAGTAGTGGGATGCTTGTGTTCTTACTTCCCTCAGGAGATGGTTCGGGCAGCGGGAGCAATATCGGTTGGACTTTGCGGAACTACAGAGGAAAAAATCGAGTTAGCGGAAGAGATCATTCCTGCGGATCAATGCCCTATGGTCAAAGCAACCTATGGCAGAGCCATATCCGGTAACTGCCTTTTGTTTCCACTGACGGATTGTATAGTTGGAGAGACAACCTGTGATGGAAGAAAGAAGATGTATGAACTGATGTCGAGGGAAAAGCCTATGCATGTTATGGAACTCCCCCAGATGCCTGACGAGAAAGAAGCCCTTGTACACTGGATCGCTGAGGTGAGAAAGTTGAAGAATTTCATAGAGTACTATGTGGGAGAAGAGATTACCGATAAAGGCTTGAGGAATACAATCAAGCAAATGAATGAAGAGCGCAAGCTTTTAAAGGAGATACATCGATGCCGCAGGCACAATCCAGTGCCCATAATGGGGCTTGATCTTGTTGGATTATCGACGATGTTCTCCTATTCCATTGACAGGAAAATCTACAAAGAGAAGCTTACAATGCTTTTGGAAGAGTTGAAGCAGCGCATAAATCGGGAAGAATTTGCCTGTTCACCGAAAAGACCGAGGATACTCTGGACCGGTCTGGGAAATAGCCTGGGTTGTGATAAGGTGCTGAGACTGGTTGAAGAGTGTGGAGGGGTTGTAGTTTGTCAGGAAGGATGTGGTGGTATTACGCGAATTGAAGACATGGTAGATGAGGAGAAGGATCCTATCGAAGCTATCGCAGAAAGGTATCTGAGGGTTACTTGCTCCTGTATGACACCAAATACGAGACGGTTTGAGGACATAGACCGTTTAATTTCCGAGTATACCATCCAGGGAGTCATCGATTTGACCTGGCAGTCTTGCCATACTTTCAACATCGAGTCATACAGGGTGGGAGAACTCGTCAAAGGTAAACACAGCCTTCCATTTCTCCATATAGTGACGGATTTTTCTCAATCAGATGTCGGTCAACTCAGGGTTCGAATTGAGGGCTTTTTAGAACAGATTACCCTGGGAAGTAAAGATGCCACTTATCGATGCGCTTAGAGTGAGAAAAGTATACGTTGATGGGGAAGGCAACAAAACAGTCGCTTTAGATGATTTCACGATACAGGTGGAGGAAGAAGAGTTTATCACGATCGTTGGACCGAGTGGTTGTGGGAAGACCACTTTTTTACTTATTGCGGCAGGCCTCGAATCAGTTACACAGGGTGAGTTTCTCCTCGATGGACATCCAATAGATGGACCCGATGCCAATCAGACCATTATCTTCCAGGAATACGTTCTCTTTCCATGGAGATCTGTGGCTGGAAATATTGAATTCGGCCCAGAGGTGAAAGGTGTATCCAAGACAAAGCGCAAGGAAATCATAAAAAGGTATGTCAAACTGGTGGGACTGGAGGGATTTGAGAATAGATACCCCCATGAGCTAAGTGGTGGAATGAAGCAAAGAGTAGCTATAGCGAGAGCACTGGCAAACGAACCAAGATTGCTCCTTATGGATGAGCCCTTTGGCTCACTCGATGCCATGACCAGAGAAGCAATGCAGGTAGAGCTACTGCGCATATGGCATGAAAGCTGCTGTACGATGATCTTTGTTACGCACAGTATTGAGGAGGGTGTTTTTCTCTCGGATCGATTGGTAGTGATGAGTAATCGCCCGGGAAGAGTAAAGAAGATATTTCCAATCCCTTTAGACAGGCCAAGAAAACGGGAGATCATGAGTTCCTCAGACTTTGTTTCGCTAGCTGCTAAGGTAAAGGGATTGATCCTCGAGGAAGATGATCAAGAAAAGAGTCTGATCGAAGGTAAGAGATGAAAAAAGGAAGTATCTTATCCCTGATTGCATTTTTTAGCATATGGGAGATAATTGGACAATGGGAACTAGTAGACCCTCTTTTCCTCCCTGCTCCTACTGCCATTCTTGCAGAAGGCTGGAAGCTGACTTTATCTGGGGAGTTATTCACTCATATCTCTGTGAGTTTGTATCGGGTGGGAATGGGCTATGGACTCGGAGCTTTGGTGGGAGTGGGACTCGGTATCCTAGTAGGTTGGTATAAAGTGTTAGAGGAGTATGTCGATCCATTGATTGAGATGATCCGTCCGATCTCTCCCCTAGCATTGCTTCCACTAATGATCCTCTGGTTTGGAATGGGTAATGGTTCCAAGGTTATTATCATCTTTAAGGCAAGCCTCTTCCCCATACTTCTTAATACCATAGCAGGGGTAAAAGGGGTTGATATCAAATTGATCCAGGCCGCAAAAACCCTGGGGGCTAATCAGAGACAGGTTTTTTCCAAAGTTGTTCTTCCTGCTAGCCTGCCAACGATCCTTACAGGCCTCAGAATATCAACGGCCCTCGCAATGCTCGCCATAGTAGGGGTAGAAATGCTCGCCGCAGAATCAGGGCTTGGCTTCCTCCTGGTTGAGGCGGAAAATGTATTCGATACTCCAAAGATGTTCGTAGGCCTTTTGGTTCTCGGAATACTGGGATATCTCTGGGACAGGCTTGCCCGGGTAGCTCAGAAAAGGATACTTGTATGGCATAAGGAGGTAACACTGGAGGGAAAGGTGTAGCTGAGAGGAGAAAACTCGGCTAGCAGTTTTGGAGGCTGAATCCGGTTGGTAACATGTCAAGTACAGGAGTGATACATAAGATTACGAGATACATAAAATATGTTTTCTTCTTTTTCTTCGTCTGTATACCTTTTTTCCTTATTGGGTGTAACCAAAATACAGAGCAGGAAGCTTCATATACCCTCAATATAGGATACGGCAGATATATAGATTGTCTCCCCCTTTATGTGGCCGTTGACCATGGTTTCTTCCTTCAAAACGGCGTCCATGTGAACCTCCGTGTGGTACGAGACGCGAAGAGTACCATAGGGGCCATAATGCACGGTGACCTGGACGGAGGATTTCTCGGTTTTCCACAGATAGTCTTTTCCCAGGAGAGGAATGTTCCCATCAAGGTGATTGCTTGGTCGGGCAGATCTCACCCTGGAACGCGATGCGGTCTGCATGTTTGGAAAAACAGTGATATTCAAGAAGTTGAAGACCTCAAAGGAAAGAAAATCGCATTGGGGCGGGATGTCTCAACTCGGACGCTTATAAGTACTTTCCTCGCGCGCCATGGAATGACCCTGAATGATGTTCAGATCGTTTTGGGGATTGAGCTGGGAGAGCCCATGAAGACAGAGGCCGCTTTCAAATCCGACAGGGTAAGTGCAATATACACGTGAGATCCGGTAGCGACCATGCTGGAGATGCATGGTGTGAGCAGGCTTTTCTCTTCTATGAATGATATGATTCCTGGATATGTGGTTGACGGGATTGTTATCGGAGACAAGACAATAGAGAAGAAACCTGAAGCTGTGCGTAGTTTCTGCAGGGCATTGGTGCAGGCCTTCAAGTTTATAAGGGAAAATGAGGTGAAGGCGAGAAAAAGCCTTCCCAATTATACGAGCGTGCCAGAGGCAGTGGCCATGAAGTGTGCGCTGCGGGAGGTAAGCCCGGACGGAAGAGAACCCTTAGAGCTGATCCGTTTTCAGGTCAGCATGTTTAAGCATTTCGGCTTTCTTATTGATGATCTGGCTATAGAAAGTATAGTTGATTATAGATTTCTTCCCGTGCCAAAACCTGGATGGGAGGACGAGAGAAGAGAGGAGATCGGCTTTGACGAAAAGGAATGGATGGAAGCCTTGTTACGGGGTTCATAAGAGATTTATCTCATATATATCGATTAATTAGTATTGGCGAGCAGTCCGTCTTTCCTTTTAAAAGAGGGACAGCATGAATGGAATGACAAGACTCAAGGCGAGTCATTTTTGTCGATACAAATCACAAACTGAGAAGAAAGGAAGAAAATCTGAAGATGAGGTATTTGAAGTTGCTTGTAATAGGATTATCCGTTATCTATTTATTTTGCTGCCATGAGGCTTTCGCCCAGACGGAAGATGAAGAATGTCCGGATTGTCCGCCGAAGGAACGGGAGCGCGTGAAACTCGATGATGTCTTTGTCCACGCCTTTCATGGAGGGGCAGTTACAATAACCCCCACAAAGACTATTGTAGATATCGAAAAATTCGGGAAGAGCGGTTCAGTTGAAAGGGTTGAAGATATCCTTATGCATCTGACTGGAATCGATCTTATGCGAGGATCAACTGGCGCGGATCCGCAGTCGGTAATCATGATGCGGGGTTTTGATGACAGTCGCTTTACCATCGCCATCGACGGCAGACCAATAACAGCGCCTACAGCAGGTGCTGATACTTATGTAGACTGGTCTAGTCTCACTACGGGAGATATTGAGAAAATAGAGGTCATCAGAGGAGGTGCTTCAGCCCTCTATGAAAATTCACAGGGAGGTGTAATAAACATCATTACGAGGAAGGGAACAAAAAGAGAGACGTTGGTCCCAAAGATTACGTTGCGCTCAGGATACACAAGGTTCGAAACCTATCTGGAGAGGATTGCAGTAGATGGTGGTACTGGAGATCTAACGTACTTCGGTAACTTCGGGTACAAAGAGTCGGAGGGCTATCTCAGAAACAACGACTGGAGAGGGAGGGACTATTCCGCAAGGTTAAGCTATAGCTTTCCTTTTCAGGGTAATGTAACACTGTCATACAAGGCCTCAGAGCTTGACCTGGGGTATCCTGTTGTGAACGATCCAAACAGGGCTGACTATGATTCAGACTATCCAAAGGTGTATGAGGATGCAGATTCGCTGAGAAAGTACCGTAACCTCTCATATCCCGGGGGGAACTCGGAAAAAAACAAGGAAACGAACCACCTCGATCTGATCTTCGAACAGCCTATAGGGGATGGAACATTTACGTTCCAGCTCTTTCAGACTAGGGGAGAGGAGGATAGCTGGTCATATGAGATGAACAGTGATGGGGATCTCGTTCAGAAATACAGCGGTGGAGAAGACAGAGAGGAGCAGCAACAGGGAGGCAGATTGCAGTACCATTTCGATTTGTGGAAAGACAATTCCCTTACTATCGGGTATGATCATAGAAGGATGGAAGTTGCAAGTACGAAAGATATTTATAGGATACAAGCGGGATATTTTGAAGATATCTGGGCGATCACCCATAACTTGTCATTGAGCTTAGGGCTTCGTTATATTCATGTACGGGAATACAGTTACCCTTTTGCAGATGCTAGCTCTACGGAAAAATACAGACACCTCATCTATACTAAAGAACTCTTACCCAAGAGTACTCTCCATTATCGAGTCAGCCCGGAGACGGAGTTCTATATCTCGGCAAACAGGGACTATCGCGTGCCGGGCTGCTGAAGCAAGCCAACATGGGCCTCGGCGGGGCATCCTGGGGAGTTTGGCGTAGAGACAACATGGCTCTATGAAACTGGTATTCATCAAAAGATAGGCAAGGATACTGACGCACGTGTATCAATGTATTACAGTGATGTAACAGACTATTTGGTTTTTGATACTGCACCACTCAACTATTTGAGTAACTACGCATACAGTCTCGATTCAGTTCAGTATTACGGCATAGAAGCGGAATTTGACATGCAAGTGTTTGATAATATAGGTTTTTTCGGCAATTACTCATATCTAGAAACGGAGCATTCCGACCCGGAGTATAGTATGCCTGTGTCTTTCTGGCTGAATCTGGCACCGAAACATAAGTTTAACCTAGGCGTAAGATGGAGATTATTCCAGGAGACCCTTCTCACTGCGGATCTTCGATATGTGGGTAAAAGAGAAAACGAAGCGGGATACAATATAGACGGATATATCACTACGGACCTGGGTTTAAGGCAAACCTTCTCTGACAGGGTTGAAATTTTTACCTATGTGAACAATACGTTCGGCGAAAATTATGAGGAAATCTATGGCTTCCCAATGCCCGATCAGGTCTTTGGCATTGAAGTAAAAGTGAGTTTGTTTTAAATATCCTTTCTGCAAAAGAAGAGAATGAGTACAGACCGAATAACCGGTTCATGACAGGTGCATTTGTGAAAAAGAAAAAGACCGATATTACCAGGTGGAGACACTTCGTACTTTCTGCTTTTATAGGGCTTTTATTGGTGCTGTCTTCCATAGGATCCACACTCATTGCGCAGGAGATTGTCAAGCGGGATACGGACGAAGACGGCAAGATAGACCAGATCGCTTACTTTGACAAGAGAGGGAGAATCGTTAAGTTGGAAATCGACATCAACCAAGACGAGGTCATGGACAGATTTCAATTCTACGATGAAGAAAAGCTCGTCAGGATCGAAAGAGATACGGATAAAGACCAAAAGATCGATTCCTGGGATTTTATTAGAGATGACAGGAGAATCAGGCAGGAACGTGACCTTTGTGGCTCAGGCAAAGTGAACCAGGTGATTTATTTTGATGAAAAGGAGCTTCCCATGAAAATCGATAAAGATTCAACAGGAGATGGTTTCTTTGATACAGTCTATCATTTCAAAGAGGGAAAAATCTCCTCTTCCACTAAAGACACGGTTGGAGACGGAATAATAAATGTCTGGGAGACATATCAGGATGAGAGACCTCTCAAAAGAAGGGTCGACGATAATGGAGACGGCAACATAGAAAGGGTCATCCTTTATGATTCCGAAGGACTCGCCAAGGAAAGCTGGCATGATATCGACAGGGACGGCAAGATGGAGACAGTTCGCTTCTATCGTAGGGGCGAGATATCAGAGGAAAGAAAGGATGCTGACCTCGATGACTGGTTTGAGACTATCACCTCCTTCAAAGACTCACAGCCTCTTCATCGGCAAAAAGACACTAATCGAGATAAGATCTTTGATATCCTTTTACGCTATAAGAAAGGCAAACTCGTATATCAGGAAAAAGACACCAACTTTGATCGTCTAAAGGATTTTTTCTGTCATTTTGACCTCGAAGGCCTCCCTGTGAAGATTGAGGAGGACACGAGATACACTGGACGTATAGACAGGATTAGAACCTTTGTAAAAGGCCAACCTGCAAAAGTAGAATACGATTCCAACGGTGACGGGTTAATGGACACCATTTCCATTTATAAAGAGGGGAAAATCTGCCTTCAGACACATGATGAAAATGGAGATGGAAAACCGGATACGAAGATATTTTTCAACAAAAGTCAAGGAAGGGAAAGGGTCGAAAGCGACACCGACTTAAACGGGATACCGGACACCTGGCAGTACTATCGAGATGAGCAAATCATCAGGCTGGAAAAAGATGAAAACGGAGATACAAGGATTGATCTCAGGCTTTTTTATAAGAATAACAGGAAGGAAAAACTTCTTAAGGATCAAAACCATGACGGACGGTTTGAGACTACCCAGTGGTTCAACCAGAAAAAGTGGTCGCTCGTCACAGAGATTGATATGGACGGCGATATGTTGCCAGATGCGTGCTGCTTTTACAAGGATGGGGTGTTAAGGGTCAAAGAGGTCGATGAAGACAACGATGGAAATATTGATTTAAGAGAACATTACGATGAAAACGGTAAGCTTTTTAAGAGTGAAGAGGACGATGGGAATACGGGCAGGCTCAATATCGTCTGGTTTTATAATAGTGCCGAAGAGGCTATACTAGCAGAAAAAGACAACAATGCCGATGGGAAGGTGGATACTTGGTATCATTATCAAAAGGGGTGTATAACACACGTTGAAGAGGATACAAACACTGATGGAAGGCCCGATCTATGGGAAGAATACGACAAAAAGTCAGAGGCTTTGATAAGAAGAACCAGAGATATTAATTTCGATGGCATACCGGATATGGAAAATACTCAGTTGAAGAAGTGAGAACTTCAGCATTTTCATTTAGATAAGGAGGCTCGATAGTATGATCGACTTTTTTGCAAAAGGAGGAGTGCTTGTAATACCGATAATGTTCTGTTCCGTAGTTGCCTTGGCTATCTTTCTGGAACGGGTGATACGATTTACTCAGATAAGTAACAGGGGTTCCGGTTTGGAGATAAAGGTTACTGAGCAATTGAAGAACGGAGAGAATAAAAAAGCTCATGAAATTGCAGGTGGGAGTGATTCACCAATAGGACGTGTACTTACTCAGGCCATAGAAGTTAAGGATCAGGATAGAGAGACCTTGGAAACAGTGATCGCTCATGCTATGGATGAAGAAGTGAGGGGTCTTTCACGCTATCTCCAGGTACTGGCTACTATTGGAAATATCGCTCCTTTGCTTGGTCTACTCGGCACGGTTCTCGGGATGATCAAGGCCTTTATGGTTATCCAAGAGATGGGTGGTAAGGTCAATGCTTCGGTATTGGCAGGTGGTATCTGGGAGGCAATGATGACCACTGCTCTTGGCCTTGCTGTAGCGCTGCCTACCATGGTTGCACACAGCTATCTCCTCTCTCGTGTGGATAAATATGAGGCACGCCTCCAACACGGAGCGGTCACCTTCATCAAGACAGTATCAAGTATAAATGATAGTTGTAAAGTCCTTTAATTAGAGTAAATATGACAACCGTGAAAAGGAGTAATTATGCTAATTCATCGCAAGAAAAAACCTCGATATGAAGTCCAGGCACCTCTCACTTCTCTGATTGATATTGTATTCTTGCTTCTTATTTATTTTCTCTTAACTACAAATTTCATGGTGGAAGAGGGGATAAAGATTAAACTTCCCAGGGCCAAGGCCTCTAAACCACAGACGGAGCAAACCATCACTGTTTATGTAGATCGGGAGGGAAGATCCTATCTATCAAATGAGGAGGTTTCCATTGGTCATCTCTTTACAAGGCTCAAAGGGATGATCGGAGGACAGGAAGATAAACTGGTAGTAGTACGGGCTGATCGGAGCGTTATTCTAAATAAAGCGGTTAAGGTAATGGACGTAGCCAAGGCGGCGGGTGCCGGTAGACTCTGCCTGGCCACGGAAAAGGACTTCTGAAAATTGAATATGAAACAAACGGAGGAAACATATGAGAGTTAACTTCGTGCAAAAGGGAAAAACCAATTGGCTGCTTCGTTGTCTTATCAGTGTTTCGCTGGCAATCCACCTGATTTTATTTATGCACATTTCGGGAATATACTACTCTAAGGCATTATCTTTTATTGAGTTTACAATGGAGGATATTTCAAAACCTTCCTCAAGAGATATCCCCAGACCTAAGTTAAAGCCAAAGACATATGAAAACCCTCCTGAGGTGAAAAGACTGAATATACGTAATAGAATAGTCCCGACTTTTAATGCTATGAAGCTTGAAAATGTGGAAAAGGACATCCAGGATGGCCTGGTAGAACAGATTAACCCATCTTCAATCTTCAATATTTCAGATCTGGGGGGTGTTGTGTGGGGTCCTCAAGCAGAGATAGGCACAAGTTATTATGTAACTCGCAATGACTATTTTGAGATGGTAAGGCTCAGGATCGAGAGTCAGAAGGACTATCCTGAAATGGCTCGGATAAAGTATATAGAGGGACATACAACAGTCGGATTTATAATCACACGCAGTGGTATAGTGACTGAACTTACTATTATCAAGAGTTCAAGAACGAAGGCCCTTGATGAGGCAGCGATTTCGGCTGTAAGAAAGGCCTCCCCATTTCCCAGTCCACCATCTGCTCTCTTTAAAGGACTGATCCCTATGGAACTCACGATTGTCTTCGAGATCACATGATCTTTTAAATCCTCTGGATTCGTCTGTATCTCTGATTACTCAGAGATACAGTCAGTGGCTTGTTGTAATGGGCTTCAAAGCCCTCCCCCTGATTAATTCATATATAAACGAGGAAAAACTGTGAAGAGGAGAATAATAGTTCCCAAAGAGAGTGAAGATGGATATTCTAGGCGCGACTTTCTCAAAATACTCCAACTAGCTGGTATTGGAGTTACTGTTGGCTGGACTGGTTTTACTGCTAGTTGCAAGGATAAGACTGACTCCCTCAAAGGTGCAAACGAGCTGATTACAAGATGCGGTATCTGCGGGGCCGACTGCGGTATGAAGGCATATGTCAAAGACAACCGCATTTTGGCTGTAGCCCCATGGTCCGGTGATCCAAGGACCAAGGGTTTCATGTGCGATATGGGTCTTGCCATACCCGAGTTTGTACATGCCCCTGACAGAATCGTCAATCCCAAAAAGAGGGTCGAGAGTGATAAATGGGTAGACATCACGTGGGATGAAGCTCTCGATATCATTTCAGAGAAGCTGATGGAGCTGAAAAGAACAACCGGTCCTGAATCACTAGTCTGCCATTACGGAGTAAGCCAGGTCCGTTCATGGTTCTATAGGTACTTCCAGAGGCGTTTTTGCAATCTCTACGGTACTCCGAACTTTACAGGCTGTGGCAGTCAGTGTGCAGTAGCTACTATGCTGGCAAAGAGGTACAGTATTGGCAATGTTTATCCAGATTATGAGAATACAAGGTGTATGATCCAGTGGGGTTGCAACGAATCTGTATCAGCGTTTCTTGACTGGTTCCAAAGGGTATTACCGGCAAAGGAGAAAGGTGCAAGACTAATTTGTATTGATCCGAGGGTAACACCTATGACTAGAATGGCAGACATCCATCTTAAACCGAGACCTGGAACAGATGGTGCACTCGCCCTTGGCATGATGCATGTGATTATTAATAGTAACCTCTATGACAAGGATTTTGTTGAAAAGTACTGTATTGGATTCGCAGAGCTCAATAACCTTGTTAAAGGATATAAGCCACAGATAGTTGAGATCAAAACTGGAATACCAACGAAAGATATAATAAATGCGGCAATTATGTATGCTACGAATCGACCTGCATGTATTACCTCAGGCAATGCACTGGAACTTCATATCAACGGTGTTCAGACAATTCGGGCAGTTATGATTTTGCAGGCTCTGACCGGAAATATCGATGTAAAGGGCGGTGCGCTTATTCCTGGTAAAAAAACACCACTTGTCGATATGGAGCTGAAAGACAATAAAAGAGTCGTATCAAAAGGAATCGGTATGGATAAGTATCCTCTCCTCTGGGAGGAAAGGAGGATGGTAACGGCAAATATACTTCCACAGGCTATCCTCACAAATCAGCCGTATCCGATTAAGGCACTTATCGTTGTCGGTGGGAATCCCATTCTCACAGGACCGAACTCCTCTCAACAAAGAGAGGCATACAAGAAACTTGACTTTATAGTCGTTATGGACCTTTTTATGACAGAGACTGCCAAGATGGCAGATATCTTTCTGCCGGCATCGTCGTTTCTTGAAAGGGACAACCTGAAACTGGGAGACCGCATATATATGACACCTCGAGTTATAGCACTACAGGGAAATGCTTGGCCAGAATGGAAGTTTTGGTTTGAGCTCGCTAAGAAAATGGGTTATACAAAGGAATTTCACTGGGCTACTCTGGATGAGGCGATCGATGAGCACCTTTCCTCGATTCATGTCACTGCCTCATATCTCAGGAAAAATTTCCTTGGGATCGAATATAAGGCAAAAAAAGAATACAAAAAATATAAACGCTCTGGGTTTCAGACCCCTTCAGGAAAGGTCGAATTTTACTCGCAGGCCCTTGCTGATGCCAGCTATGATCCTCTTCCGACTTACATTAAATCGTATGAAATCCAAACCAATATGAAAGCGGTTGCCGAATATCCTATGATAATGACTTCAGGTGCAAGGATACCGTATTATTTCCATTCACAATTTCGAAACCTCAAATTACTTCGAGTAAAGTTCCCGCATCCCCTTGTGGAGATAAACCCTTTTGATGCTTCTGTGTTAGGAATTGAGCAAGGAGATACAGTCATCTTAACCTCACCGAAGGGCAGAATATATGCTAAAGCCGCAATTGTTAAGGCTCTCAAACCGAGAACAGTTGCTATGTCCCATGGATGGACCGAGGCTAATGTCAATGAGCTGACCGATGACTCTTCCCTTGATCCGATAAGTGGATTTCCTGGGTGTCGGGGATTTCTCTGCAGGCTGAGAAAGGCGTAATATTAACAATTACTTCCTCATTTAAGATTGGGATAATAATTTAAGAGAGTTTAATTTTTCGTAAAGGTTCAGTTTAATGACTTTCATATCTGATCAATCTTCTTCATCCTATAGTTTCTGAAGAGCCGCATGCGTTGTTTTTTCAGCAACGTTTCACCAAATGTCTGGCAAACCGCTTGATAGATTTTTCTGGCATGATTATGGAGTTATGAGTCTTCTTCATTTTATCAAGAGAGATATATTTAAAAAAGGTATTAATCAAAAAAAGGTTAACGAGGAGATATGTATAATGAAAAAACAGGGAAACGGATTCCTTTTATTCATAATGATATTGTTTATGATAACCTTTTTTGTCTCGTGTGGAGACTCTATCCATAACAAAGCAGTTTCGGAATTACAGGAGGGCTCATACCCGAATGCTAGCCTCCTTATATCTGGAGACTCGCTTGAGGCGAGTATAGGAGATTCAAAGACGGTCGTAATCGACACACGAGCATCCGGCTACACCGATTCTCACATACCCGGAGCCATAAGCCTCCTCTGGGGTGACTTCACTGATGAAAGTCTCAACCTTAAAAAATTAGCGGATTTGGAGGGTCAGTTGAGTGTTGCTGGGCTCAATAGAAACATGAGGTTCATCATATACGATGACACAACTGCATCGTGGGGCGCTGCGGGACGAATCTTCTGGATGCTCGAATATCTTGGTTGCAAGGATGTGCATATCCTCAATGGCGGATGGGACAAGTGGGTGGAAGATGAGAGGGTTACGGAGACCACGATAAACACCTTCACTGAGGATACCTTTGTTGCTGAAGTACAAGAGGATAGACTTGCCGATAAAGACCATATATTAAACATGTTGAAAGATGAAGATTTTGTTATTATAGATTCTCGCGAGGATGAAGAATACAATGGCTGGATACTGTGTGGCGAGACCAGAGGAGGTCATATACGAGATGCTGTTAGTGTCAATTACAAGTGGTTTTTCAACCTCGATAAGACTGTTTTGAGTTATGAGGATCTTAAGGAAATTTTTGCATCCATGGAGATAACAACGGACAAAGAGGTGGTTTCCTATTCCACAGCAGGCATACGTAGCGGATACGTCTATTTTGCTCTGCGACTTATGGGATATGAGCAATGTTCAAACTATGATGGTTCCATATATGAATGGAGCGCCGATGCCTCGGCTCCGATGGATGCATTGTCGAATTACCATAAGCTTGTTTATCCGGGTTGGGTTAATGAACTTATTGCAGATGGTAACCCGGGAACAGCGGGAACACCACCTACATATCCAGGAAATGGGTATGTAATTGTTGAGGCGATGTCAGAGAGGGGAAGCGACAACACCGATGATTACGATGCAGGTCACATACCGGGTGCTATACACCTTAACATTTATGCTTTGGAGTCTGCCTATCCAAACTATCCATACGCCTGTCCGAGCGATGGGAACTTGCTGCCGGATGTTGAACTTCAAGCTTTTATCGAAAACATGGGGATTGCCTACGACACAACAGTAGTTATATACGGTGATTCCGCGGTAAAAAATGCAAGGGCTGCATGGGCATTGATGTATGCAGGCGTTGAGGACGTTCGTATTCTTAACGGCGGCTACTACTCGTGGGTGGCAAACGGAGGTATAGAGGAAAGAACGAAAAACACGTCTATCCCGGTTAGTTTTGGGATGACTGTTCCGGGGCACCCCGAGTATTTGATAACTACCACGGATGTCCAAACATTAAGGGCGGATCCGACTGGTGTGCTTGCTGACATCCGAAGATGGGAGGAGTTTATAGGCGCTCCTGGCTCTAATGGATACCCCCACTTCGAATTCAACGCAGAGGGGCGCATCCCGGGTGCAGTATGGGCGTATAATTCATCGGAGTATTCGGATTCTGATGGCACTTTCCGCAGTTATACCGAAGTGGAGCAGATGTGGTGGGATTTAGGAATTAAACCCAACCGAAAGATAGCCTTTTACTGAGGCACAGGTTGGAGGTCAAGTTTGACTTTTTTCTATGCTCACATGATGGGTTTCCCAAATATCAGCAACTACGATGGCTCTTTTTACGAGTGGACCTGGAACTCAAGTCGCCCTATAGCCCTCGGGGAGAAATAGAAGATACGTCAACAGTAAATAAAAAAGATGTAAATTAAATGAATGAAAAGTAGAAATATATTAGTCTGTTTCACGTTGATAATGTTAATAATGATTTTTTTTCACGGTTGCGACGATTTCGATCATCATGTTAACAAAGCAACTCTTTCTTCAGGGATACTTATCCATGTAAAATGGGTTTGCTTATTGATGACGTTAACAATGAGAATCAATATGTAACCGCAGAAGTGAGTTGGGACTGGCTTTAAGGAAGCTATAACCTTGACTATTTAAGGCCTGCTGAATAAGGGTTAATGTGTTATATTTATTTATATGTGTTAATAGGTTGGCCGAAAGTGCAAGCAATTTTGCATGTTTCTTCAAAAACCCTTGCACCAATCGGCGGAAAAATCATGTACAGACGCTCAGAAAAGCAACTTGAATTTGAAAACTTCACATTACCGTTCTCCGGAAAGCTTTCATCCGAGAAC
>JAXHVA010000081.1:0-18895 GCA_034189035.1 Thermodesulfobacteriota bacterium
CCTATATGCGGCAAACGTCTTGTGGTTTCCAGGATTCTCTCTGCCCTCACTGCTTCAGAGTACTCAGAGAATCCACCCGTTTTGCAGGCTTTTTATGATGCAGCAGGATAGAACGACCGAAGCAAGACGGCAGCAGAAAAGAAGGGGCTCGTATTGCCTGAAACTTTCAAAGACCCCGCTCGACAAATATTTTGGCACAACAAATCTAAATTCTCGCAGTGACAGCCTGGCGCAAACTCCATAGAAACAGAGCACCGAGTTTCAATAAACACACCGCGTTGAACCCTCGGGTCTGTTCAACAAGCCGTTTAAGTCGGGTATTTTCTGTCCCCAAAATTGCAATAAGCATTATTTACCCGTGAATACATCATTTTATCACCGGCAATTATTGGGCCAGAAAATACCGCTTAACTAAATGGATAACCGCTAGCAAGCTTTGATGGCAAAAGTTCTTCTCATTCCTTTATCTTGAATGAAATCAATTAGTTATGGGATGGACACTTACTCATCAGTATCCTTTTTACTAAAGAGAGATGGTAGTGGTGATCGGATGATACGTGAGGATTACGAATACATAAAGGCAAAACTGAGAAGAGTGAGGGATCTGAAGGGGAAAAAGAAGCTGAAGCAAGCCATAGAAGAACTGGTAAAGGTCATGGACGATTTTCCAAATGAATCCTTTATTATGACGGAGTATGCTGACTGTTTGCGTCTCAATGGAAATTTGGATGAAGCAAAGACCCTGGCAGTGGATGCACTGGAAAGGGCACCGGACAATCAGAAAGGACATATGGTTCTTGGAAACATCTATCTGGAAGAAAGATCGTATGAAAGGGCTCTTGATCATTTTGAAACCGCAGCGCGTATAAAAAGAACAGGTTACGTTATATTGAGGATTATCAGGGCACTGATCGACCTGGAGAGGTTTGACGATGCTAAAGACCTGATACGAGAAGAGTTGATAGGAAGTCCTAACAATCCTGTAATCTTGAAGTACAAGGCCTAGGTGCTGGTAAAGGAGGGTTCATACAAGGAGGCTGTAGAAATTCTACAAAAAGATATATGAAATGCATCCTGATGATGATTTCGCTTACAAAGAACTTCTGAGGTTGAAGTTCATGGACAGAGAGCCTGCTGATATCTTAAGGGAGATCAAGGGGATCCTCAGGGTCTCAAAGGCAGCTGATAATCCTCATCTTCACTGTGAGCTTGGGTTGAACCTGAAAAGAGCGGGAAAATATAAAGAAGCCATAGCCGAGTTTCAAAACGCCCTTGTCCTTTGTCCTGAAAAAAATTTCATTCTCACTCACCTTGGATTTTGTTATGCAAAACTTCAGATGTTCAAAGAGGTTGTGGAGACCCTTTCAAACCCATTCATAGAGAACCCGAAGGACGTCTATGTCAAATCATCCCTTATGGCCGCAGTGAAGAAAGGGAAAGAATGGGAGGAGTTCATAAGAATTCTCAAGAAGGCCGTGGAGAAGCACCCTCATGAAAAATCTCTTTGGGGACTGATGAAAAAGTCGGAAAAGGAGATAGAAGAAGGGAAAGAGTAATGGAATTGTTACAGGACATCATCGATGTTCCCCAGGTGAAGATTGTAATTCAGCTTTCAGATAGTCAGGATCAGGGCTTGCGAGAGAGACTCACTGAAGATTTTGTCCTCACATCAGAGGTCTACTCACATTTGAAGGCTATCTTACATATGATAAAGGACATGGAGGGGGCGGGTATTTTCCTGGAGGGGAATTTCGGGTCAGGCAAGTCTCATTTTCTCATAGTGATGAGCCTTATTTTCAATTACAAAGAGGCGTGGCAAGCACTTCTCATCCAGGAACCCGAATTAACTCAAATGTACGAAACCCTCTCTCAAAAGGCGTATCTGACTGTAGAGATATCCCTGGTTGAATACAGCAGTAAGCGTCGACTCGAAGAGATCGTCTCAAAATCCATTGCTGAAGCCTGTTTCAACTATGACCCTCCTCTGTTCAATGACACAGAGAGCCTTCCTGAAAGAAAGACATTCTTTAAAAGATTGAGAAAGAGATTACGTGCGGATGGAGTCTCAGGCGTCTTCCTTCTCATCGACGAGTTGTCGGAGTTTCTCAGATCAAAACCTGACAGCAGAAGCTTCAATGAAGATATACGATTTATTCAATACCTAGGTGAGAAGGCCTCATCATTTCCCATGTGGATTGTGGCTACTCTCCAGGAGAGCATTGAGGATAAGGGACAGACCACACAGGAGGCATTCAACAAGATCAAGGACCGTTATCCCCTTAGGCTTTTTCTTACAGGAACCCATATCGAGCAATTGATATCGAAAAGGCTTATCAGGATAAAGAAGAAAAAGAGGGAGATTGTACCAGGACTTTTCAGTACATTAAAGGCTTCTTTCCCGTATCTGTCTGTGAATGAAGAACAGTTTATCTCCCTGTATCCGATCCACCCTGCCACCGTATCGTTTCTTGACAATTTGAAATCCCTCTTTTCCCAGCATAGGGGGGTCGTTGATTTCATCCATTTTCAACTTGCAGGAGATCCGAGCAGGGATATAGAGAGGATGTGTCAACTCCCCTATGATTCCCTTTTGACCCTGGATAGGATATTCGATCACTTCAGGGTCAGGATAAAGGAGAGGGTATAACTCAATCCTTTTGCAGAAGTCGTTTATAAGTATTATGAAGACGGGATGAACAGTATATTCGATGATGAAACCGACAGGAACATCGCTTTTAGGATATTGAAGGTCCTTATCCTCATGGCAATCTCCCCTGTAAAGAAAAGGTTGGTCGCCAAGGACATTGCACAGATGCTCCTTTACAGGATAACGGAACTGGAATCGTCCATAAACTACCAGTACATTCGGGACATTCTGGAAAGGCTCCACAAAGAGGGTGCCTATATATCCATGGATAAGGGAATCACCCCCCTTGAAGATCATTTTCATATAAGCTTGGAAGCCGATATCAGCCTCCTTGTGAAATGAGCAACGGAATATCAGGTTGGTTCCTTCTTTGAAGACGATGTGAGGCTTTTTTCAAGATTCAAGGCACTTCTCGACGATCCCCCGCCTCCCATTGAAAGAATATGAGGTTTCTGTTAAGACAAAGGTGGGGTTTTTATGGGAGTTTACATAGAGGGAAGGTATATTCCTTCTGGAGCAGATTGACAGGATCACGCCCGAACACGTGGATGATATGATTCTTAAACTCGATGAGCGTGAGGCTGATTTTGCCGTCATCATGGGGACGACCCACCGCCTCAATAAACAGAGAGACCACCTCCATCAGGTTATTTTGCCCCATCTCAAAGAGAGGAATGCCTTTTATATCAGGTTTTGGCTTCCCCATGCCATTGAGCAGGATCCACTCAAAGAGACCCTTGCTCACCTTCTGTTGCTGGCGAAATACAGAGATGATACAACAGAAAGGGGGAATGAAATAAGGAACTTCATCGAGGGCCTCCTCGTCAAAAGAGGTTGATCAAGGAAAACTTCATGGATGCATAACACCAAGGAAGCCTCTTTTCCATATCCTCCGGTGATGAATCCATCGAGGAGTCCATGAAGTTTAAGGTCTTTCATGACTTCCTTTCTTCTATGGGTGAAGGCCTTTTGGAGGCGCATTATCCTGCGCATAGAGAAATAGCTCCGTATACCTCCTCTGCTACAAAAGACCAGTTTCAGGAGGTGGTTGAAGACCTGTTAAAGAAGGGAGAGATCGTCATACAGAAGGGACTCGCCACGGTTTAAAGAGGGTTATTGAAGGATTCCTTGTTCCCATGAAGGTGGTAAAGAGCACACCCAGGGGGTTTCAGATGTGGGTCGACTTAAAGAGAAGCATCCTAGTGGAGAGATTCCTTGATCTGGTCCAGGTTTCCTTTGGGGATAGCAAGTCTTCTCTGGAAGGGCTTTATTGGAACTTGAGAAAGGGAGATTTCGGACTATCTCGGCCTCAGTTTGAATTGTTGACCCTTGTATTGATCTTCTCCGGTCATATCATTTCCTATTCAAAAGGGAAGAGAAAGAATCCGGATGAGATCAGCATGTATACCCTCAAGAATATCGATGAGGTGGCAAAAGGAGAGGTACTGTCCGGGGAATTGCAAAAAGGGCTTTTTTCTCTTCCATTTATTTCGGTTAAGTACAAAAATAAGGAATTGAACTTACTGACACAGAAGGATCTGTGGAAGGAGCTTCTGGAGATACGAGGGCAAATCACAAGAGATCTAGAAAACCTTCGTGAAAAGATATTCAGAGCATCAGAGTATAAGGCTTTGGCAGGGTTTGATCTCGGGGAATTGGGGAGAAACATTGATAGATTGGGACTCCTCTTTGACGAGGTAAAGGTTTCGTATAACCCTAAGGAGGGCATTGAGAGATTTCTCAATGAAAGCAAGAATCATCCTTTTCTGGACAAGAGTTTCTCGAGGTTTGAAGCGGCGAAAAGGTTCTTTGCAGAAGACCTTGACCGATACTTGTTTATCAGTAGCTACGTGGATCACCCGGGCTTGAATGTGCCTGAAGGAGAAGCATACGAAACCATAGAGACCCGTCTTGCAGATATAAAGACCTGTCTCAAATCCAGTGCTCCTTACCTTGAAAAAGGGTATATGGAAAACTTCAACGCGCTTTTCGACCATTTCCTTCAGGAATATACCCTTCTCTATCAAAGAGAACACAAACTGGTCAGCTCTTCGGAGGGCTTTTTCTCATACGACAGGGTCAAGGATTCATTGAGATACAAGATTCTTTCTTGCTTTTCAAAGATAGAATACATCTCTATACAGAATGACAGGGTAAAAGTGGACAGGGCACTGGCGGGTGTTTCTTCCACAAGATGCCCGGATTTTTCCATGGAAACACTTCGTCATAAGCCGGTATGCCGATGTGGGTTTCGACTTGGAAAGAAGCCGGAATTCCCGGGGATTCAAACCATTGAATCCACACTAGACAAGGGGATCAAAGAGTACCTTACTTCATTCCAGGAAGCAGAAATCAGGGAACGATTTCTCTCCTACAAGGCAGGTTTAAATGAGGTGGGTAAGAAGGGCATAGCAGATAAGATACAGGACCTCATGGACTTCGACAGATCGCTTATGGAAAAAGACCCTGAAATCTCCCTCAAGGTATTGTACAGGCTTTTGGACAACGATGTGATCAGGTCGATCAATGATGCCTTTTCAGGAAAGGTTGTAATGGTATTGCGAGATTTAGACGAATTCTATGAGAATACTGTGGACAGGAGTTTCCCAAAGGAAAGACTTTTAAACATCTTTTAGGAATGGCTGCAAGGCGGGGAGGATCTCAAGGGGGAGACCTACATAAAGATCATCGGCTCAAGGAAAGGATTCTCAAGCTCTTTGCCTCATGCTTCCATGTTTGGTCTGCGTTCCGAAGTACTTGAAGAGAGGTATCCAGAGCTTATAGGTCTAAGTAAAAGACTCGGAAATGAGGACTTTAACATGGTTGTCTTTTTCTGTTTATGGGCAAGAAATCACCATATTGAAAAAGGGGATGCTCAGCGACTCCTCAGTGAAATTGCAGGAAGTCATACAGAGGAAATAGCGTCCCAATGGAAACCGCTCGTATCGGCAGCGGAATATGTGTCATCAAACAAGAAGGAAGAGGTTGATAGCCTCATGGAGCAGGCGGAGATATCCCTTAAGGAAAAAGGCTTGGGCAATACCCTCTTTGATACGCTCAAAAAAAGTGGGACACTTTTGGATTATCTCAGGGTGATTGAAGCAGAAGAAGTATTTTTCTTTCCCACACTGCGAGCTTTTAAAAATTGTATGAAGAAGGTGGAGCAGGGTGTTTCAAGAATCGATGTGAAGACCGCTGAACAGGTGATCCTAAGTCAAAGGGAGTCAGGTGGCTCCAAGAGGATGAAAAAAGACAGTATCCTGCGCACCTTGATGCATGCAATCAGCCTGGAGACAACCCTTCACAACCTTTCCCATGATCGACCTGAAAGAGAAAGCGCTCTGTTCTGGGAGCATACCTATCTCTCTTCCCTATGGAGTTTATACTATGACTATTACTATGTGAATGACTCCCTCAATCAACTTGGACTTCTCGATGAGATTCACTTTCACAAGAAGAAGAGTGCCCTGGATACCCTTTCAAAGACTTGGGCAATGGCTTTTCAAGAATTCTATCTGCGTACAATGGAAAATATGGAGCAAAACAAAAGGAAGAAACTGCCCATGCGCATCAATGATGTTCCCAATGCTTTGTTCCAGAGATTTAAAAAGGCATCAGGCAAGGATGCGGGCTATTTCATCCTGCTTGACGGAATGCGATGGGATCTCTGGGAGTACATCAAAGAGAACACCTTTTTTGCCCAGTCTTTGAACTACAGGATATTGGAGGAGATCTCCCTGTGGGCGCTTCATCCCACAACAACAAAGGTGCAGATCATTTCCCTTTTGGATTCAGCCATTCAATTGGATATGGTCGCTGATATTGAAGCCTCTTACACTACCATCAAGGGTGCGGAATCTTCTCTTACTGATGCCTTTCAAGAGGTAGAACTGGGAAACAGCATCAAGATCGTGAAGTTCGGTTTCATAGACAACAAAGTACACCAATCAAAGGACGATCTCATCACCCTTTTCAGGGAGATATGCGTCAATATAAAGGTCTCTGTAAAAAACTACATGGACAGACTTCCGAAGGGTTCCCTCATCTTTCTCTTCTCAGACCATGGTTTCGTGGAAAAGATGCAATTTAAAGGTCACAAAGACGAGCCAAGGTACCTCCATGGAGGTGCGAGTCCATGGGAGGTGATTGTCCCTTTTGTGGCGATGTTGAAGATATAGGAGGTACTATTCGATTTTAATGAGAGGCTGATTTAACGTATATATCCAAGTGTCTTCAATTTTCTGAGCATATCTTCTGAAGGCTTCTCCTGCTCTTGCTTGAAGGTTGCACGTCTGACATTCGCACTGTTACCAATGGCTTCTATTATATCTATTAATTCAGAGTCCCTGGCGGATCCAACTGCCCACATGTTTTGCAGCTCTTTTGGGTCTTTTGGTAGATCATAGAATTCCAACATATAGCCTTCTGTTCGGGGATCAATAAGCTTCTCTTTTATGGATTGAATCGCCTTTCCCTTTATGATCTGTGAATGTGGAAATTCGCTGTAAGCCGATCTATTCGAGTTCTTATCGCCTTCAATCAACTGCAGCAGCGAGATGCCCCTATAATTTCTATTTTGGTTAATACCAACGAGTTCGAGAATCGTCGGCAATATGTCTACAGTCCTGGCCAATCCTGTTATGGTTCTGCCTTGAGGTAATCTCCCTGGAGCGTGGAAGATAAGAGGAACATGCAATAATTCATTATAGAGAGAGTTGCCGTGTTCAAACAACCCATGCTCCCAGAAACCTTCGCCATGGTCAGACATAATGACGACAATGGAGTCATCGTAGAGCTTTAAACGGCGGATATCTTCAATAAAGCCCCCCACTACATTATCCGCAAGTTTAATCTCTCCGTCATACATGTTTATCACTGCTTTTCTGTTTTTCGAAACAATGCGAAATGCACCCCGTCCGAAATAGTCGTCATACGGTGATGATGGTAAGTATGGCTCATGAGGATACATCAAGTGTATATATGTAAACAGGCCTGTACCTGAGTGCCACCTGAGCAATTGATTCAGCTGTTTTAAAACATCATCGACTGGCGTGTCTCGGAAACTTATGAATGGTCTGCCTGTGTAAGACAGGTTTACGAATATATCGAAACCTTGACCAAACCGACCTGCATTGATGCCCGGATGATCAGATGCTGCAATTGTGAAATACCCGTTAGCATGCAGGATCTCGGACAGCGTGTCAACCCCTGCTGGCATGACATCATGAATTGCCTCACTGTGGGGTTTTACTTCCCACACATCAGACGGGTAGAGACCTGTAAACAAAGCAAGGACTGATGGGTCAGTCCATGGAGTTGCAGAAATAGCTTTCATAAAGAGAATCCCTTCTTCTGCGAGTCTATCGATGTTCGGGCTTGTAGAGCGTTTATAACCATAGCAGCTGAGATGGTCTGCCCTGAGTGTATCGATCAAAATCAGAAATACATTTGGTCGATGCACAGATTTGGAGCGAACACTCAAAAACATGTCGCTCAAATAGACTTTAACCATGGCCTCAGGCTCACCTGTTGGTAACGAAGTAGGATCTCCCCAGGATACGCTGAATTGGAGATCTACATCCTTACCAGCAAATGAGGCCATATCAATTGTACTGTCTTTCCATCCTGTATGATCAGCTGGTAGTTTCACTCCAAGCATGGGATGTATCTCTCCTCCATACGATATCTGGACATCAAACTGTATCCCGCTGGTATTGGGAGATATTCCTTCTTGATTCAAGCCAATCCTGAGAAGACTGTCTTGAGGCATGAGAAGCCTATAAGAGAAACTGGAGGGAACCACCACCTCTATTGCCTGTCGAGTTTGTCCGTCTAGCATAACTGTAACCCTGTGCAAAGAAGAGGCTGAGTATGTTTGGGATTCCATGTCTATCAATCTAGTAGGCATATCCTTTCCAGCAGAAGATATGGA
The DNA here is from genome assembly GCA_034189035.1 of Thermodesulfobacteriota bacterium. GTDB lineage: Bacteria > Desulfobacterota > UBA8473 > UBA8473 > UBA8473 > JAUXFK01. The sequence goes on from JAXHVA010000081.1 coordinate 8,580, forward strand.
TATCGGTGTTGCAGGTTCCTGTAAGGTTATTGGCTTGTACTCTTTGATATGGCTCTGGATTTTTTTCTTTTTAACAAGGGTAATCTTAGCCTTGTCCTTGACCTCGTATAGGAACCGCTTGGATTTTACAGGCTCCAGATAACAAAAGACCATACAAAGCAATGCTATCATGCTCAATGCAGCTATCATAAAAACAATAAACTTACGTAGCAATTGAATTAGCCTCATCAATCCCCCTTTGTTTCAATAATTTTTTTAAATCATCATGTAATTCCTTTATATATTACTTTTTCATTGACGGCAAGGACCTATTTTAATCAAGATAGAATCGATGCAAGGCAAGAGTGGAACAAAAGCATCAATCATTATTTTAATTGTACCCACCTTCGCAATGGCTTTGCGTGTGCCAAATGTGGAGACTGAGGTCATGAGTATCTTCTGATATATAGTGATCAATTCTGCCTTGACTTGAGTAATTCCTGGTAAATTCATATGACTCGTATATGATGTTAATTTGTCTTGATCTGTGGAAATCTGGTAATATGCTCTATTAATGCGAATCACTTCAATTCAATCGGAGTGAAGACAAGATAACCCCAGATAATAAAGAATTGATCAGCTATTGTGGTTTATATTGCAGAGATTGTCCAAACTACAAAGGTGAGATAGCGGATTTGGCCAGAGACCTGAGGAAGAAGTTAAGGGAAGCGAAACTTGACCGTGTTTCTAAAGGATTATCCAACTACTTCAAGGAGTTTCAAGAGTACGATACGTGTTACGGAGTTTTGGGAGCAATGATAAGACTTCGTTGCAAGAGAGGGTGCGAAGATGGGGGTGGAAATCCAAATTGCAAAATCAGAAGGTGTTCTTTGAAAAAAGATATAACTGGGTGCTGGGAGTGCGACACCTTTGAAACATGTGAGAAATTCGGTATGTTACGGCCGACACATGGAGAAGCCTGCCTGAAAAATCTAAAAAGAATCAAGAAAAAAGGACAGGACAGATTCCTTGAAGGAAAGAGGGATTGGTATGTATGACAATAGCCTGATATGTAATAACTTTAGTGGCTGTCTTATAGATCTTCTTATTTCAGTTCAAACCGGTTTTCTCGAGCAATCTTTTCCCCCCTCAGGGACGAGCGGCTCACCGCAGATTGGCTTATGTTGAGCTTTTTCCCAATCTCAATGGTTGTCATCCCAAGCTTTCGATGGGCCCAAAAACATAAAAGACTGCGTGCCTTAACAGTTTGTGGTGATTTTCCAAAAGCCGTAATTTCTTCAATTCCCATTGACATAACCTGAGCGACCCGTTGCACTACCCTGTTGAAATCATAGCCCTTGGCTTTTAATTCATATTTCTTCTCAAGTTCTTCTCCGGCGGACCTGAGGGTATCCTCTACAAAATCACTGTCACCTAAGATACGCTCATCCCCTTTTACTCGGATACCGGACTTCCTAAGCTCTTTAACTGCTGTCCAGCCGCCGATACTCCGTAATAATCCACCGCCGGAAAGGTCAGGCCGTTTGCCCTGAGAAATCCCTTTTTCGACAAACTCTCGATATCTTCTTCGGGCGATCCTTTTTTCATTAGAGAATAACCTATAAATATAGTCAACGTTTTGCCATTCTTGTTTTGTTGTATTTATAAGAACGCTATGACCACACCACGGATGCTGATTCAGGCTTTTCATATCTGCCACTTCTTTTACCCTCAGAGGATTCAAGTGGATATAGCGGACCAACTCCTTGAGATAGAGATCCTCCTGACATAAAATCGATTTATACCGGTTTTGAAAAAGCTGACCGTGTCGGCGATATTTTCTGTTGAACCATACAGCGTATCCGGTAAGAAGACGGCTCATCAATACAGAAACCGGAATCAAACCGGTCTTTAGCAATAAATGGGCATGGTTTGAGAGCAACGCCCAGGCAAAGCAGTCCGTTTGGGTCTCTAAAATCAATCTTCCGGTTCGATCTAAAAAATTTTGCCGATCACAATTAGACCGGAATATTTTCTTACCTTCGATCCCCCTAACAATCACATGATTCAGTGCGCCTGGTCCATCTATTCTCGCTTTTCTTGGCATAGTTATTACCTAATGTCAACCCTGGGAAATATTGTTCTGTTATAAGAATTATCGTCACTTCTTGGGAAATACTTAATAAGCTATAGTGAAATATTCTGATAATACAGTTATTGCATATTGGGAAGACATTTTTCCTCACTCGAATTGAGTGTGTCACAAAACCAAGAACGATTGATATAGAAACTCAACATGTCTTCGTTAAAAGCTCTCTCAAATAGGCTGTAGAGAGTGCCGCTGGAGTATTAAGGGTAATTTTTCTCGTGTAAGTCAATTTTATTCTAGAAGGCCATGCTATATGCCCAATGAAAGGAGTATCAGTCATTAAGATTATTCTCCCCTTGAAATAAAGAGACTACAAACTGAGATGATCTTTCTATAGCCTTTAGAGCCCAAGATCACCTTTATAGAGGAAGGAGTATCCTAAAGTGGACGATAGGGAAGAATGAGGGTATTAAAGTTATCTCAACAATAGCAATTGAAAGGGTTTTAAGAGGAGCCGTATTCGGCAAATCTTCACCTTTAGAGCTTTGACAATTTTTTATTTCTGGATGAACATGAGTTAAAGGATAGTATGCAGACCGAATGGGGGTATTATTCCTATAAATAGGATAATTGATGCAATTAAAGCTTTTACTTAACCCATATCGGCGCTGTTACAGCAACCTGTTCAGTTTTACCGTCATCATCGTCAAATAGATTCTCTGATGTAATTTTCGCAAAATAACACCCCTTTACAGCTGAAACTTCAGGGTACCATTGCATTTTCTCAATAGTTACATCAAGTATTTTTTCAGCGACTACAGAATTATCGCTGTTCAAGAGTTCAATCCTTTTTATCGGTTCATCATCACTTACGGCAATCGTAAATGTGATTCTGTTCCCTGTTGCCAGAACTTCAGACCCCATCCAATACTCGTTATACTTAAATATCACTTCGATATTAGGATCATCTGATGAATAGATTCTGCGCTTTCTCATGGCATCCAGTAATGCCACTCTGCTTAATTCAGGTGCGATAATCACTGTCCTGTGAGTGTTTGAGTCAAGACTGTGATTGTCCTGATTGTTGGTTGGGGCGATCCGCCACCCTCTATCAAGGGCCTTGGAATAATACTCGAGATATTCGGAATCGTTGTTTCCTATCCTCTTGTTCCCTGTTTCTATTGCAAATATATTGTCTATAACAGATTCTTTATAGGCCAGATAATGGAAAACAAGGAATTCGCGTCCCGGATGATTGAACTGAGCAAGGCCATTGTTTCTTTTAAGCCACCGATAAAATGATCTTAATGTAGGACGTGTGATACTGCTCGTATATCTATCTGTACCGAACACATTGATATGTCCTGTTATGGAATGACTCCATTCAAATCCCCTGAGCGCAACAAAGGATCCATTATCATTAAAGGCGTCTGCCTGTTTTCCTATATCATTCCACTCTCTTGGAAGGATCTGCTCAGCATGATCTGTTACAGCATAGAAGTCATATCCTGCGATATCACGCGCCCAGGTAAATGCTTCCCTTGGAGTGCCCTGCCCATCTGAGTACTCTGTATGGCTATGGAGATTGCCAAAATACATCTTCATATCGCCTGAAATGTCACTAGAATAGAATCCTACATAGATGGGACTTGTAATAGCGAGGAGTTTACTATAGAGGAGTTGATCCACTTGTTCATCAACATCGAGTTGGCCATAAAGCATAACCCTGTAATAATCGAGATCTTTCATTGTATCAGTAAAGGTAACAACAGGAGACTTGCCTATGAGAACCCATGCCCTCATGAGTGTGTCGTTTTTAATCATCCCTGCGATTCGAATATTATCCGTAATTCCATTGGATATATTCTTTACTCTTAATCCTTGAATCGCATCCTCATGTGTGAACAGACCCAGTTGAAGTTTCTCTACTGCATAAGTGTCCAACTCTGCTACATCATAACTATTTTCGGCTATACTCGTTTCATCTTGGTCCACTACGAGTATCTTGAAGATAACTTCTCTTTGTGTTCCAGAAAGATTATCTCCGAGAACAGTTTCAAAGATGCCATCATTATCTTTATCAGCTTGAAACTCGAGTCTAGCCGCATCCGGTGAATAACTTATAGACGTATGACCAGCCTTGATAGCATCCAGAATCGCTTGGGCTGTTTTATCCTCAGCATATACCCAGGTTATTGGGTTGCCCAGAACAGAAAGAATAGATTGCCCTTCTCTAAGATGATGGCTGTTACTGAGTTCTACACAAGCCATCATCTTTTCGGACAGCAAAATGGAATCCCAGATTTGACCTGGGGCCAAAGCATTAAAATCTAAAGTCCGATACATGGAGTTCCTAATCTCTAGACTATCGATTTCCTCATAAAAAGGATCTTTCCAGTGATAGCAGATATAGGCTGCACTTTGATTTGCCCAAAAAAGTGCACTCTGCTCGTGGGCTTCGGCAATAGTGGCTTTCGCATCACCATATACATTTGCCTCCCACAATTTTTCATAATAAAATGGTGTTGCTGTCCACATACTGGCATGCCTTTCATTGGTTATCCATTCTAGGCCATATAGCAGGGTGACTGTTTCAGATCTGTAATCCGGATCATACAAGTGGGCGGGTTGACTGTTCGTATCGTTATCATGATCTGTGAGAGCAAAAAAATCAAAGCCAAGAGATTCGACAGCGATGATTACAGCAGCAACTGAACTGTCACCATCGCTGTGAATTGAATGGGAATGGAGATCGCCCTTGTACCATTTAAGGTTTTCTGCATAAGCAATTGAACTGAAAAAGGAGTAAACACAAACAATAACGAAGATACAGTATTTTTTCTTTAAGATCTTAATCATAATCCCTTCAGACTTCACAACCAACATCACTTCTTTTAGATGACCATCCACTAAAAGCCATTATCAACAGTAAAAGGCGCTCCTGATCTATTAGCCTAAACGTGGATGAAGTATTGTAAATTGATGAAATATACCCGCTTACCTTGCTAAAGTGCTATGGAAAATGAAGATATTATCCTGTATTGAGAACGGAGAACCCAGGGGTGTGGAGTGTTAAACTATCAATCTTAGATGATTAAGGCAGTAGTTTTCTCAAAAAGTCTTCACATGCCTTTTTGTTCATGATTCTCGGTACAGGATACAGAGGGTGAGCTTCATATAACACACGTTCAGCAATTAATGGGATATCCTTTTCTTGAAGTTCTTTGATTCTTGTTGGGATGCCCATTTTTTTATTCATTGTCTTTATTTTTTCTATGAATTTACGCGATAATTCTCCCCTTGTATCGTCTTTATTACCTATTCCAGCAGCAAGTGCAAGCCTAGACAGTTTTTTTTCGGCTTTCTTTCCATAAAATTCCAAGACGTATGGCAGGATTATTGCATTTGCCAAGCCATGTGGAACGCCATAGAGTCCACCCATATTATGAGCTACAGCATGTACATAGCCCACTGATGCTCGTGTAAAGGCGGTACCTGCATAGAATGAAGCCATTGCCATATCATTGCGTTTTTCTAGATTTGAACCGTCCTTGTAAACGTCTTCTAGAGTCTCAAATATAATCCTGGTTGCTTTTTCTGCATTCTCATCTGTAAATTTGCTTCCTGTCAAACCAACATATGCTTCAATAGCATGTGTTAATGCATCCATACCTGTCGCAGAAGTAAGATGAGGTGGCAACCCAAGCATTAATTCAGGATCCAAAACAGCTACAGGTGGTACTAGTTTCAAATCAGCGATGCCGAACTTTTCGTGCGTTACAGCATCGGTTATTACAGCGGCTACGGAAGTTTCCGAACCCGTTCCGGCTGTAGTGGGTACTGCAAAAAGGGGTGGTAATTTTTTCCCTATCCCTACCTTAAACAAACCTCTCATTCTAGTAACAGAACGTTTCTGATTAGCAAATCGGGCTGCAATACCCTTGGCACAATCCATTGGTGAACCACCACCAAAAGCAATAATACCCTCGCAGTTATTCGCACAATAAAGCCTAAGCCCATCTTCAATATTGTCAATAGTCGGATTGGGTTGAACCTCATCAAAAAGCGTGTATGAAATATTGTTTTCTTTAAGACTCGTAAAGAGACCTTCTAGAAGACCTGCCTCCATAATCCCTTTATCTGTTACTATAAAAATAGTGTTAATCCCCTTTGCTTTAACGATTTCAGGTAACTTCTTTATAGATCCTGCTCCGGTGTATAAATCAGGTACGGGTATTGGCAAGATTGGAAGAGTTACTTTCCCTATTCTATGAAAGAGCCGATAAAGCGTTTTTTTGAATATCCAGATCATCTTACATACCTCCAATTCAAGAGTATTAGTTTATTTCTCCTTTCTTTTATATTAAAAAGAGGATGATTAGATGTCAATATTTTTATTCTTCATATCCTGTCTGATAGATGTCCAACGTATTCATCAATAGGTTTTTTGATACTATCCGGAAGATCCTTTAATAATTAGTACGCAGATACGACATATATTCTGCAATAGCCGAACCCGAGAACCACATGTGTTGAGGGCACTTCTCCATTGACATACAATGGTAATTTTTGTATATTCCTCTTGCCCAAAGGGCATGTTCTTATCATTTCCGAAAGGATTGAGAAAATTCACCACCCTACTACTGTAAACAGTTTCAAGAGAGTTCATGCCGTAATAAAGGTTCCATTCAATAGTAATAGTACCTTGTGTACTGTTTTTTGATTATTTCTTTTTGAATCTCATAATTTTTAGGAGGACAAAAAATATGAATATGCAACTTGAAACCGTTAATTATGAAGAAAAAGACCTTGTGGCTACAATTACCATTAATAGACCTGAAGTAAATAACACACTCAGCCTGCAACTCATGAAAGACCTCTGCACAGCTCTGGAAAAGGCTGAAAGTGATCCAGGCGTTGGAGTCATCGTTATTACCGGTTCTGGAGATAAGTTTTTCTGCCCGGGACTCGATCTTAACTGGGCAAAAGATCTTTTCAACAACACCCATGATGTTTGGAAAATGAACAATCAGTATGCCAGAATAATATATAATATCAGATTTAGTGGGAAGCCGGTTATTGGAAAGATAAACGGAATAACAGCAGGGGGAGGTTGTGAAATCCTTATTGCCTGTGATCTTGTTATAGCTGCGGATCATGCAAAGTTTCAACAGGGCGAGGGAGCAGTAGGTGCAATAGCAAGCTATGCAACACAAACTCTTACACCTATTATCGGGGACAGGAAAACCAGATGGTTCTTATTTACAGATGAAGTAATAGACGCCAAGACAGCCCTTGAATATGGTTTAATAAATAAGGTTGTTCCTTACAAAGACTTAGATGAAGAAGTTGACAGATTATGCAAGACATTATTAAAAAAGGCTCCATGGTCTTTGAGATTTACAAAAGATCAGATAAATGTATGGTTCGACATGGTTTCACATACCATACGACAAGGAAGTGATTTTTGGTGTTTGCAATCAACAAGTCCTGAAACATTAGAGGGTATAAGCGCATTTAGAGAAAAAAGGACTCCGAAACATATTGAGCTGCGACAAAAAACTGCAGAAGGCAAATCACATACATATCTGTGGGGGCCTCCAACAGAGACATGTCCGAAATGTAATACCAGATGGCTTCCTGAAGAATTCGAGTTTTGTGGAAAATGTGGTGCAAAACTAAAATAAGGGGACAAAGGGGGTAGATGATATCATTTTGTGTTGTTCCTTTTATCAAAAGACTCATGAGCTTTCTTGAGCCATTCTGAGATGGAGATGTTTTGAGGACACTTCTCTTCACACTCAAGGCACTCAATACAATTATTGGCCCATTTCTCTTGGGGCTGGCCAAAGTAAAGAAACCTTGGCGTTTGCAGGTCGTTATAAATGATGGAGTCATTGTAACATGTAAAAGCATGAGGGATATTAACGCTATTCGGACATGGCATGCAATATCCACAGTTTGTACAGGGAATAGGACTTAATTCTCTGTATATTTCCCGCACTTCATCGATAAGGGCGAGGTCATTTTCATCGAGTGAAGCGACACCGGAACGCTCGGCAGATGCGATATTTTCAATGACTTGATCCATGGAGCTCATCCCACTGAGAACCACCGAAACTCCAGGTTGGTTCCAAATCCACTGCAATGCCAAGTCCGCTGGTGACCGTTTACTGGATGAACCTTTCCACAGCTTTTTTACAGATGGGGGGAATTCTCTGGTCAATTGCCCACCACGAAGGGGTTCCATGATGACAACTGCCAGTCCTTTATCAAACGCATAATTGAGCCCTTTTGTTCCGGCCTGATATTCAATATCCATAATATTATATTGGATCTGACAAAAGGTCCAACCGCTGTATGCATCTACAATTTCCTTAAAAGTATCAAAATCGTCGTGAAATGAGAAACCCAGATAGGAGATCAGGCCCTCTTTTATTTTATTTTCAGCCCATGCAAGTGCATCCAAGTCCCTGAGTCTGGGCCAAAGTTTTTTGTTCATTCCGTGTAATAGATAGAAATCGATATGGTCTGTTTGTAAACGTTTCCGTTGTTCGTTTAAGTAACGGTCAAAATCCTCATACGATTTCACGAGCCAGGAAGGCATTTTTGTGGCCAATTTGACCTTTTCACGATACCCATCTTTTAAGGACTGTCCAACGAGAACCTCACTCCTTCCTCCATGATATGGATAAGCAGTATCCACATAATTGACACCTTCGTCGATGGAATGCCTGATCATCTTGATAGCTGTCGGTCCATCTATATTCGGATTGAATAATGACTCGCCTTCCCCAATAGTCGGAAGGCGCATAGCACCAAACCCCAATGCCGAAACTTTCCAACTCAGTTTTCCAAATTGTCGAAATTGCATGTAATCTCCTAATTGATTTTTTTACATTCCGCTTTTATCTGATTAAATTCCTTATCACTGATCAGATAGCCATCTGTCAATTATAAGAAAATACAAAAAGAATAAGTGCTGTGTGAAAGGTGAAACACGGGCGTGGATAGCCCATGCGTCCCAGATGATCTGCCGGTTTTGCACTACATCATATTATGTTCCTGTATATACAGGCTTTCTCTTCTTAATAATGGATATCAGCCCTTCTTCTACATCCTCGGTCTTAAAGATTTGTTGAATTATCGTCGATTCCAACCTAAGCCCCTCGACTAAAGGCATCTTCAGCCCCCTATAGGCTAATTTCTTTACTGCTCTTACTGCGAGAGGTCCATTTTCGCATATCCTATTTGCCAGCGCTTCGGCTGTAGGCAAAAGCTCATCCATGGGGACTACTTTGTTGACAAGTCCCATCTGATAAGCCTATTGGGCATCAAAAAAATCGCCGGTCATAAGTATCTCTAAGGCTTTGCAATGCGGTATTGACCGAGGCAGTCTCTAGGTACCGCCTCCACCGGGGGTGAGGGCCCGCTTTGTTTCAGCAGACCCGAGGCGAGCATTCTCAGCCACAATTCAGAGTTCACACGCCAAAGCCAGTTCTAAGCCGGCCCCTGTAGCAATGCCATTGATAACAACTATGAATGGTTTCCAGACTTCCAAGTACAGTAAAGGGTCAACCTCAGGTAAGGGCGCTTGAGCAGAATAGGTAAGGGCATCTCCGCCTCCTAGAAGCTGACCTACCTCCTTGAGATCCTGCCCTACGCAAAACGCTTTTTCACCGGCACCGGTTACAATGGCAACCCAAACCTCGGGGTCATCTCTCACATCTGCCCATGCTTTAGCCAGGCCTCTTCGTGCTTCCATATTGAGAGCATTGAGAAGCTCTGGCCTTTTGATGGTAATATGGGCGATCTTCTCTTTTTTTTTCATAAAGAATTGGTTGCATAAAGAACTCCTCACATAATCCTATTTAGTGCCTGAACGACCCCCCCCCCCCCCCCTTATTTACAGTTTTGAGAAGGCTTACAAGTGTAGCAAATGCCCCATTAGGAATATTGTACTTGTTATGGAATAGGAGCACATCTCTTAATCAATAGAATTTCTACTTGGTAGAAGGCACATCTCCTGATTACAGACGTACTTGTCTACATAAAGTATATGTTATTACTCGATAATAGGATTAAGCTGCTACAGGGAATCTCTCTCTTTGTCTCTTTTTAAGCCTTTTCAAACGCTTGAGCTGTTTTTGCTGATGAATATGCCCGACTATTTGAATGTTCCACGCTTATACGGAAATGCCAACATAACGCTTCAATCCTTCAATACCATGATCCAGAAGTGGCATAA
>JAXHVA010000082.1:0-18755 GCA_034189035.1 Thermodesulfobacteriota bacterium
TAACCTTTTTAGAAGATCTTCCTTGGAGGAGTTATTTAAGCCACCTCCGAAAAACATTAATAATGGCAATATTAACAGTCAGTTAATCATAGATTTCAGCTAACCGGACAGAATTGATTTGGCAACACGTTTTCGATATTTTAAAAGAAGATCCGCAAGTTAAGATCATAAAATCAAATGTTTCACGTGAAACATTTGATTTTATCCTTTTCAAATGGACCTTTATATGATAGATTTTTATTTTTTGTGTCTTAAATATCTCAAAATCAGACTCATAGCACGACTTAAATAATGAACAAAATCCTTTGTATAGCAAATCAAAAAGGGGGGGTAGGAAAGACTACTACAGCCATTAACTTATCAGCATCTCTTGCTGCGGCTGAAAAGAAAACCCTTCTTATTGACATAGATCCTCAGGGAAATGCTTGTAGTGGAGTAGGTTTGACCAGGGGGCAGATCAAAGATAATATCTATCACGTCCTTATGGAAGAAAAAAATATTGGGGATGTTATAAAAAATACAGAGCTTTCGTTTCTTGATGTAGTCCCCTCAAGCTTCGATCTCATAGGAGCTGAAATAGAGTTGGTTAATGTTCCCTCGAGGGAGTTGAGATTATTTAGGGCATTACAGGATATTAAATGTAAATATAATTACATCATAATTGATTGCCCTCCTTCTCTTGGCATATTAACGCTCAACTCACTCGCCACTTCAGATTCAATCCTGATTCCTGTGCAGTGTGAGTATTACGCCCTTGAAGGGCTAACCAGCCTTTTAAAAACAATAAGATTGGTTAAAAAGGGGCTTAACCCTAGATTAAAGATAGAGGGTTTCTTGCTGACTATGTTCGATAGCCGAAACAACCTTTCACACCAAGTTTTTGAGGAGGTTAAAAAGCACTTCAAGGATAATGTGTTCAATGCCATAATACCCAGAAATGTGAAGCTGGGAGAATGCCCAAGCTTCGGCAAACCAATCTTACTTTATGATATTCGATGTAAGGGCGCCAGGAGCTATTTACAATTGGCACAGGAAATAATAGGTCATGGAAGGGAAAAACAGTGAGCAGGAGAAAGGTCTTAGGTAAGGGATTAAGCGCATTAATCCCAGATATTGAATCCAATAATGAAACAAAAAATGACTATATATTCTGTAATATAGACAACATTCAGCCAAACAAGTTCCAACCAAGAAAGGATTTTGACGAAAGCAAAATAGATACTCTCATTTCATCTATAAAAGAGAAGGGAATTATACAACCATTAATTGCAAGAGAAATCCTTTTTGGTTATGAACTCATTGCGGGGGAGAGAAGATGGCTTGCTGCTAAGAAGGCTGGCTTTAAAGAGGTTCCTATTATTGTAAAGAGGGTTTCTGATGTTGAAGCACTAGAGCTTTCCTTGATCGAGAATATCCAGAGGGAAGACCTCGGCCCATTAGAAGAGGCCGAAGCTTACAAAAGACTTATAGAGGAGTTTAATCTGACTCAGGAAGAAATCGGGAAAAAAGTAGGAAAAGATAGATCTACCGTCACAAATTCAGTTAGGTTATTAAAACTCCCTGAAGAGATAAGGGATGGCCTTTCAAAAAATATTATCACAATGGGGCACGCTAGGACATTATTGAGCCTGGATACTCTTTCAAAACAAAGGGACGCCTACAGAAAAATAACCAGAGAGGGGCTTTCTGTTCGACAGACCGAAAAATTGGTAAAGAGACTTAAAAGAGGAAAGGTCAGATTGCCACCTGAAAAACAAGACGACATCTACTTAGTTTCAATTAAGGACAATCTTGTAAGAAGACTCGGCACTCAGGTAAAGATAGTTCGAAAAAAGGGGGGGAGCGGAAGAATAGAGATAGCCTTTTATTCTAACGAAGATTTGGATAGAATTATAAATACATTAAAAAGAATTTAATTTCATATTTTTATACAATATCTTGTATTTTAATTGACTTTTACTACTTTATATTGTAAATTTGTGTTCTTAATAAGATAGATCTTTATAAATGTAATTTCTTGACTTATCCTATGGCAAGATTCAAAGTTATAATTGAAATGTATATTTCTTGATTGTGCTTTCTAGTAATATATATTGTCAAGCAGGTGAAATATGAGTAGCGCTTATAATGCAGATAAGATCAAAGTCCTTGAGGGGTTGGAGGCAGTTCGAAAGAGGCCTTCTATGTATATCGGGTCTACAGGAGATAGGGGCCTTCACCATCTTGTTTATGAAGTAGTTGACAATAGCATTGATGAGGCGTTAGCTGGCTATTGTAACAGAATAGATATTGTCATGCATATAGACAATAGCATTACAGTCGAAGATAATGGTCGAGGAATTCCTATAGATACACATAAAACAGAAGGAAAGCCAGCAGTAGAAGTAGTTATGACTACACTCCATTCAGGAGGTAAATTTGACAACGAAAGCTATACAGTTTCTGGCGGGCTCCATGGGGTTGGAGTTTCTGTTGTGAATGCTCTTTCTGAAAGTTTAGAATTGGAGATACGCCGAGACAATAAAGTTTATCATCAACTTTATGAAAGGGGTGAGCCTAAGACAAAACTCGAAATTACAGGAAAAACAAAGCGTAGAGGCACAAAGATTACCTTTAAACCTGATATCGAAATTTTTGAAAATATAGAATTTAACTTTGATACTCTTTCTCAAAGGTTCCGAGAACTCTCTTTTCTCAACAAGGGGATATACATCAATATTGAAGACGAGATAACCGAGAAGAAAAATGAGTTTCACTATAAAGGTGGAATCGTTTCCTTCGTTGAACACCTCAATAAAAACAAAATTGTCTTACACCCTAAGCCCATCTACTTTGAAGGTGAAAGGGAATCTGTTTTAATAGAGATTGCCCTCCAATATAATGACAGCTATAGTGAAAATATATTTTCTTTTGCCAATACAATTAACACCTATGAAGGAGGGACTCACCTCAGCGGATTTAAATCAGCCCTTACCCGCACTATCAATACCTATGCAACCAACAACCTCTTAACCAAGAACCTCAAAGAAAATCTTAGTGGAGATGACATCAGGGAAGGGTTGACAGCGGTTTTGAGCGTAAAGGTTTCATCCCCTCAGTTTGAAGGACAGACTAAGACCAAACTCGGTAATAGTGAAATTAAAGGCCTATTAGAGGGCTTCTTCAATGAAAAATTGGGAATGTACCTTGAAGAAAACCCTACTATTGCCAAGAGGATATTAACAAAGTGTATTGACGCAGCCAGGGCACGCGATGCTGCAAAAAAAGCCAAAGATCTGGTAAGGCGTAAAAATGCCCTTGAGGTTAGCTCATTACCCGGAAAATTGGCAGATTGTCAAGAAAAGGACCCTGCACGAAGCGAACTTTATCTTGTAGAGGGTGAATCTGCAGGGGGATCTGCTAAGCAAGGAAGAGATAGAAAAAGTCAGGCAATTCTTCCTTTGAAGGGCAAGATTTTAAATGTTGAAAAGGCAAGGTTTGATAAGATGCTAGAAAGCCAAGAGATTAAGACTCTTATTACTGCCTTGGGTGCTGGAATAGGTAAACTCGATTATGACTCTTCCAAACTTCGTTACCACAACATTATTGTTATGACAGATGCAGATGTTGACGGTTCTCATATTCGAACATTGCTGCTAACCTTTTTCTATAGACAAATGCCCGATCTTATTGAAAAAGGTTATTTATATATAGCACAGCCCCCACTTTTCAAGGTAAAGAAAGGAAAAGTACAAAAATACATCAAGGACGAGGCTTCAATGGAAGATTACCTTTTAGAAGTTGGTGTTGAAAATATAAGGCTCACCACCAATGAAACGCAAATCCCAATCTCTGGTGTGCGACTTACAAATCTGATGAAAAAGGTAATCCGTTATAAAAAGATTTTAGAAAAGGTCCAAAAGAAAAAGAAAGACAAGTTTATAATCAATGCCCTGGCGCATAAACACGATTTTACGAAAGAAACACTAAAAGATCAAGATAAACTCATGAAAACGTTAGATGATATCAAAAGCGAATTTGCCATATTCCAACCAGATGCCAGGCAAATCGAATATCAAATATCTGAAGATATAGAACATAACTGCTTAAAAGTTCTCTTTTCTTCATGGAGAAATGGTTCTACCATAGAGACAGTTATAGATTTTGATATCTTAAACTCTCCAGAATTTGAAGAACTCCGCAAGTTATCCAAAAGCTTTTGTATAAAAGACAAGCCTCCTCTCTTCCTCGAAGATAATGGAAACAGCTTAGAGATGAAAAGCTTAGAAGAAGTTGTTGATCATATACTTATTGCCGGAAAAAAGGGATATGAAATACAAAGATACAAAGGATTGGGAGAGATGAACCCTGATCAGCTTTGGGAGACGACGATGAACCCGGAAACAAGGACATTACTCCAGATAAAGATTGAAGATGCCATCGAAGCAGATGCTATCTTTACTGTTTTAATGGGGGATCAGGTCGAACCCAGGAGGGAATTCATATATAGCCATGCCTTAGATGTCAAAAATTTGGACGTATAGACATATGACCGAAAGCATTAAGCACATTGCATCTTATCCCCTGCCCTTATGAACTAGCTAAATCTAAATATTTATTTAACGTAATTTTCTCTGTCTTTATTAAAATATAAAGGATAAGAAAAGCATATCATGTATTTACAGCAACATAAAATCCCGGTGAGCATCGAAGATGAAATGAAAAAATCCTATATGGATTATGCGATGAGTGTCATTGTGGGGAGAGCCTTGCCGGATGCCAGGGATGGACTAAAGCCGGTTCATCGCAGAATTCTCTACGCAATGAATGCTATGGGCAATCATTGGAACAAGCCTTACAAAAAATCGGCCAGGATTGTAGGGGATGTTATTGGAAAGTATCATCCACACGGCGATGCAGCTGTTTATGATTCTATAGTTCGTATGGCCCAGGATTTTTCCATGCGCTATTCACTTATAGATGGACAGGGAAATTTCGGTTCTATCGATGGGGACCCTCCAGCAGCCATGAGGTATACAGAGATAAGAATGTCCCGCCTGTCCTCTGAAATTCTTTCAGATATTGAAAAAGAGACCGTTGACTTTGTCGCAAATTATGATGACTCCCTCTTTGAACCTGTAGTCTTACCGACTAAATTTCCAAATCTTCTTGTCAACGGTTCATCTGGGATTGCTGTTGGAATGGCCACGAATATTCCCCCCCATAATTTAGGAGAGGTAATAGACGGGATTATTGCTTCAATAGAAAATCCTTATATAGGCGTTACAGACCTAATGGAGTTCATACCCGGGCCCGATTTTCCCACTGCCGGCTTCATATGTGGAAAACGAGGGATTAAGACCGCCTATGAGACTGGGAAAGGAATAATCCAGATACGGGCAAGGGCGAATATTGAAAAGACAAAAAGCGCTTCCAAAGAATCTATTGTAATCTCAGAACTTCCTTACATGGTTAATAAAGCAAAGTTAATCGAAAAGATAGCTGAGCTATCAAGGAAGAATAAGATAGAGGGAATCTCAGAACTCAGAGATGAGTCCGATAGAGACGGAATACGTATAGTTATCGATCTAAAAAGGAATGAAATTTCAAAGGTCATACTCAACCAGCTCTACCAGCATACCCAGATGCAGGTATCCTTTGGGATTATAATTCTTGCTATTGTTGCCGGCCAGCCGAAGGTTCTCAATCTAAAAGAATCTCTCAGCCATTTTGTAAATCACAGAAAAGAGATCGTCATTAGAAGGACTTTTTTTGAATTAAAAAAAGCAGAGGAAAAGGCCCATATCCTTGAAGGGTTACAAGTTGCCCTTTCGAACATAGACGAAATCATCGCTCTTATTAAGTCCTCAAAAGGCCCTCAAGAAGCCAGGGAAGGACTTATAAACAGGTTCTCATTATCCGCCATCCAGGCTCAGGCAATCTTGGATATGAGATTACAGAAACTCACTGCGCTGGAACAGGAAAAAATCATAGAAGACTATATGGAAACCATTAAATCAATAGAAAAATACAAGCTGATCCTCTCGAACGAAAGGCTTGTCCTTGATATCATTGTTGAAGAGCTAATCGCGTTAAAAAAATCTTATAGTGATCAGAGGCGAACAGAGATAATAGAAGAGAACACTGACATCTCTTTAGAAGACATGATCGTTGAAGAAGATATGGTTGTAACAGTTACCCACAGCGGATACATAAAGAGAAACCCCCTGTCCCTCTATCGAAGCCAAAAGCGAGGGGGGAAAGGCAAGAAAGGTACAGCTACAACCGAAAGGGATTTTGTAGAGCATCTATACGTTCCTTCAACCAGAGATTATATACTCTTCTTTACAGATAAGGGGAAGGTCTTCTGGTTAAAAGTCTATGAAATACCTCAGGCAGGCAGGATATCTCGCGGCAAGGCTATTGTAAATCTACTTAACCTTGGCCATGATGAAAACATTACAGCAATCCTTCCGGTGAGAGAATTTATAGATGACAAATTTATCACTATGGTAACAAAGAATGGAATAATAAAAAAGACCCCTCTTATCGCTTTTTGCAACCCTCGCGCCACTGGGATAATCGCTATCAAGATTGATGAAGGAGACAGGCTTATTGATGCAAGACTGACAAATGGTGACCAAGACATCTTCCTTGGCACCAGATTAGGGAAGTCTATCCGTTTTAATGAATCCCAGATAAGGAGTATGGGAAGAATATCCAGGGGAGTCAAAGGCATTAAATTAACCAAAGGAGATGAACTCGTTGGTATGGAAATTATAAATGATGACACTACCATTTTGTGCGTGACTGAAAAAGGCTTCGGCAAAAGAACCAGGGGCTCCGACTACAGGCCCCAAATGAGGGGCGGTTCTGGTAACATTACAATACGGTCTACTGAAAAGAACGGACCTGTCGTTGGATTGAAACACGTGAATGATGAAGATGATTTAATTCTTATTTCAGACAGCGGGAATATCATCAGGATTGAAGCGAAAGGAATTCCAATAACAGGGAGAAACACCCAGGGAGTAAAATTAATCATTATTTCTCCTGACGAAAAATTAGTAGGAATAGCCAGGCTCGCGGATAATGGGAATGCCTGAATCAAAGCGGAAAGTTCACAGATGGATTAAAACAGGTTTTTTATTGGCCATTTTTATTTCCATTTGCACTGCCACTAACTGCAGTAAACAAGGCTCTGATCATCTTCAAAAGGCCGAAGACCTGAGGGATAAAGGCGCCTACGCGCAGGCCTGCTTAGAATATAATAAAATTATAGATAAATACCCCCAAAGCCCTTTTACTGCAAAAGCCCAATATGAACTTGGCAATACGTATCGCCTCTATATCAAAGACTATAATAATGCCATAAATAGTTATAAAAGTATGATATCTTGTTTTCCTGACTCCAGATTAGCTCCTTTTGCCCAAAAATATATTGCTGAAATATTTATGGATAAACTTATGGATTATAAGGCTGCTATATTAGAATATCAAAGGGTTTTGGATAATTATCCTGAGTTAGAGAATAGTGACGAATTTCAGTACAAAATCGCCCAATGCTACTCTCTCATTAATGATTTTGAACAGGCCAGGGTTGAGTACGGAATCCTCCTTGAAAACTTTCCGCAAACAAAACTTTCGGATGACGCGTATTTACAGATTGCCAGCAGCTATTATCTTGAAGACCGTCTTGAAACTGCGATAGAATCTTATAAGGAAGTGATAAAAAGGTATCCAAAAACTATGAGTTCACTCCATGCAGAGTTCTATATTGGCAATTGCTATGAAGAGATGGAAAGACTCGAGGATGCCTTAAATATTTATGAAAAATTACTCAATAAATACATTGACAAAGAAGTTATACAGATACGGATAGATAACATTAAGAAAAGGTTGAAAAAAAGCATGCGATGATTAGAGAAATAGGTGTTATAGGAGCTGGGAGCTGGGGAACTACCCTTGCAAACCTTTTAGCAGAGAAAGGATATAGAGTTACCCTTTGGGTATATGAACCAGAGCTTTGCGATATTATAAAAAGAAAACGAGAAAATACGCTTTATCTTCCCGATTCAAAATTATCAGATAATATTTATCCGACTGCCTCTTTTGCTGAAGTCTGCAAGGGGAAGGGAATACTTGTATCTGTTGTTCCTTCTCATGTAGTAAGAAACACAATCTCACAAACCATTCCTTTTCTTGCAGAGAAGCCCATCATAGTCAGTGCATCCAAAGGCATTGAGTCTGACACCTTGATGAGTATGTCCCATGTATTAAAAGAAGTTCTTCCTGTTGCATTACATGAGAACCTCGTCTACTTATCAGGCCCCAGTTTTGCAAAAGAAGTTATTAAGAAAACACCTACTGCAGTCTCTGTTGCATCAGAAAACCAAGAGGCATGCAGAATTGCACAGGGTGTCTTTGCAACTCAATTTTTCAGAGTGTATACTAACTCAGATGTTATAGGAGTAGAACTGGGGGGAGCATTAAAGAATGTTATTGCCATTGCTGCCGGAACCTCCGATGGTTTGGGGTTTGGTCATAATACTCGAGCCGCCTTGATAACTCGAGGGTTAGCCGAAATCTCACGTCTGGGAGTATTCGTAGGGGCAAATCCTCTCACCTTTTCCGGTTTAACCGGTCTCGGAGATCTTGTACTTACATGTACCAGCGACTTGAGCAGAAACAGGTCTGTTGGGCTACAGCTAGGAAAAGGAAAAAAACTTAAGGAAATATTAGACGATATGAAGATGGTAGCCGAAGGTATAAAGACTACAAAGGCTGCGTATCATGTTGCCAAAAAGCTCAATGTTCAGATGCCTATTACAGAGCAGATTTACTATTTGCTTTACGAAGACAAACCAGCCAAAGATGTGGTGACTCAGCTTATG
This sequence comes from Thermodesulfobacteriota bacterium, assembly GCA_034189035.1. Lineage (GTDB taxonomy): Bacteria > Desulfobacterota > UBA8473 > UBA8473 > UBA8473 > JAUXFK01. Next base: position 8,874 of record JAXHVA010000082.1, read on the forward strand.
AGCAGAGATCTAAAATGTGAATTGGAACATTACAACACCCCGTAAACTCCCTTTTCCTTCTGGGATTTATAAATCTCACAACCCTCTTTTGGAGTTTTTAAATGATTCTTTCAGATCATCTCTACTTAGGTATCGATATAGGCTCGGTGAGTGTCAATACTGTAATAATGAGTCATGAAATGACTATCTTGGAAGAACACTATGACAGAACTATGGGGAACCCCATAGAAACTGTGAGAATGGTTCTTACAGAAATCCTCTCTCGTATCAATAAAGATCAAATAAAATCTGCCTCTATTACAGGAACAGCAGGTAAATTGGTCGCACAACTCATAGGGGCAAACCCTGTCAACGAAATTATTGCGCAGTCTCACTCTACAAATCATCTCTATCCTAAGGTAAGGACTGTTATTGAAATTGGTGGGGAAGACTCCAAGCTGATTTTACTTGAACCTGATAATTCCCAAAATAAATCGAAAATCTTAGATTTTGCTATGAATACCATCTGTGCTGCCGGTACAGGATCCTTTCTCGATCAACAAGCTCATAGATTGGGGCTGAGCATCGAAGATTTTAGCAAACTCGCATTAAAATCGAAAATCCCTCCACGTATTGCCGGAAGGTGCAGTGTATTTGCTAAAACAGACATGATTCACTTACAACAGTGTGCCACCCCTGACTTTGATATTGTTGCAGGTCTGTGTTATGCACTTGCAAGAAATTTTAAAAGTAATAATGGGAAAGGCAAGAACTTGAACCCTCCCATTTCATTTCAGGGGGGAGTAGCAGCCAATATTGGCATGAGAAAGGCATTCATCGATATACTGGAATTGTTGGAACAGGACCTGATAATTCCAAAATATTTTGCATCAATGGGGGCAATTGGTGCTGTGATCTCTACCATTGAAAATCCAGGCAAAGAAGTAGAGTTCCTTGGACTTGATAGGCTCAATGGCTATCTTGAATCGAATAAAGAGAAAGCTGTATGGCTCAGCCCTCTTATACTTTCTTGTGAGCATAAAAGAGAAAGCTCTCAAGAAAACCCCATTTATTCGATATGTAAAAGAGCAGATAAGATCGATGCCTATTTAGGGATCGATGTAGGATCCATCAGCACAAATGTTGTGGTTATAGATAAAGATAAAAACCTCCTCTCTAAAAGATACCTTATGACCGCAGGAAAACCCATAGAAGCAATAAGAAGGGGACTGAAAGAGGTCGGTGAAGAGATCGGTGACTTTGTAAACATACAAGGTGTAGGAACCACAGGCTCGGGCAGGTATTTGACAGGTGATTTCGCTGGTGCAGATATTGTAAGAAATGAGATAACTGCTCAGGCTACAGCAGCGATTCATATGGATTCGAAGGTCGATACAATATTTGAAATCGGAGGTCAGGATTCAAAATATATTCGTATTAAAAGCGGGGCAATCATTGACTTTGAAATGAATAAGGTTTGTGCTGCGGGTACTGGATCTTTTTTGGAAGAACAGGCAGAAAAGTTAGGGATATCTATAAAAGATGAATTTGGAGAGTTAGCCTTAAATGCATCTTCTCCGGTTTCTCTGGGTGAGCGCTGTACTGTATTTATGGAATCTGACTTGGTTCATCACCAACAGAGAGGAACCTGTAAAGACAGCCTCGTTGCAGGGTTGAGTTATTCTATAGCGATTAACTATCTTAACAAGGTAGTTGGAGATAGAAAAGTAGGAAATCGGATATTCTTTCAAGGAGGAACTGCCTTCAACCTCGGTGTTGTAGCTGCCTTCGAAAAAATACTCGGCAAACCCATTATAGTCCCAATAAACAATGAGGTTATGGGGGCTATAGGAGTGGCAATCCTTTCAATGGAAGCGGATAAACAAGGGAAGAGTAATTTTAAAGGGTTCGATCTGAGCAAACGAAGCTATGAGCTTACTTCTTTTGAATGCACCGGATGCCCCAATATGTGCGAGGTGAGAAAACTCACAGTAAAAGGAGAAAGTCCCCTTTTCTATGGGAGCAGATGCGAAAAGTATGAGGTAGATAAAAAGAAAATGAAAAGGGATGACCTCCCTGATCTCTTCGCAGAAAGGGAAGATCTTCTGCTCAATATTGACCATGAGGACACTAAACTCGATGATCATGCTCCTGTAATAGGGATTCCCAGGATCCTCTTCTTCCATGAATTGTTTCCCCTATGGAAGGCCTTCTTCAATGGGTTGGGATTCAAGGTTGTTTTTACTGAAAACAGCAACAAAAAACTGATCCATCAAGGGCTTGAAAGTACTGTAGCTGAGACGTGTTTCCCAATAAAGGTCTCTCATGGGCATATAATCGAATTGATAGACAAAGGCATTAAAAAGATATTCTTACCAAGTATTATTAATATGAAAGAGACTAACCCTGATGTTGAATACAGTTTCAATTGTCCTTATGTACAGGCCTTTCCATATACTGTGAGGTCTGCCATAAACTTTGAAGAATACGGAGTGACAGTATTGCAACCTGTGATTCATCTTGGAAGAGGAAGGGACGGGATGAACAAGGCTTTATGTAAGATGGCAAAACAGCTTAATATCCCTTCAAAAAAGGCTAAAGTTGCCCTTTCCAGGGCATTAGAGATTCAGGATGACTTTTATTCTCAACTAAAGACCAGGGGGACCGAGATTCTAGAGAATCTCAAGGAAGATCAGAAGGCAATGGTCGTAATATGTAGACCATACAACGGCTTCGATACTGGTATCAATATGGATCTGCCAAAAAAACTGAGAGATCTTGCAGTTCTTGCCATCCCATTAGACTATCTCCCTATAGAGGGTCCTGAGATTGCAGATACATGGGGGCATATGTATTGGAAGTATGGACAGCGGTTCCTAAGCGCAGCCAATATTATTAAAAACAATACCAATCTATTTGCCATATACATTACAAATTTTGCGTGCGGCCCCGATTCATTTATTTCGCATTTCTTCAGAGAAAAACTGAAAGGAAAACCATACCTTCAAATAGAGATTGACGAGCATAGTGCAGATGTCGGAGCGATTACACGCCTAGAGGCCTTTCTTGACACATTAAATTATGTTAAAAAAGACCTAACCTGCAAGAAACAAAAAAAAGGAGTGCCTGCCTCAGTCGAAACTTCAAATAGCAGAAAGGTTTACATCCCATATATGTCTGATCATGCAATTGTCCTCTCCGCTGCGTTCGATGCCTGTGGAATACCCTCAGAGGCAATGCCCGAATCCAATGAGATAACACTTGAACTGGGAAGGAAATTTACTTCAGGCAGAGAGTGTTTCCCATGTATCCTTACTACCGGAAATATGGTAAGGCTACTAAAATCCCCTGACTTTGATCGTAATAAAACCGCCTTCTTTATGCCTTCCGCAAATGGCCCATGTCGTTTTGGTCAGTACCATCGTTTTCACCGTATGGTCCTTGACAAATTGGGCTATGATGATATACCTATTTATGCCCTTAGCCAAGATGAGACTATTTATCAAGAACTACAAAGCGTCGGCAAAAATATAATCCGTCTTGCATGGCAGGGTATCATGGCTGTAGATATTATCGACAAGAAATTGAGAGAGACTAGACCCTTTGAGAAAATTCCTGGAGAGACAGCTTCTGTTTACCAGAAATGCTTACAAAATATTTGTCATTCTATCAGAAAAAAAGGAGAGCTGTTTGAAGCTTTAAAAGATGCACAGGCTCAATTCGATAAAATAGAGCTCAATAACTCCATCAAGAAACCGATTATCGGTTTAGTGGGAGAGGTTTATGTCCGATCAAATAAGTTCAGTAATGAAAATATTATAATAGAGATTGAAAGGCTAGGAGGAGAGGCTTGGGTTCCTCCGTTTTCCGAATGGATTTTTTACACAAATTTTACTTCTAAGATCAGGAGCATAAGGGATAAAAATTTTAAGAGTCTATTGAGCACGTACATTACTGAAATCTTTCAAAAACTGGATGAATATAGATTAGAAAAGGTATTTGACGGATCAGTTAAGAACCTTCGAGAACCTTCTACCAGGAAGTTATTGAAATATGCAAAGCCCTATCTCGATCCTTCCTTTGAAGGTGAATCAATCATTAGCATCGGAAAATCCGTGGACTTTTATAATAAAGGCGTGAGCGGAATTATAAATGTTATGCCATTTACATGCATGCCAGGAACAATCGTAAGCGCTTTACTCAAGAGGTTTAGGGAGGATTATAAAAATATCCCTGTTCTTAATATGGCCTTTGATGGACAGAAAACTACAAATACTCAAACGAGATTAGAGGCCTTTATCTATCAAGTCAGGCAGTATCAAGAACAAATTGAAAATAACTAAATTATGTCACTAACCGATCTCGACAAGAAGATAATTAGAGAAATACAAACCGATATATCCATTATTCCCTGTCCTTTTTTAGATATTGCAAATAAGCTTAAAATACCAGAGGAAGATCTTTTACAAAAAATCGAGGACTTAATCGATAAAGGCTATATAAGACGCTTTGGCGCTACCTTGAGACACAGGATAGCAGGTATCAATGCGAATGCAATGTCTGTGTGGATGGTCCCACAGAAAGAAGTGGATCGTATAGGGGGGTTAATTTCATCCTTTAAAGAGGTAACCCATTGTTATGAAAGACATACACTACCACAGTGGAAGTACAATCTCTATGCCATGATCCATTCTAAAACGAAAGATGGTTGTTATGAGATTGCAAGAAGAATATCAGAGAAAACAGGAATAACAGAATTTAAACTTCTATTTAGTACAGAGGAGTTTAAAAAAACAAGCATGGAATATTTCTAGAGAATGTTTAATAGTTTAGCTTTTTTTGAAAGAGTCACTCATACATTGGCCAAATTTTAGCATCTATATTTTTGAAAGCTGTTTATTTAATATAGATTTATTATCATTGGGTCTCAATGTGCCACATGATGTTTTATAGCAATCTGCCCAAAATGCAGTTCTGAAAAATGTGCGAAAGATGGCATTGAAAATGGAAAGAAACGTTATCTTTGTAAATTTTGTAATTTCAGACACATCCCTCAACACCGCGGAAAAAGTCCTGATGTCAAAAGGCAGGCCTTGAGTTTTATCAGTCGAAGGACTGGGGATTTATTTTGACGGTCGTTTTTTAGAGATGTAGCCTCGTCGCCGTTTACAATTGAATCAAATCGTTTGGAGAGGCGGTGTATGAGCATCGATTCGAAGCTGTAGTCTGTTGAGATGGATGAACTCATACCTATATATCTTCAAAAAACTATTGCTGGATATGGATTACTGTTGGTCGACATGAAAAATGATTCTTTAATTGCGTGATAGATGCACGCTATACAGCAATATGTAATCAATTGTGGATCTCACTTCAGTACAAAGAAATCGAACAAATGATAGATTTCTTGAAACTTATGTGGATTTGTTCCAAACGGTAAATACTTTCAATCGAAAGTAGAAACGTATACAGTTGAAGGCTACAATAGTTTGCTTAGTCACCTTCTTTCAAGGCTGAGAAGGAAAACTAAATGCTATAGTAAAAGAAAAAAATGATTCAGTATTCTCTTATGCACTTAATGGTCAAATGGAATAAAGGACCTTCTGCTATACTAAGTAAACAATCTCTATTTTGAGTATCTTGCCGAGCCATAAGAAAGAAAAGGGGATGTCCTCACATTATATGTCTGAAATAGGGAATTATGGAGATACTGAATTGTATATTTGATATAATTCTCTTTCTTTTGATCAATTGGACACGACTTTCATGCAGATTAAATTTTGATCGTCTTTGAAGCTCGATAAAAGCATTACTTTTCATATGACTAAAATAGTAGAAGGTTTTTTAATATAAAATGAATAAAAGAAAAGTATTAGAAAATCTTGAGAATCTTGCGTGTAAACTCAATGTTGAAGTAGTCTATGAAAAGCTCAAAGGTGAAGAGTTTTTCATTAAAAGTGGGCTTTGCAAAGTCCATAATAAGTACAAGATATTTATAGAAGAATCTGTGCCAACTGAGGGAAGAATAAAGATCCTTATAAGTGCTCTTTGCTCTTTTAATACAGAGGATATTTATCTCTTACCCTTTATCAGAGAAATCCTTGAGAATGCCGTATCAAAGTAATCGGCTAACCTATTAGCCAAATAACTCAAATCACAAAGAAAAGATTATTTACATTATAAATCCTCAAAGCTTTTTAAGATGGCTAAGCAAGTATAATTGCGGGCTATACAGATTATGGAGGTATGTTGAATACAAAGAGATCTGAAGAACTTTTCAAAGAGGCAAATAGATATATTCCAGGTGGAGTGAATAGCCCTGTAAGAGCATACAAAGCTGTAGGAGGCAATCCTCTCTTTATTGAAAGGGCAAAAGGGTCTAAGATATACGACGCTGATGGAAATGAATATCTTGACTATCTAGAATCATGGGGGCCAATGATTTTAGGGCATTCAAATCCCAAAGTTATCTCAGCCCTTAAGAGGGTTATTGAAAAGGGAACCAGTTTTGGAGCGCCTACCTCATTGGAGATTGAACTCGCAAGTATGATAGTTGAAGCTGTACCTTCTATAGACTCAGTTCGAATGGTGAGCTCCGGCACTGAAGCTACTATGAGCTCAATTAGACTCGCTAGGGGATATACAAAACGGGATAATATAATTAAATTCGAGGGATGCTACCATGGACATGTGGATAGCCTTTTAGTCAGGGCTGGATCTGGCGCTACTACATTCGGTATTCCTGATAGCCCCGGTATCCCTTTTGAACTGGCGAAAAAAACCATTACCCTGCCATTCAATAACATTCAATCCGTTAAGAAAGCATTTAAAGAAGATGGAAAAAATATAGCAGCCATTATCGTTGAACCAATTCCAGGGAATATGGGTGTAATTCTCCCTAAAGTAGGATTTTTAGAATGCTTACGAGATATTTGTTATCAATATGATGCTTTGTTGATATTTGACGAAGTCATTACTGGCTTTCGTGTCTCTTTTGGTGGTGCCCAAAAACTTCTAGGTATTTCCCCTGACCTTACTTGTTTAGGAAAGATCATTGGTGGTGGATTACCAGTTGGTGCCTTTGGCGGAAAGAGAGAGATCATGCAAATGATCTCCCCTGTTGGGCCTATTTACCAGGCAGGAACTCTATCTGGAAACCCTCTTGCCATTACAGCTGGCATTGAGACTCTAAAGCTACTCTCTCAAAAAGGAGTATATGAAACACTTGAGGAGAAATCAAGGATTCTTACAGAGGGAATAAACGAAGCTGCCAATAAAACCTCTATCCCTGTATTTTCAAACAGGGTGGGCTCCATGTTCAGTCTATTCTTTACAGACACGCTACCAGTAGATTATTCAACTGTTAAAATGTGTGACACAGAAAGATTTGCCAGTTATTTCTGGGCTATGTTGGAACAAGGGATTTACCTGGCACCTTCTCAGTTCGAGGCTTCCTTTATATCTCTCGCTCATACAGACAACGATATTGAAAAGACCATTAAAGCTTCTGCAGAATGTTTTCTTTCTATCTCCCCTTAAAAATTGGCTTCCTCTTGCCTAACCATGCTGTAACGGCCTCTTTGTGGTCCTCAGTATGGCACAATTGATACTGTATTCTTGAGATATAATCAACCGACGATTCGAGGGTCATCTTGAGCGATTCATTCAATGCCTTTTTTATGGTACCTATTGCAACCGGTCCCCTTGCAAGCTTCCCTGCTAATTTCTCTGCCTCGACAATCAGTTCATCTGAAGGCACAACCCTCTCTACAATACCTATCTTTTCTGCCTTTTCAGCATCTATTACATCCCCTAAAAGACAGATCATCTTTGCCCAGCCTATCCCTACTAATCTTGGCAATATATATATTCCAAGTTCTGGGGAGAGGCCCATCCTTACAAAAAATTCTCCCATTTTAGCATCTTGTGCTGCGATTCTTATATCACATGCAAGTGTTAAATCAAAACCCGCTCCTACTGCATATCCATTTATCGCAGCGATTACAGGTTTTTCTAGTTCAATAATTCCTTTATACATTATTTCTGCTATACTGAAATACTCATGGAATTCTGCAGCGCTCATCTCTCTTAACGGGTTTATATCTTTTACAACATCGCCACCCGCACTAAATGACTGACCAGCGCCTGTTATGATTACAGCTCTAATACATTTATCATTTGCCACGTCTTGCCAGGCCTTCATAAAGTCTCCTATCAATTCTGGACTCAAAGCGTTTAATTTTTCTGGTCTATTTAGAATCACAGTTGCATAGTTTTCTTTTCGGACTATCTTTATGCATCCAAAATCTTTTTCTTTCATTAGTTTATCTCCTTTCCTTTTTCTTTATCATGAAAAACAGAAAAGCTTCTTTGACTGAGATACAAAGTGCTAAATGATTAGCTTAATAAATTTACTAGTGTTTGCATTTATGTGTATTCTTCTTTTTAGGTGTTGTTATTTTAATATAGAGATGTTATTGTAAGGCCTTAATTTACTACAGGAGGTCTCATGGCTATTTGTCCAAAATGCAGTTCTGAAAAATGTGTGAAAGATGGCATTGTAAAGGGAAAGCAACGTTATCGTTGTAAACTTTGTAATTTCAGACACACCGTTCAACATCGCGGGAAAAGTCCTGATGTAAAACGGCAAGCGCTTGAGCTGTACCTCGAAGGACTGGGGTTTCGTTCTATCGGTCGTTTTTTGAGATGCAGCCACGTCGCCGTTTATAATTGGATTAAATCGTTCGGTGAGGCGGTGAATGAGCTTCGCTCCGATTCGAAGCTGGAGGTTGTGGAGATGGATGAACTTCATACCTATATCTCTTCAAAAAAAACTACTGCTGGATATGGATTGCTGTTGATCGACATGGAAAAGGATTCGTCAATTGCGTATTGGGTCCCTGTGAAACAGCAACTGGTAAACAATTGTGAAACTCCCTCCAGGACAAAGAAATCGAACTAGCGATGACTGATTTCTGGAATCCTTATGAGGATTTCCTTCCAAACAACAAACACATACAATAGAAAGTAGAAAAATATACAGTTGAAGGCTGCAATAGTTTGTTTCGTCACTTTCCTGCAAGACTGTGAAAGAAGACTAAATGGTATAATAAAAGCATAAAAATGCTTCAGTATTCCGTTATACTCTTAATTGTCAAATGGTATGATGGCCTTTCTACTATACTATGTTAACGACACCTTTTTTAAATATATGACCTAATAATTATGATTTTATATACTAGGAATATCAAAAAGTGTCAACTCAATTGATCTCTTAACAATAAATTTTATTTTAAAAGATTTGTCAAAATATTGGCCTTTATGTCAATATAATAACTCAATTACTAACCCTAATAAAAAACATATCCTTTTACACGCCTATTTTTAATATGATTTTGGTATCTACAAAATTTACTTATCTTTTAAACTTATTCTCTTTTATATCTTTTGATTATAAGTCCCCTTTCATGATTATAATATGGCATACAAATTGCTACTCTCCTTAGAAGATTTCTGACATTATAAATAAGCAACCTTGAGATAAAATATTAAATTTATTTGAAATTTTCTTACGTTAGTGCTTCTTGTTTCTAGATTATTTTTAAACTGGTCCAATTCTCTCAGATATGAATAATTTTCATCTATATTTAAGAGTTAATTGTTTTAATCAGTTCAATTATTTTACCTAGAAATTGAATGCATTATATTGTTTCATCTATTTGAATAGCATCTATTTCTCTATTTTAACAAATATGTATTTTGTGTTGAAACGCTAATTTTTATTTTAACAGCGATTTTCGCACCGCTACTGAATGAATAGTTCGCCGAAATCCTGTTCTAGTCAATACAACAATAATGAATTAAAAAACAAGCAGTTAGCAACGCCTACATCGTTCAAGACAG
>JAXHVA010000083.1:0-18709 GCA_034189035.1 Thermodesulfobacteriota bacterium
TTGGAATCTGTCAACCCGCCGCCTGTTGTGAGACAGTGAAGGTGGGGATGCAAAAGGAGGGTCTTGTCCCATGTGTGGAGCGATGCAATGATGCCGGGCTTTGCTCCGAGGTATTTGTTGTTGCCGAGGAGTTCAAAGAGGGCGTCTGTGGCGCTTGTGAAGAGTATATCGGTCATGACCTGTACGTTGAGAGGCCATAAAAATCGAAGCTTGTCGGATATCGTGAATATCACGTGGTAACGATCGTACCCTAAAAGCCGGGCTTTCTGTTTGTCAAGCCATCTTGATAAGCGTCGTATCCTGTGTCGAATATCTTCTGTATTGTCGCTTCCATTAAGACCTTATCTCGCTGTTGTCGTGACCTTTCTATTACCATCCCCCGCGCTAGCAGGTCTGTTCAACAATGACTTAACCGAGTGTCCACCATTTCATAGTAGGATCAGTGTTAGTTGGCAAAGACAAAGACCATTGGCTCGACAAAAAGTATGTTTTCAGACAATTCAGGCAGGAGAAAGAGAAGGTGATTGTCAAATGCCGAGAGTTTGTGCAATAAGGGATCCAAAAGGGACATCGTCCGGATTTAGTGGGAGGTGGATTAACCCGGAGTCTTGGAGGATGTTCACAGGTATTGAGCCTGAGACAAAAGAACGAGAAGATTCCCTATGATTCAAGGATACTGGGCAGCGGAAATTTTGTACGAAAGATTTTGGAAGATACGGACAAAAGACTTGAGCGTCAGTTACAGTATCACAAAGGGAAGGAAGCAGTAGATAGCGTAATAGAAAGGATATGTAAGAAGCCCAGGATTAGGGAGTCAGAACTCCAGGAAGGTGGAAAGAGACGAGAGGTCAAGAAAACAAGAAGGAAAATTGCATATTATTTGAGCAGAGAAATGGGGGTGACTTTAGCGGAGATAGCACAAAATATAGGAGTAGGCACTTCTGCGGTTTCGATGACCCTGAGACAAAAGGAGGCCGAAGAATAATATGTGTACAGGGTGTACCCAACAGTAAATCAATTGTCCTGCATTATCCTAGATCTGTAAATCGCAAGACCTGCTAAAAGAACGAGACCTGCAACTAAGAAGATTGCCCGAAAGCCTGCCCATTCTCCAATATAGCCTAGTGTAATAGACCCAATGAATACCCCGGCATCGATCCCTCCGGTGAATACCCCAATGATCTTTCCCCGAATGTTAATCGTTGCGTTCCGGACGGCCAGAGAGTTTAGACATGGAAAGAGGAAACCGTGACCGAAACCAGAAATCATGCCGGAGAGTACCAATACCAAGGATCCTCCCAAAGAGGTCAATATCAGAAGGCCTGTACCTGTCAGAATCAGGGCATATGGAATGATCTGCTCTTCCCCGACTCTATCCGCAAGTCTACCACCAAGAAACCTCGTTATCACGGCAGCTGAAGAATAAAAGATAAAGTAAAGGGAGATCAATTCGATATTGTGTTCCTTGACAAATGGGGCGACAAAACTGCTGGAGGCTGCCAAACCGAAACCAAAGAGCAGTGCGAGCAATGCCACTGTAAAGACCCTTCTTTGAATAAGTACCGAGAAGAAGGACTGAGAAGCTTCATGAGGGACATGAATATATGATTCGGGAAGTCGGAGATGGAGAAGAAGGCCGAGTGTAGCCAGTCCACTGGCCGTGAGAAAGAAGACAGAAAAACCGAATGTCTGGACGATTATCTCAGCAATTACAGGTCCGATGGCAAGCCCAGTAAGGCCTGTGACACCAAACATGCCGACCCCTTCATTCAGACGCTTTGCAGGGACAATATCAGAGATGAATGTGAATGCGGATGTGAAGCAGATGGCCAACCCAACACCGTGTAAGAATCTGATGAGGATGAGAGGGAGATAAAATCTGGAGAGATTTCCTTGAAAGAAGAGGTATATAAGAGGCAGCAGGCTCATGGCAAGGCAGCCGATAGTGTAACTTCTCTTCCGTCCTATACTGTCGACCATTTGAGAGATCCAGGGACGGCATAAAACAGAGGAAAGGGCAAATGCCCCCATAATGATTCCTATATCTGCTTTAGAGCCCCCATGATTGGTGATGAAAAGAGGGAGAAGGAAAAAGCTGCTGAAGCTCGAGACTGTAAACAGATTGGCAAAGGCCATCAGGATAAATGATGGAGTGTAAAGCCTAGGGAGTGTACTTGAATGCATTTACAACCTATGAGTCTTGAGGAAAGCACTCTTTACATTGACCGACTCTTACGGATCTTATCTAAAAAAGACAACGACGAAAACAAAACCCCGCTTTCACCTTTTATAAGCGGGGTTTTGTACTTTAAACAATTTTAGCGTGTCATGTTAACTGAATTGTCGATGAAAAGCAAGAAAACATCGTATATTTTTTTGGGTTGTAGTCGTTTCAGTGATGAATAATATAATATTTTGGATTATGGATTCAGGGATCTCTCTTTGACAAAATGACTCAAAAATGTTATTAAAAAGATAGCTGAAGTGTTAATTTTGCTAATCATTTACATTAGTTTATTTTTTTATTCATGCCGTCGTACTATTCAATATGTGATATAAGGTCAAAGAGGTGGGTATGGCATCAGTGGGTAAGATTCAAAGCAAAATATCATTGCTGACTGGCACATTTTCTTTCTATACTATTTACTTTTGGAATTTATTGATAGCCTTCATCAATAACATAGACCTAAAAAGTCCAAGCTCCATCCTTGATTCCTTTCGAATGATACGGCTGGTCCTTAAAGTCAGAAAATATACTGCAGTCTTTGTCCCCCGTTTGGCCTCTTTGTACAAGTTGAGTAAGGAGATCGACCGGCTGCAAGTGCCAGGCGACATCGTCGAATGCGGCGTTTACAATGGAGGCTCGTCTGCCTTAATTGCTTCGGTCTGTAGAGATTCTTCCAAGAGGAATATATGGCTCTTCGATTCATTTGAGGGACTGCCACAGCCTACTGAAAAAGATGGAGAGAAGGCCCAATCATGTGGGTGGTGGTGCCACGGCGATTTGAATAAGGTAAAAAAAATTTTCTATGATCTCCGGATTCCAGAATCCAGGGTTCGTATTGTTAAGGGCTGGTTCAACGAAACATTCCCATATGCACAGATTCAAGATATAGCTCTTTTACACATCGATGCAGATTGGTATGAAAGCGTCAAACTCTGTTTTGATAGGTTCTATGACAAAGTCCGACCTGGGGGGGTCATTGTCATAGATGACTATGGCCATTGGGAGGGGTGCAAAAGGGCAACAGACGAATTTTTTGAATCGAGAGCCATCGATTCAAAACTGATAGAGGTAGACTATACAGGCAGGTATTTCAGAAAGCTGTAGTCAGGAGTTTTAAACACTTTAACTATTCAGACTGGTTGTCTATATCTTTTGCTTTTTCCAGATCATCAGGATAGTTGATATTGAAAAAAAGAGATTGTTGCGGATCAAAATAGCGGATCTCCTCAGTGCTGATCTCTTTGACCCGAGATTTGGGGTAAATGTCTTTTATCTTTAGTCTGTTCGATTGAATAGCAGCCTCAATATGATTCTGGCATCTCTTTGAATAGACTGCATGGAGCGGTTGGAGACCGTCATCTGAGCGGGGAACAACTACATCAAAGTTATCTGCTTTTGATACGACATATTCAACAAACCCTTTATTAATAAACGGCATATCACAAGCAGTTACAAAAATATGCTGGGATGATGCGTAAAAAAGGCCTGTATAAATACCGCCTAAAGCCCCTTTTTGGGGGATAATATCAGTTGCGAGTTTGAGATCAAGATGGAAATATTCAATGGGATTGTTTGTAACGATAATGATATCATCAAAGATATCCCTGAATATATAGATGATGCGATCAATTATCCTTTGACCATTGATAATTAAGAAAGCCTTGTCTTTGCCTATCCTTGTGCTTTTGCCCCCAGCTAAGATCACCCCTGTCAATGCAATACTATCCTTGTCTTCGTTTCTGGCCTTTTAAGAGATCATTATCTCTATCTCTTTCGGGTCTTCACAGTCCTTTAATGCGGAGACCATACCACTGATTGATCGAATCACCATATCTCTAACAAAGGTATTCAATGGGATACTTTTGCCATTAACCCTGAGAATTATCGAGGCCCTTTTTTCCTTCTTCAGAAATCTGTCTTCTATGAGATCAACAAGGCCTTTGATATCATCTATATCCTTACACGGAAGACCGATATCAAAGGCCTTATCGCTGGCTAGGGCGAAGAGCATATCCTTCTTTGAACACAGCAATTCTCGATTCATATCTTTGCGATACACTTCGATCTTTGGATGACGATCGCTTTTGTACCCTTCGGATATGATTATATCCACATCTTTGATGAACCTCAGGCTGAGTTCTTTCAATGGTAAATCAGATTCCACATCTCTTATCATAGCCATCTTATTGGGTGATGATATGATAGTAGTATGGGCTCCTGCCTTTTTATGCCGCCAACTATCCTTTCTCTGTCTGTCGATTTCGAAGTCGTGGATATCATGCTTAACAGTGGCGATCTTATATCCTCGCTTCTTTAACTCAGGTATTATCTTTTCGATAAGGGTTGTCTTTCCACTATTTGAATTGCCGACTATAGATACAATGGGAATCATTCTTTGAACCTCTTTGAATTCTTTAAATGGCTTTTGAGTTAACAGAGCAAAGACAATCACATTATAAAAATATGATTGCCTTTGCTGAGTCCCGTTTTTAAAAAGAGAAGTCAATAGCCATTTTCATTAATATTCCACTTTCACTTTTTTCCAGCCCAGACCGTCCAATGCGATAATCATACTCGTAATATTGGAAGAGCCTTCTCCTGTCTGATACATAATCGCATCGCGGTAGAGCCTTGCCACCGGGTACTCCTCTGAGTATCCATACCCACCGAATATCTCAACTGCAAACCGGGCAGCTTTTACACAGGTCTCTGCTGCAATATGTTTTGCGATCGTACTCTCGAAAGTGTTTCTAATCTTTTGATCAGCGAGAAAGGCAGCCTTGTACAGAAGAATCCTCGATGCCTCTGTTCCGGCTATCATATCGGCAATCTTTTGCTGGTTCATCTGAAACTCACCGATTCTTTTGCCAAAGGCTTCCCTTTCGTTGCAGTATCGAGTGCTTTCGTCTATACATGCCTGGGCAACTCCAACAGCCCCTGCAGCAACACTAATCCGTCCGAAATCTAGGGCATTCATTGCTATTTTGAACCCATTGCCCAATTCTCCGATAAGATTTTGTTCCGGTATCCTGCAATCTTCAAATATCAGTTCACCAGTGGGTGCACAGTGGTGGCCCAGCTTGTTTTTTATCTCCTTCCTATGTAGACCCGGCATATCCTTTTCAATAATAAAACACGAGATTCCTCTGAATTTCGGTATGATCTTTGGATCAGTCTTGACATATACCACGCCTGCATCCATTATCGGAGCGTTACTGATCCAGATCTTTGATCCATTGACAGTATAGGAATTTCCGTCTTTTAAAGCTGTTGTTTGAATAGAGGCAAAGTCGGATCCGGCATTCGGCTCTGTCATAGCATTTACGCCAAAGAGCTCACATTGAATCAGCTTTCTTATATACTTTTTCTTTTGGTCTTGAGTTCCCCAATTCAGGATTGTCAAGGGACAGGTAAGAGCCTGCATATTAAAGAAATGCCTTAAAGAGGATTCTGCCCTGCATATCTCCTCTACGAGTATCGCATGTGCGACAAATCCAAGGTTTGAACCACCGTAATTCTCTGGAAATACGGACCCAAAAAACCCATAGTCTGCCATCTTTTTAACAATCTCATCCTGGAATCTGTGTGCATGATCATCCATTGATACCTTTGGCATGATCTCTCTTTCAGCAAAGTCTCTTGCGAGCCTTTGGACTCCCTTTTGTTCCTCTGTCAAGAAAAAATCCATATGAACACTCCAGTGAAAGAAAACTGAATGGTCATTGACTTCCCTTTGGAAAAAGAGAAGTCTCAATATGCACTTAAATCTATTTCGCTTTAGATATCTCTTCGATAGCTTCGGGGTTTTCTATGGATGAGATGTCCCCGACAGCCTCTCCTAGATACTTCTTTTTTATTGTCCCTCTCACGATCTTTGCAGAACGGGTCTTGGGAATGGCATTCAGAAAGAGGATATCCTCAGGTCTCAGTGTCTTGCCATGAAACTTGATAACCTGTCCTTTAAGCTCTTCTCTCAGTTCTTCACTTGGGGAATAATCGGATTGCAAAATGACAAAACACACAACGGTCTCTCCCTTTATCTCATGAGGGACGCCGATGGCAGCGGCTTCTGATACAGCAGGGTGTTCAATGAGTGCCGCTTCGATCTCTCCAGGCCCGGTTCTCTTGCCTGCGACCTTTATCGTATCATCGGAGCGACCATGCAAAAACCAGAATCCGTCTTCATCCACATGTGCCCAGTCTCCATGATACCAGACCTCAGGCCATTTCGAGAAGTATGTTTCAAGGTAACGCTGCGGGTCTTTTAAGAACCCCTTTGTAAAGGAAGGGCAGGGCTTTTTACAAACAAGATGCCCAATTCCTCCCCGAATGGGGTTGCCATGGTCATCAAATACATCTATATCCATAGCCAGTCCGGGTCCTCCTAAAGTACAGGGCTTTAAAGGAGAGATAGGCAGGGGGGATAAGAGACAACCCACCATTTCAGTGCCACCGGATATATTGATAATCGGGGATTGCTTCTTACCGATATTTTCAAAGAACCACATATATGAATCTGGATCCCACGGTTCACCCGTGGATCCGAGTATTCTGATACTTGAAAGATCGTGTTTTTCTACCCATTCTAAACCAGATCTCTTCAGAAGACGGATTGCAGTAGGTGATATGCCCAGGGTTGTAATCTGGTGACGTTCAACCATATCCCATATACGGTCCGGATGCGGATAATTCGGTGCCCCTTCATAGATGATATGGGTTCCGCCATAGTGTTGTAAGCCGATAATCTGCCATGGCCCCATCATCCAACCAATATCCGTTACCCAGAAGAATCGATCACTGGGTTTTGCATCAAATGCATACCCCAGTTCTTTAACTATCTGAGCAGTGGCCCCTGCGTGGGTGTGTATAGTCCCTTTGGGACGTCCAGTGGTGCCTGATGAAAAGAGGATCATTGCGAAATCCTCTGCATCCATCTTTTCCGTGTCAAATTGTCTTGACTGTTTCGGTACGATATCCTCCCACCATATATCCCTGCCATCGACCCATGGTATATTGGGTTTTCCAATGCGTTTTCTTACGATAATATGCTCTATGCCCGAACAAATCTTTGCAGCCTCGTCACATACGGTCTTCAGCTCAATTTGCTTTCCTCTACGAAAAGAGCCGTCTGCTGTAAAGATAACCTTTACTTCCGCATCATCCATACGGATTGCCAGGGCTTTGGCGCCAAAACCCGAAAAAACAGGGACAAAGGGTGCCCCTATCTTCAGGCAGGCCCAAAATGCCACAATAAGCTCAGGTATCATCGGCATATAGAAACCGACGGTATCCCCCTTTTTAATACCCAGTTCTTTCAAAGCATTCGCACAGCGGTTGGCCTCAGTGTATAGATCGAAATAGGTCCACTTTTCAATACTGCCATCCTCTCCTTCCCAGATAAATGCCAGTCGGTTCTTGGCAAAAGGGTCCTTTGCATGACGATCCAGACTGTTGTGTGCAATATTTATCTTTCCTGCGATAAACCATTTTGCCCATTCAAAGCTCTTGGATGCATCCAAATCTAAGAGCGTATCGTATTCTTTAAACCACTCTACATTGCAGTCTTCCATCATTGCATTCCAGAACCAGTCGATCTCATCTGTTGATTTGGATATTAACTCCTTATAATCCTTGATACGATGCTTATCCATAAATCTTTTTATATTGCTCTTTGTTATGTAATCACCGTATGGTTTCCATATGACCTCTTTCATTGTCTTTCCTTTCTGTTTCTTCATCTTATCTCGTTCTCTCTTTGAGATGGCTGGGAAGATTCATAATATCCAAATTCTATTTTATAGGTCATGTATTGTCAATAGATTGTTTTTTCCTTGACGGTACAGGTTGAGTTATGTATTATTTTTCTGTTTTTATTCAGCAATATGGTTTAATCATTACGATTCATTTACCATAATAAAAAAATTGAATAATTTTAGACAATGAAATAGAAAGCTATCATCAACCTTGATTAGCTGCTTCTCGCGACTCCTTTCAAAAAGACAAACTGTGCAAAGGTGGCAAATCTTCTTATTTAGAATAACAATAAAAGTATTTCTAGATTCAATAAATTCCAGGCCTGTTCATAAAGTTGTATTTTAATTTTTTAGTAAATATTAAAAAGGAGGATTAATATGGGAAAGGCATTGGACGGTCTCAAGGTATTGGACTTAACTCAGTTTGAGGCAGGAACAACATCTACAATATTACTGGGTTTTTTAGGAGCAGATATAATAAAGGTTGAAAACCCAGCAGTAGGCGATGCAGGGAGATTTGCTTTTTCAGAAAAGCGTGATGAGGGAATCGATTCATTCTACTTTATCTTCCTGAATGCGAATAAAAAGAGCGTTACCTTGAATTTAAAGAGCGAAAAGGGAAAAGAACTCTTCAAAGAGATGGTTAAAAAAGCAGATGTAGTCGTAAATAACTTTGCTGTGGGAACCATGGAGGGCCTTGGAATCGGGTATGATTTACTCAAAGAAGTAAATCCAAAAATTATCTATGCCTCTGTCACCGGATATGGGACATATGGGCCTTATAAGGATTACCCATGCTTCGACATCGTTGCGCAAGCTATGGGGGGGTTGATGGGAATGACCGGATACCCTGAAAACCCTCCTACAAAAGTGGGAACAGGCCTTGGTGACAGTATCGCAGCGATTAACTTAACGGTTGGCATATTGGCCGCATTGTACCAAAGAGAAAAGACTGGCGAAGGTCAGGAGGTTGAGGTATCAATGCAGGATTCGATATTCAATACATTGAGACCTGTATACAATTTCTTCTATCTTATGGGCAGACAGGCCCCCGAAAGAACAGGAAATCAAACAAAGTTGATTGCTCCATGGAATAGTTATAAGACAACAGACGGATGGGTGGTAATCGGCATTCTTACAAACCCTCTTTGGGAAAATTTGCTTCGGGCTATAGGTCGGGAAGACTGTATCGGGGATGAAAGATTTGCTGACCCATTGACCCGTGGGATGCATTATGAGGCTGTAGATGCTCTGATTGAGGAGTGGACAAGCAAGAGGAATAAGATAGAGGCCATGACGTATCTTGCCAGTAGAGATGTCCCATGCGGTGCTGTACTCGATCAAAGGGAATTAATGGAAAATCAGCAACTACAAGAGAGAGAAATGGTTGTAGAGATTGAACATCCGAAGAGAGGAAGGCATGAGATCATTGGCTGTCCAATCAAGCTGTCGAAATCAAAGGTAGATATAAAATCCGCTCCTCTTCTCGGTGAGCATACCAATGAGATATTGAGTTCCATGCTCAATCTGACCGATGATGACCTCACCAAACTCAAAGAGGAGAAAGTAATCTGATATTTGAAATATTAAGGCGAACCTTAAGGGTGGTGTAATTCTTTTACTCTACTATTTTTTCGCTTAAAAGTATATAGAGAAGGGACTCTGTCAACCAAAATACTACATGCAAAATAAGATGAAAGATGAGATTTTGAAGAATCTGCTTTTCGATCTGTTAAAAGTCGTGATTATCCTCGGATTGGTTGCTATTGGTTGTAGTCGCGATGATGGGGGGAGTTAGCCATAAAGGCAATAGTGATGAGGAGGTACCAGGTGAATGGACTAATTATAAAAGCAGAATTCGACTTAGACAATAACGAGACGATTGATTCTGTTTTATTAACAATACCTATGATTCTGACGGGAATATTGATTAAGTAAGCCAAACCCTGTGACACTGTTAGCTATGAAGGGTGGGTACTGCCCACAAAAACTTTATTACAAATATAATGAAAAGGAAGCTATGATTAGAATTAGAGTTCATGGAAGAGGGGGGCAAGGGGCGGTTACCTTTGCTCACATGTTATGTCTGGCTGCGACTTGTGAAGACAAGTTTGTGCAGTCTTCTCAAGGACAGACCTGGGATCGAAGGGGCACTCCTATGGAAGGATATGCCAGGATAGGGGATAAACCCATATCTGAAAGAGGGTTGATCATTGAGCCGGATTATGTGGTAGTCCTTGATCCCACAATAGTAACAGCAGTCAATGTGGAGTCAGGGATGAAAGACAATGGGGTCCTCGTTGTTAATTCACCTGTGAATCTTAAGTTTAAACACCAATCCTTCTGTATAGATGCGACATCTATTGCACTAAAGAAGCTGAAGTCTCCGATAACGAATACGACGATGTTGGGTGCCTTTGCTTCTGTAACACATTTGATACGCCTCGATTCAGCTGAAAAAGGGGTGGAACAGATGCTCGGTAAAAAATTTTCAAGTGAAGTGATTCACAATAATATTGAAGCTGTGAGGGCTGCATTCAAAGAGGGAATCAGATGAAAAGGGAATATATAAGAGGCGGTGCTATCCATAATTCAGGTAATTCTCTGATCTTTAAGACAGGGGGCTGGAGGGTTTTTCGCCCCATCATCGATCTGTCTATCTGTAATCGGTGCAAATTGTGCTACTGGTATTGTCCTGACAATACAATCATCTGGGAGGAGGATGCTGTTGATATAAACTATGAGTACTGTAAAGGCTGTGGTATATGTGCCCATGAATGCCCAAAAAGTGCGATACAAATGAAGAGGGAGAAACTATGAGGACGTATCTGTCTGGTTCTGAAAGTCTAGCCCATGGGGTTCGATTGTCGAGGGTAGGGGTTATATCTGCATATCCGATCACACCCAATACCCTGGTTTTAGATGCACTGTCTGCAATGATAAATAGGGGAGATCTCGATGCCGATGCAGTGAATGCAGAGTCCGAGATTGGGGCAATGAATATATGCGCAGGAGCAACAGCTGCCGGGGTGAGGGCGTTTACCTGTACATGTGCCCAAGGTTTGGCATACATGAAAGAGATGCTCTGGATGGCTTCAGGAATGGCACTCCCTGTAGTGGTAGGTGATACGAGTCGTGCTATCGGCTCTCCCCAGACATTTTCCTCGGATTTTTCTGATACACTTTCAGAAAGGGATGCGAGTTTTATCCAGTATTACTGTGAGAATGCGCAGGAGGCCTTGGATTCCGTAATTATGGCATATAAAATAGGTGAGGATCCCAGGATACTCTTGCCCAGTATCGTTGTGATCGAAGGGTTTCGTCTCTCTCATACATATGAACTCGTGGATCTCCCGGATCAGGAGACTGTAGATCGGTTTTTGCCGATGTATGATCCGAAACACGCCTTTATTGACCCAAGGTATCCTGTAATGCAAGGAGGACCGGCCCTTTCCACGGTTACTTTTGACGGACTGAAATTTCAGCAGTTCTCTGCCATGCAAAAGGCAAAAGGGGCTATACGGGAAACATGTAAAGAATTTGCAGATCTTTTCGGCAGAGACTATAAAGGATTGGCAGAGCCTTATAAGACAGAGGATGCGCAGATCATTGTGGTTGCTATGGGTTCTGTAGTGAGTATTGTACGTGAAATGGTAGATGAATACAGGGAAAAGGGACATAATATCGGATTATTGAAACTCAGATGTTTTAGACCCTTTCCCAAGGAAGAGATAAGAGAAGGCCTTGGCAATGCCAAGAAGGTTCTGGTACTGGACCGGGCGACCTCACCGGGTTCTGATGGGATAACCTATCTAGAGGTAAAGGCTGCTTTACAGAATTGCCCGGTCATCATATCTAACTATATCATCGGAAGTCAAGATATCCTTCAAAGGGATATTACCAATATATTTGATGCCACATTGAAAAGAGAGGATGAGTTCGTTGAATGGTACAACCTCGAATTTAAGAAAGAGGTTTTAGAGCTCAGCGGATATGATAACTATCAAAGCATCCTGAATTCTGAAGATGTTGATAGACAGATCGAAGAAGGAGAGGGTATACAGGCATTGGGAAATCCATTCTGTCCCGGATGCGGCGGCCTAATATGTGCGAAACTCGCGTTTGGCATGTTGGATAAGAACACCTTTGTTACGGCCAGTTGCGGCTGCCTTGGTGTAATACCCGCGGCTTTTCCCCAGACATGTCTCAAGGTCCCTTGTGCATTCTTCAGTTTCAGCAGTGCAGGAGCAGCAGCGAGTGGTGTGGAAGTAGGGCTAAGGAAGAAAAAGATCGATATGGACGTATTTTTGCTGGGCGGTGATGGAGGTATTCTTGACATCGGTCTGCAAACCCTATCCGGTGCCTTGGAGAGGGGCCATAATATCACTTACCTGCTTTACGACAATGAGGCGTATATGAATACAGGTGTGCAAAGAAGCGGATCTACGCCTTATTTGGCAAGAACAAAGACAACACCAGCGGGAAAAAAAGTCCGAAAGAAGGATATAATGAAGATAGTAGAGGCGCACGAGAATGTATATACAGCAACAGTATCTCCTGCATATCCGCAGGATTTTATGCGTAAGGTTAAAAGAGCGAGGCAGTACAAGGGACCTTCCTTTATCCATGCGATTGCTCCCTGTCCTACCGGATGGGAGTACGATGCCTCTTTAACCATAGAGATTGCCCGTCTTGCAGTGCAGACAGGCCTCGTGGTGCTGTACGAACAGGAACATGGAAAGAGAACCATAAACAGGATACCAAAGAAAAGGAAACCGATCGAGGAATATCTGATGAAGCAGGGAAGGTTTTCTCACCTCATCTCAGAACAGATAAGAGATATACAAGATGGCGTAGATAGGAGATTTAACGAGTTGACCGCTCAGTCTTTAGCTTAATGGGGGAAAAGGACATAGAGACCTTGATCGCGCGCGCCTTACTGTATAACAGAGAACCTTGTATAGGGACGATTCAAAACCGACCCCTGTTCCTTATCTGCTGCCATTTGCTCAGGAACAAAATCTACCACTTTTAACTTCTGAATCATCTCTTTTTTTAACTTTTCAAAGTCCTCTACATATTTTTTGTTTACAGGCTTTGCAGACGGTGGATTATAGGACAGGGGATTGATATAGCTGCCGTTTTTTATGAGCCTGTAATCGAGGTGAGGCCCTGTTGAGAGGCCGGTTGATCCGACATATCCAATGACCTGCCCCTGTTTTACATTCCTATTGGTTTTAATCCCTTTGCCATAGCGGGAAAGATGACCATATAATGTGGTATATGTACTGTTATGTCGAATCTTAACAGTTCTTCCGAATCCCTTTTGCCATCCGGCGAGAATTACCTTTCCATCACCAACCGTTACAACGGGAGTGCCAGTGGGCGCAGCGTAGTCTATGCCCAGGTGGGGACGGTAAATCTTTAAAATAGGGTGGAGACGTCTCTTAGAGTAACCAGAGCTGATATACCTGTATCGCAGGGGAGACTTGAGAAACTTCTTTTTTAAAGAATTCCCATCTAAATCATAATAGTCTATGTGACCTTCATTATCCTTAAAGAGGATTCCCCAGTATTGATTTTCTTGGTTTATAAACTGAGCGCACAGGATTCTTCCGTTTCTAAGAAAGTCACCGTTTCTGTATTTTTTTTCGAATAGTATTCTAAATCGATCCCCCTTTCGAAGATCCACATTAAAGTCAATATCCCAGGCAAAGATCTCTCCTAGATCCAAGGATATCTCTGAAGGCAATCCCTCTTTAATAACGGCTTCAAAAAGGGAATTAGAGATCACTCCGCTTTTTATGTCAAGTCTGATATCATGTTCTAGCTTTTCCTTTCTTGCAAAAAAGCCATTATTCGATCTATCGATAAGAAGAACCTCATCTTCATTAATTTCATATCTAAAATGATGGACCTTACTGTTTTCAGTATTCACCTCTAATTCCAATCGATTACCGGGTGTTAAGCGATTCAGATTATATATCTTCTTCGAGGCCTTTAACAGATCAGGTAACTCTTTAGGATCGATATCATTTTTTACAAAAAGATCGAAGAGTGTGTCCTCCCTTACAAGTGTCTGTTCAATTGTTTTTCCACTTTTTGCAAGGGGCAGGGTCTCATTTTCAAAAGATTGGATCTCTTCCTGTTGTGAGATCAACTCGCCTTCAATCGATGGGGCGGTTTTCGTTTTATCCAAAAGAGATGAAAAGATGAGCCCAACACCAGTAAGTACTCCTGTCGCAAGTACAGTGAGAAAGAGGGATATTGTTATCGTATGGTTCAAGTTTAATATTTCATCTATAAGCCTTTTCAATCTGAGAGCCCTCTAGTTAGTAATCATTTCGTTTAGTTAGGATCTTTAACATTGGATACCTCAAAAGTATCCGTCAAAGACCATCCAAATCATTAGTTGGCAAAACAGTTTCTCTGGTTTAAAAAGGCTTAAAAAGAAAGCCCACCATCAACACCGATAAGCTGACCTGTAATATAGCTGGAATCATCCGATGCCAAAAAAATGAATATCGGGGGAATCTCCTCTGGTTCAGACATCCTGCCCAAAGATCTGGCAGCAATGATCTTCTTAAAGACCTCTTCAGGAATATTATCGTACATCCGGGTTTTATGGGATGGTGCAACCGCATTGACAGTGATTTTGTATCTTCCGAGTTCTTTTGCACATGCCTTGGTAAATGCAATGACACCGGCTTTTGCTGCGCTGTAATTTGTCTGTCCTATATTTCCTGATCTTCCTGCTGCAGAGGCAACGTTTATTATCCTTCCATAGTTCTTCTCCTTCATATATCCAATGGCTGCCTTGGTACAGCAAAAGACCCCTTTTAAGTCTACGGCAATTACAGAATCCCATTCCTCTTCCGTCATTTTCAAAAGGAGTCTGTCTCTGGTAATGGCAGCGTTATTTACCAGGATATCTATCTTTCCGAAATGATCGATCGCTGATTTTATTATGTCTGCTCCCCCTTCCATAGTGGCAACACTGTTGTTATTACCCACAGCCTGTCCTCCCAATACCTCAATCTCTTTTAATACGGCATGAACTAGTTCAGGTGTCGTGCCGTTTACCACTACTTTTGCACCTTCCTTTACCATCTCCAAAGCGACCAATCTTCCCATTCCCCGGCTCGATCCTGTGATTACTGCGACTTTGTCTCTTAATTTCATTTTTTTCTCCTTTTTTGGATGAACTAAAGTACCCCCTATTCGATTTTCGCTAGGTTATATAGCATATTAACTTTTAAAAATCAAGGTGAATACACAACCTATCTCTTGCAGGACATTAGCTTTTTTGGTAAATTAGATATATACAAAGATGTTTTTATAAGTTTATCCATTAATAACTCTTTCATGTACTGGAGGTAAACATGGATGGAATATTAGAAGTTGCTCTTTATGCTGCTTTAAATGGTGGAAAAATCCTCAAAGAAAACTTTGGTAAATCTTTTAAGATCGATTTTAAAGGTGAGATCAATCTGGTTACTCATATAGACAGGCTTTCTGAAGAGACAATTGTTGACATTATCAGGGACAGATACCCTGATCATCAGATATTAGCAGAAGAGAGTGAGGGGAAAAAGAGTGAATCAAAATATCGATGGATTATAGACCCTCTTGATGGTACCACGAACTACGCACATGGTTTTCCGTTTTTCTGTGTTTCCATTGCATTAGAAAAGGACTCAGAGATTATACTCGGTATTATTTACGACCCACTTTTAGAAGAGCTTTTTATAGCAGAAAAGGATAAAGGAGCCTATTTAAACAAGAAAAAAATCACGGTCTCATCTACTGAAGATTTGATTCATAGCCTGCTGGCAACAGGTTTTCCCTATGACTTAAGAGAAACTGATGAGAATAACCTCGATCACTTCAGTAATTTTATCATGAGTGCCCAGGCAGTTCGAAGGGCGGGTTCTGCTGCTTTGGATTTATGCTATGTTGCTATGGGCAGGTTTGATGGCTTTTGGGAATTGAAGTTGTCACCATGGGATGTGGCAGCTGGAAGTCTAATCGTTAAGGAGGCTGGGGGAATCGTAACGGATTTTAAAGGAAGGGGTTTTGATATCTATTCTAAGGAAATAGTTGCCAGTAATAAAAAAATTCACAAAGAGATGGTTGAGGTATTGAAAAAGGGGAAGAATTAATGTCTTTATGCAAATAATTAATACGATAATGAGTTGACAAATAATCAGAAAAATACTATAAATTACGCAATAGATGAGGTTTTGATAGAGAAGCTAGATGATAGCTTCCACATCATAGCGCTAAGATAAGCCAAAAATTGCGTGCCTGGGTGGCGGAATAGGTAGACGCAAGGGACTTAAAATCCCTCGGGGCTTGTCCCCGTGCCGGTTCGATTCCGGCCCTAGGCACCAGTAAAATAAAGGGGTTGACCATTTTTGGTCAGCTCTTTTTTTCGGTTAAAATCGTCTATGAGTTTTCCTTGTCTATTGTCCGGAAAAATCTATTCTGCGACAAAATCTAACGTATTCTGCGAAAAAGTTAATAAACGAAGCTACTGATGAGAATTTTCGCGAACAATTAACGATGGACCTGGAGATGGAGTTTAGAGATGAATTAGGAAATCGGAGGAAGTTGCCGAAAAGAAGGCATTTCTTCGACTTTAGAGAATGGCGCTGGATTCCACAGTTTACTCAAAAGGATGACTGGACCGACAAATCATAACAAAGATGATTATGATCTAACATCACAATGTACCTGATCATGCTCCAGCGTGCGGCTTCCGCTGCCAGGTGATTGTGGGCGTTATCACAGGGGAAATATCCATTATGAAAGGTGACAAAATTTGTCATCTTTAAAAACACATCCTAAAAAATCGCCAATGTTTTGACACATATCTTTCAAAAATTATTTTTTCATTAAAAATCACTCAATTTTTAGTGAATCACAATTCATTTACAGAGAGCGTTGTTATATTATTGATATTATTCACGAAAATTAAATGTTATCTTACAAAAAACACTATTTTTATGGTCCCCACTTTATACACGGCAAAAAAACGTCTAAACCTGCGTATAATTAAGACCTTACAGCATATATAGCCGTAAATTTTGTCGCAAAATAGATTTATCTACAGCCCTTTTTCCAGTATAACGTATTCTGCGACAAAAATAAAAAAAAACCCTCAAAAACCCCGCAAATCCCCGTTCTCACTAATTTTTTCACTACATCTAAAGTTGTCTCAGAATAGATTGTTCCCCTCAGGCGATCATGGCGATATATTAATTATGGAAAGCAGGCGATTCACTTTTGTCTTGAGTAAAAGGCATTTTTTGAAGAACTGTCCAATCTCATTGGACCGTATTGTATTTCAGCTACAACCGGTGGCACTGTGGCAATATCAGCGGGACGATATCCTTTAAGAAACGATATGATGCGGGTATCCCGTTTCATCACCGCTGAAAAAGCAGTAGTGTTCAGTACGTATTTCATAAAATCGAACCCATCCGATTTGCCCTTAGGTTAACAATTCCTTCTTCCATCTTAGATGCACCTTCCCTCAACAACTTGAGGTCTTCCTCACACAGGATCAACTACTGGGTATTGATTGATATCATACTCGTAAGAAAGTCACTCTTTTCTTCAAACCTGAAGAGCGAAAAAATGTCAGTTTAGCATATGAGATATTGGGCTTTAGTCGTTCTATTTACTATAATTGCTGGAATCGTCTCAAGAGATCCAATAGGGATATTTAGTCTTTGGAAAAACGTTCTGCAAAGCCGAAGTCTCATCCAAATACGACTCAAGCTGATAAGGTAAAACTCGTAAAGGCTCTACGGGAGAAGACCGGATATGGTTCAGTCAGAATTGCCTTTTATTTGAATAAAGATCACAAAATAACTCTGCCACTATCTACTATCGGCCATATAGACGCGAAGGATTTTCAAAACCTAAAAAAACAGAAGATACATAGAAAGCGATATGAGATGCCAAACCCCGGAGACATGGTACAGATTGCTGTAAAGTATGTTCCTTATCGTATGAGAGGGGAACAGTACTATCGGTTCACTGCCATAGATGATTATACCACATGGCGCTTCGCAGATATATATCCTGAAAAGAGTAAGTATTCCACAAGAGAGTTCGTTAAAAGACTCATCAAAGAAGCTCCTTTTCCTATACGCCGTAACCAAACGGATGGAGGTACGGAGTTTACCAATATATGTGTCTTAGACCCTAAATGCATCCTCAATAAACCCAGAGTACACATGCCGGATCAAATATGCGCTTTTCACAATATACGTCATAAAATCATTACACCATCTACACCACAAATCAATGGCAAGGTTGAAAGAACCCGAAGGAGAGATGAGAAAGAAGATAAGTTCTCCGAATTGATATCACTAAATACAATTGGAAAAGACCTAATAGAGGTATCAATATGCAAACTCCAATACTAAAACTCTATAAAGGCTCAAAAACTATACTATAGCCGCTTATTTTTTTGTCAGAACATTTGTGCTTGGCATGTATTTGCTCATTATATAATTTCATACGAAAAAACCCTTGACACTTATCTTTTACAATGATAATTTAATTTAAGTATATAGTATTTTACATTTTTTATCGGTAATTTCCGGTTAGAAAATTGCATGTATTCATCAAAAAAGGTCAAAAAAGCAGAATAAGTCATTTTTTCCTTGACATATTATTAGTAATGTACTGAGTGGCATGGTTCGTAATGACTAAT
>JAXHVA010000084.1:0-18218 GCA_034189035.1 Thermodesulfobacteriota bacterium
CCTCGTCTATCCTCTCTTGAATCTCGTCGAGTATGTCTTCAAAGGCCCTCTTGCCGGTCATATAGTACTCATAGTCCTTGCCTGCATACCCAAAACTGCCACCAACAGGAAGGCCCCACATGATCACACTGCACATGAGCTTCACTGCTTCCTCACTGCTTAAATCTCGCATTACTTTGCCCAAAGAGTCCCTGGGACCCCAGTAATTGTTCAGTTCAGTCATGGTCTTCAGCGATTCCTTCTCTGGCGGAGGTACCAATACCGGGTCATTGTATATCTCCTCATTGATGAAACTCGCCAAGTCATTGTGCCACATGATTGTATTCGGAAGACTGCCCGAGTAGCCCACAAGTTGCGCATGATCCGTTATAAAGATCGTTATGTTATCAAATACATGGGCAAGTGCCTTTGCCCTTTTCACCATCGGCGGATCATTCTCGTTTTGCTTCCATGACTCCGTAAATAGAATTGGACGCTCCAGGTCAACGTGGAGGCCGGGCTCGTACATGCCACCTCGTCGCCCTTTCTTCCATATCGCTTTTCTCAAGTAGTTCAGTCTTTTTGATCTCTTTTTCTCTGCTGCCCACCACCATTTCCTCTCCTTTTCCAATTCCTTAATGTTATTCTCTTTATCTTCTTTTTCCTTATGTTTTGCTTCTGCTTTCATACATTCTCCTTTCCTTCCAACTTTGTGTTCATTTTTAAAAATTTTCCTGTTCTCTCCCCAAAAGATCCGCGCCTTTTTCGATCTTTTTCATTTTGCAACAAAGACATCTATTATTATTGTATATTGGAGATTGCTGCGCTTCTACGAGCTTCTTTATCTTATATGCAGAGTCACGAACCACACTGTATATCAGATCAAATCCCGGTTCTTCTCTATCAGCATATCCCTCATTGGAGACTTCAAACATCGTATTCACCAGTTCAAAAATCTTATCTATACTTTCCTGACACGATCTCATCTTATACACCACCTAAAAATTTTTTTATGTCTTACTAGAAATAGCAGGATTTATGCCAACATTTTAGATCTGATTTATAATATAAATAAATCGTTTTTATTTGCTTATATTTATATTATTTACTTAATAATTAACTTTAAGTTTATCAGGGGCTTAAGCAGAGGATTAATAAACGATATAATGAGACATTGTTGAGACAATCCATATTGAGTAGAACCAAATTCAATTTGAATGCATTTAAAGATAAGGAGTCTTCTTATTGAAAATTGGAATTTTACAAAAGGTTTATATGGCTTTGTAAATAAAGCTTTACTTAAATAATTTTGATGGGCAAATGAGAAGAGAGAAAACCTATCGTTACTCAATAACGAAAATCATATGGGCGGGACTCAATAGTGTCTCATTCTATTAATGAAACATTTATGTCTCAAAAGAACAATCGAAAAGGTTGTACAGGCGAGTGAAAAAGCAAAATTCTCTCAGAGAGACATTGTTTGTTTAGCCAGCATTATATACTATCCCACATTACCCTACCGTCCATAATGGTTTGAATCACTTTTAAATCCATCATCTCTTCTGGGGCTATTTGAGTGGGATCATTATTCAAGACTACCAGATCGGCAAGTTTCCCTTTAGAAACGGACCCCTTTATTCCTTCCTCAAATGATGCATATGCACCGCATAGGATATACATTCCAAGTGCATCTATTACAGAGATACTTTCATCTCCGCAAAGGACCTGCCCATTTTCCACCCCGCTTGTCACAGCCGCGTAAATACCTGTCAATGGATTGCTTGGCACTACAGGCGAGTCTGAGCCAAAGGCAATCTGAATGTTGTTTTTACAGTATGATTCAAAAGGGAAGACCCATTTCAACTGAGATGGAGAAATTCCATTGAAGTATCTCTGTCCAGTATAATAGAGGAACGAGGGCTGGCTTACTATGATCGGATTATTCTTTTTTAGATGCGGCAATAAATCAGGAGGGCAGACAGCACAGTGCTCCAAACGATGGCGCAGATCATATTTGGGCATTTCCGGCAGAATAGACTCTATGGCTTTGAGGGATGCCTGTAAAATATAAACATCGCTCACATGAAAGGCAAGCTGAAAGGCGGCCTTTTGCGCCATGAATACCACTTGATTGGTCTCCTCTTATGGAGGATGGATAGACCCCGTGCTCTCATCGAGAGCAATCTTTACTCCGCCCAAACGCAACCGTCTATCACCACTGCCAGTGATAAGCCCTAAGTCCTCTACGGAATCGGGACCTATCGGCAGAGTAAGTCTAGGAGATAAAATTCCCTCGTCTATGAGCCCTTTGAATTTCTGCTAGTGGTATAATCCATTGGTCCAGCTCATATCCTGTAAAGATTTAATTCCAAACGAGAGGTATGCATTGTTTGCTGACTTCATCCCCTCTTCCAATTCATTATCATCGAGAGAAGGTATCGTTCTTTCTACCTGCTCGTTCCTGCCTGAGATCATCCCATTTAGCATTTTTGTCTCACTCTCTCTATGAATAGTACCGGTTGAGGAATCTTTAGTCTGTCTGTCGAAACCCGCAATCTGTAATGCCATACTGTTTAAAAAACAGGGCTGCCCATAGCGATGTATAAGAATAACAGGGTTTTCCAGTGCAGCTTCATCCAATTCCCAACGGTTCGGAGCACGTCTATCTGAAAAATCAACTTCATCGTAATTTGCCACCCTTATCCATTTGCCAGGTTCGGTCTTCTCTGCCCGTTTACGAATCTGCTCTTTTATATCATCTATGTCCCTGACCGCATCTTTTGAGCAATCAACATAAACCATTGTTGCGCCAAGAGATAGCGGATGACAATGGGCATCGTTGAAAGCGGGAATTACAGCCCCCCCCTCACAGTCAATTCGTTTTGTATCTCTTTTCTTGAATTGGTCGAGTTCACCTCTTCTGCCAACCCCTATGATATTATTGCCTTTTATTGCCAAAAAATCGGCAGATGCCTGTAAGAGATCGAGGGTGATTACCTTTGCGTTATAAAGAACGCAATCTGCTGCACATTCAGAATTCTCATTTCTCATCACTATATTTTACCACCTTTTTGATTCGAGTTTTGCAGAATATTGTCGATCTCTTCTCATGCCCCTGTTTAAAGGAGAGAGGGGTGTCGCACAAATTCTTTTGACCAAGGCATTCTTTACACCGTAATTCGCTACAGATTTGGCACGAATAACAATCCTTACAATTGTACTTCTTACTCCTTGCAGGGCTCTCATTTGGAACATATACCTTTCCCTTAAGACCAGAAACACTTTCAAAAGCCATATCTATTTACTGAAATAATAGGTTGGAATAGTTTCGTTTTTTTTAAAGAGTCGCAAGAAGCGGCAATCAATACGCCTCATCGTAATTCATATCATCCTCTGTTATCTTTCCTTTAAACAGATTGTACGCCCATGCCTGATATGCAATAACAATAGGTATGAAAATGACTGTAACTGTGAACATAATCTTCAATGTAAGCAGACTTGAAGATGCATTATGGGCAGTGAGACTGTATTGAGGACTGATACTCGAAGGGAATAGGTTTGGATACAATCCAATCACTCCAAAAAAAGTGGCTCCAACAATCGTGAGGCAAGAAGAAAACCATGCCTTAAAATAGGCCTGATTCTTCAGAAAAATCCTTACACACAAAAGGGTAAGCACAGTAATCAGGATGACTAGAAACAAAATAGGGTGAACCAGGTAATTGTCATATAAATGAGTAAAGAATTTGCTCGCAATGAGGAAGATTACGGCAACGATCAGAAGAACCGGCCAGATCGCATTCGCTGTTGAGACCGCCCTCTTATGAAGATCACCCTCGGTCTTGATGGACAGCCATATAGCACCATGTTGAACAAAGAGCAACAGGAAAAGCAGACCGGTAAAAAGTCCGTAAGGGTTGAGCAGTGTTAACAGAGTCCCTTGATAGACGCCTTGTTGATCAAAGGGAATCCCCTGAAATATGTTTCCAAAGACCACACCGAACAGTATCGCAGGAGCAATACTCCCTATAAATATACATGAATCCCAAATCTTTCGCCAAGAAGGGCTGTCCACTTTCCCCCTGAACTCAAAGGAAACCCCCCTGAGTATCAGGGCAAACAGAATAAGCATCAGTGCTGAATAGAGCGAAGAGAACATCACCGCATAGACCAAGGGAAACGCGGCAAATGTTACCCCGCCTGCTGTGATTAGCCACACCTCGTTTCCGTCCCAAAGAGGCCCCAAAGACTGAATAATCAAACGCTTATCCGCTTCGTTCTTTCCAAGAAAGGGATGGAGTGTGCCTACTCCAAAGTCAAAACCATCTGTCATAAAGAAAATCGCCCATAGAAGGCCCCAGAGAAAAAACCATATTGTTTCTATTATCATTGTTCGTTTCCCCCCCCCAAAAAAAATTCAATCATCTCAATCGAGGATTTATACCACGTCTTCGATTGTAAAATCTCAATTATCCACTGGGCCTTTTATAGCGTTTTTCGCCATGAGATAAAAAGCAACCGCGCCCAACAAACCATACACCAGTATAAAGGCAATAAGCGATGTTGCCACCTGTGATGTTGCAATCGGTGACACCGCATCTGAGGTCCTCATCAGCTTATACACAATCCAGGGTTGACGCCCCACTTCGGCAACGATCCATCCGAGTTGATTTGCAATATAGGGCAAAGGGATTGACAGGACCATCAGCCCAAGATATAGGGGGCTTTGAACCAGACGGTTTCTTTTGTAAATGCCAATCAGTGTCATCAAAACAAAATAGAAACCAAGCCCGACCATGCCTTTGAAAGCAAATGATGTGATCAAAACAGGCGGCCTATCATCTTTGGGGAAGTCCTTAAGCCCTTTTACTTCGGCATTGAAATCATGATAGCCCAAAAAACTGAGAAGACCGGGGATTGAACCGATCTCGATGATGTTCTTCTCCTTTTCATTGGAAGGAATCGTAAAGAGTCGAACAGGGGCTTTTCTGCTTGTCTCCCAATGCGATTCCATTGCTGCCAGCTTTGCAGGCTGAGTTTCAGCAACATGAACCCCATGCATATCCCCCTCTATGATGACAAAAAAGGAAAATATCAGACTGAATATCAAAGCCATTTTAAATGACCTTGTAAAGAACTCAATATGCTGGTTTTTAAGGAGATGAAATGCACTGATCCCCATCACGAAAAAGGCACTCAGGATATAGGCACCACCAACTGTATGAAAAAATTCAAGAAGAGCAAACTTTTGAAAGATGACCGCTGTAAAATCAGTCAGTTCTGCCCTCCCCTCCCTTATGGTATACCCCACAGGATGTTGCATCCAAGCATTTGCCGTCAGTATCCATACAGCAGAGAGGTTCGATGCCCCTGCAACAAGCCACATTACAGTTGCATGTGCCCTCTTTGAAAGCCTTTTCCAGCCAAAGACCCAAACACCGATCATCGTAGATTCAAGGAAGAAAGCAGCAGTAGCCTCAATTGCAAGCAGAGAGCCGAAGATATCTCCCATAAAGGCAGAATATCGAGACCAGTTTGTTCCGAATTGAAATTCAAGCGTAATTCCCGTTACAATACCCAAAGCAAAGTTGATGAGAAACAGCTTGCCCCAGAACTTTGTCATGGAAAGATATGTCTCATCCCCTGTTCTCACATACTTTGTCTCCATAATCGCCACAAGGATTGATAGCCCTAGGGTCAATGGTACAAAGAGAAAATGAAACATGGTAGCCGCTGCAAATTGCAGTCGCGAAAGCATTACCACATCCACAGCCAATCCTCCTTTTGTTGAAGATTAGGTTTTAGTAAGATTTCTACCAAATAATGATTTGAATTTCTTTTGATCACATTTTTTATGTGGTTAGAAAGGTTCAATGTAAGCGAAGCGAAAAATTGCAAATTGTTTGAGGGAGTTTATACGTGAGTTATATTTGGGGGGCAGATGCCCCCCAAATATACGATATTATGCAGCTGAAAGGTCACGTCTGTCTGCCATGTCGAGGAGAACTCTCTCCCTAGCCTTGTCAATACCCAAGTCTTTTCTCTTCTTGTCAATATGTTCAATCATCATCCGGGCCATCTCATATGGATCCGGAGTAAATCCCCACTTACCAAACCCCAGGTCTTCCAGTCCTTTAAAGAGCATGTTGTGAAATTTGGTCTCTTTAATGATCGGAAAAGTTACACCAAAAACTGTAAAAACCCCTGAAGTGACAAAATAGTGCCCAATCGCTATAGCCTTTTCACTCATCCATTCAGGAGCTGCACCGGCCACCGGTAAATCTGATAAGCTTTCACCAAGACCACCTACCCTGACCATTTCAGAGCATGCGACGAGTATTCTACTGTTATCAACGCAGGAACCGAGACCCAGAACCGGTGGCATACCTACCGTTTCACAAACCTCCTGGAGCCCTGGACCTGCCAGATGCGCCGCCTCTGGTGTATATAGGCCTGCCTTGGCAATTGCAATCTGCGAGCATCCTGTTTGAACCACGAGGACATCGTTCTTGATTAACTCCTTGACAAGCTCGACATGAACCCAATCCTGCTTAACCCTTGGATTCGTACATCCTACCACACCTGCGACTCCCCGGATCCTTCCGTTGATGATATTATCATTCAACGGGGCGTATGACCCCCTGAAGGTACCCCCGAGCATGTAATTGATATACTCGTGAGAAAAGCCATGGATACCTATATTTCTGATCTGTGGGATTTCAATTGGTGTATTACGGTTCTTGAATCGAACAATTGCCATCTCAACAATCCTGTCCGTACATTCTTGCGGCTCATTCTCTTCGAACTGGATATGTTCGGCACCCTCAATGCGGCACCTGGGATTCGTAGTAAAGAGCTTCGTTCCATAGCACTGTGCCACCTTTACCAGTCCCTGTTTGATACACTGTACATCTACACCCATAGCATCGACCGCACCGGTGACAAGCACAGCCTCAGTAGACATGAAATTTCCTGCATGAGGAATCCCATGACGAGAGAGCATCTCTGCACCGGAACAGCACATTCCTAGCAGGTTAATCCCTTCAGCACCCGCATCTTTGGCAGCTTGAATGAAGGTAGGGTCATTTACCGATTGTAGCATTGACTCAAAGAGGTTAGGTTCATGGCCATGAATGATGATATTCACCTGATCTTCCTTCAGACACCCCATATTGACTTCACCTCTTACGGGTGTGGGTGTTCCAAAGAGAATATCTGATATCTCAGTAGCAACCATAGATCCTCCCCATCCATCTGCCAGGGCTGTCCGGCTGCACTGCTTAATGATGTTTTCAAAGTCTTGGTCTACTCCCATGTGAGTGCGATGCATTAATTCCATAATCTCTCGCATAGCCCCCCTGGGAACAAGACCATGCTTCCTCCATAGATCGAGTGTCTTTTGAGGCACCCGCTTTGCAAAGGGAATCTCTCCTTCTACTTGTATATAGGTGCGTTCCAGCTCATGAAAGAGATCCATGGCGATATCCTTAATCTCTCGCCCTTCAGTCTCAATGCCTATTGAGTTGGCTACCTCTTCCAGCTTCATAGGGTCCTTGATCGTATACCCTTCAATCTTTTCATTTACGACCTCTCTAAAAACATCGAGCATTGTCATGCCATGGTCAGTATGTGAGGCAGCTCCGCTTGCCACCATTCTGGCAAAATTTCTCGCCATTATTGTATCGATCGTCGCTCCACAGACTCCCACCTTACTGTATGGTTCTTTAGAGGTTAAACGACATGGGCCCATAGAACAGTGTTTACAGCAAGCTGAATCCGCCCCTATGGGGCAGGCCTTCATCTCTGCTGCCCTATCAAAAGCAGTCTGTACACCATCCTTTTGAGCCTTTTCAAGCATCTGCGTTGTAGCCTCGCAGATAGTTACATCCTTTACATTAATCTTCTTTTCCGATTTTGCCTTTTTATCTTCTCCCATAGGACAACCTCCTCTTCTGTCTAACATAAAACAGACGCCATAGTCGATAAAGGGGCAGTCTATTACTTTTACATTACAAACGCTACCTAACCCTTTCTTTAACCTGTCAATCCCAATACTGCCTAAAAGTGCCCCTAGGCGTTTGTTTTTTTGTTGACTTTTGTAAAAGCCCATTATCTTTTCTGTAAGAGACAAATCTTCTTCTGTTTTTAGCCTTTCTGTTATTATCTGGGCAACTCTTTGCTTACTTGCAGCACTCCCTCCAACAACTACCTTTCAATCCTTTTTTGTCCCTATAAAACCTAAGTCCTTTACCCAGGACTCAGCACAGCAAAAAGGACAACCCGATACAGCGATCCTCAACTTTGAAGAAATATCAACAACCATGATAAAGTTCATCGAGTTTACTCCCCAAACCCACTGTATCCTGCTTGCCTATGCGGCGGCAAAATGTCGTCCTCTGACAAAACCTAAGACTGCGTAAGCAAAGTCCCACGGCAGCAGCAGGTGACATCCAGAGTTCTTCCCATATCCTATCAATATCCTCTTCCTTAATCCCCACAATTGCAAGCCTAGCAACGCCTGTTATCTTAAAAGCTGCTGCATTGTATTTTTCAGCCATACCAGCAACCTTTCTAAGTGCATCTGGTGTGCAAAGCCCTCCTGTCAGATGCGGTACTATGGAATATGTCTGACCATCTCTTTGTACTACTGCCCCTTTCTCTAAAATATCTTTCTTTTTCCCCATCACAATCCTCTATTCTCATAAATAGCTTACGAAAATTGTAGCCCCCCCCCTTCATCTATCAGTAATCAATTAATGAATATATTTTCTTTTTTATCTTTTATTATATTGACTTACATCATTTTTTTAATGTTTAACTTTATAAATATCGTTACTGTTTCGCCAGACAATGATTCGGATCTGTTTCGCGAACCTGTTTAGAGGGGCTTTAAAGTGAATTATTTAAATGAACGCTTCTTAAGACGGCTAAACAATTGCAAAAGGATCAAAAGAATCAGTTGTGGAGTTTTTGAGCAATCGCTTTTCCATACTCCTGAGAGGCTCGTAGGCCCTCTTCTTTCTGTATAAGGTCTTCCTTTAAGTTAAAAGACCCCAAATTGATAATATCCATTTTAAAGACAAACTCCATGGTATCCAAAATCACTTTAGGAGCATCTCCACTGTGTGTATATGAGCCGAAGGCTCCACCTACCTTCCCTTTCAATTCTGCCTTTTGTGCAATGAAGAGAAATGTTTTCATCCCATTCGTCATATCTCTGTGGTATGTGGGTGAACCAAATACATACCCTTCATACCCTTTGATTTCTTTTTCATGCTTAACCTCAGATAGTTTCTTCAACTCAGCTTGAACTCCTTCTAAACGTACTCCTTCTGCAATATATTCTGCCATTTTCTCTGTATTACCTGTCCGACTATCATATACGATTAATACTTTCTTCATTCTCTATCCTCCTTTTGTATAGAAAGATATATTCAAATAAATAAGAGGCCATTAAATAAGTATTTTGTTAATAAGAAAGTAATTTCGTTGAAAGCCCTGTTAATCTACCTTAAAAAAGGCTTTGGATTTTGAGCCGCACACAGGACAGCTCTCCGGGGCTTCACTTTCACAAGTATACCCGCATACAGAACAAACATAATAATCCGTCTCTTTCATTGCTCCCATATTCTCTAGTGCCTTTTCATAAAGCCCAGCATGGAATTGTTCCACCTTATTGGCATATCTGAAAGAGCGCTCTGCCGCCTTGTTACCCTCCTCTTTTGCTACCTCAATCATTGATGGATACATCTCCTTGAATTCATGTGTTTCACCAGATATAGCCTCTTTCAGATTTTCAGCCGTGCTCTTGATTCCTCCTAATGCCCTTAAGTGGGCATGGGCATGGACTGTTTCAGCCTCAGCTGCTGCCCTGAAGAGTTTGGCAACCTGAGCATAGCCTTCTTTTTGCGCCTGCTTGGCAAATGCAAGGTATGTTCGATTTGCCTGGGATTCTCCAGCAAAAGCTTCCTGTAGGTTCTTTTCTGTTTTTGTCATGTATTATCTCCTTTCTGTGCATTTAAATTATAAAAACTCAATTCCCTCTAACTTCAAGATTTGTGCCAAGGTAAAAATATTACAATATATTAATAATACTCTTTTTAAAACAATAGGTTGTAAGACAGAAACTGTTATTAAACTGCTTATTTGGGACATTTCAAAAGAGACAGTTATGGGAGACTTTTTCAAATAAAACTGGTATTATGATAAATAGATACTCTTCTTATTTAGATGAAGATAGAAAGAGACAAAAAGAAGTCATTCTAATATTTTTATTGAGAAAGCTATTATAAAAAAAGGCAATCCAAGGAGTATGAGGCCCTTGAAAAGAAGGGCTATTTGTTAATGATTTCCACTATAAAAAATATTTCAAATGCCAAGAAAGGTTAAAAAGGCGACGATTTATGTCTCATTTTAAGAGCATTACATATATGTATCATGATACAGTCAGAAGGGGGTAAGAATAGGAAAATTCTAAAAATTGTTTGCAGTATTTTTTCCAAAGGACCTTCTTGCAATTACGTTATTATTTAAAAAGCATATTTTATAATTAACCTTATAATAACAGCTTGATTAAATGTCAATTATTTATTATGCTCAGTATTAAATAAAAGTACTTCTAAAAAACAGTGAATCCTCACAGACTAATTGCTAGCCGTTCCCAGCAAAGGTAGAGTTCTGCAAATACAAATCATGATTCCAACGTGGAGAGAAACATGCGGATCAGCGATCAGATAAAATGTGTTGATTTTCCATGTGGAGATATAGTAACTAATTCATATGCAGTACCTGGGATAGACATCGATCCTTTAGGAACTAGATTAATTATGATCTCCGAAGCAAGTCCTCTTGATCATAAGAATCAATTTTATGCACCGGGCAAACCATTCTATCTCGAGACAGCTCTGCAGGCCTTCAACGATTCAGGAATCGCTGCGTCTTCCATCGATGATATCTTATCCCTTGTGGTGTTTATATTACTACTGCTTTAAATGCACAAAGACAGATTACGCAATATCATCCCAGACCATCAATAATTGCGCTATACTACTAGAGGAAGGGCTATCTTTATTCCCTGATGTGAAGGTAATAATGCTAATGGGAAACGTCGCAATCAAAGCGATGAATCAGATAGTACATAAATAATCTGGTAAGAGGATTCTACCAAGAGGTTCTACGTACAAAATCAGAAAGAATCTGTATTACTACCATTATAAACGATTATTCTCATCATATATTCTCACTGGTAAAAATTTCCTGATTGAGGAGTCGAAACGAAGAATGATTGTCGAGGATATCACTGAAGCACTTAAACAATTATAGTTAATTGGATTGTTTACAAACAGCGGCTAACCTATACGGATTGGACCGGAAGAGTCGTTTTCAATTTATTGTTCAAAAAGCCCGAATTATACTCTAAGATCTCCTATCTCTCCATCCTGCTGGAAACTACCAAATCCTTTCTGGTAAAACTCAGCTTTTATGCTTTTGTGCCGGCTTACAGAACATCTGGATAGCTCCTTACAGGCATTATAGACCACTTTCTTAAAAAGGGCTTTGATCCTATGAGATCCTTTATTCCTTCAATGTTTAAAGGCCATCGTAGGTTCTCTTCTAGACGTCGAATAACCTGAGTGCAATCCTCAGTGACAGTTAATAAAATCTATACGCATGAGACTCCCTTTTTTTAGCGCCCCTGCTTCTATTGGGATCATTAGCTTGACTCCATCCTCTTCAACCTCTATGATATTATCAACTATTGTTATATCCCGCATATTTGTAAAGAGTACAGGGAGGGTTTAGGCCCCTTACTAATATCCCTCCTCTATTATAGGGGGTAGAGGAGTTCTGGCCTCTCTCAGGGGCACTCTGAATCTCTAAATGGGTTGAGAGATTTTGAGAAAGCATCCTTACTTGCTGCAAGATTTTTTACAGGTTTACGGGGAGATTCATCCTCCTTGGTTTCACTAAAACCTATAGGTAGATACATAAAATCTTCTAGAAAAAATAGCCTCGCAAGTCTGCCTTATCTGCCGGTCTCCCCTGCCCTTAGATTCCAATTTAACAAGAAATGTTTTAATGTTATCATTTTTGACAAAAACCAATATTGATGCAGTTCCTCATCAGTGATATATTCTAACTTCGTATTGATAAAAGCGTTGTAAACTGAGACTTTCTTTATGGTTTCCTTTTCTCTTCGGTCTCTCTGTAAACAGCCCTATGAACTAAGGAAAGCCTTTCAACTTTGTATTTCTGAGCAAGCCAATCAAAGTCCTTGACAAAACTATCAATATCCGCTGTCCCCTCAGGAATTTTCACCTCAATGTATCTCTCCCATTGAATCTCGTCTCTCTTTTCTCCAGTTGCCCTCACACCCTTTTCTCCTTTCATGCTAAGCTAATGTTACTCAGGTTAAGATTATACCACTTTCATTCTATTCACAAATACATATCATATCAATACACAGCTATTCTGTCCATAGAGGACTCTTTTTAAACCCAAGGAAAAGAAAAAAACTTTAAAGAGTTCAGAGGGAGAATACTAATGAATCCCCCTTCATAGAAAATGAAATTTTGCTTCATTAATATTTATACCTGGAGAGGGGTGCATGAGGAAAACTATGG
This sequence comes from Thermodesulfobacteriota bacterium, assembly GCA_034189035.1. Classification (GTDB taxonomy): domain Bacteria; phylum Desulfobacterota; class UBA8473; order UBA8473; family UBA8473; genus JAUXFK01. The sequence goes on from JAXHVA010000084.1 coordinate 12,603, forward strand.
CTATACTCTCTTTTTTACATACTGGAAGAAAGACATCTTTATTCTGGGATACAAAATGTTAATGAATAACCCTATCAGTGATTAATAATGGTAAATATCTTGAATCTTTTCATACAGGCTGGTCTTTTTGTAACTATGATCTACCCCCTATTATTTGAAAATCAGTAATTCAGACACAGAAAACAATCGTTCCTCTTTTTTAACAGTATTGTTTTAAAACTCTAATGAATGATACTTCTGGCACTATACCTAATTTATCGGATGAACTAGCATAAATTAAATAACTAAACCATACCTTCTAAAGGCGGTAGATTTATGTGATAACTATACGAAACTATTGTCAGCTATAAGCTTCACTAATTTCATGAGGAAATCCGAAAGTCATCGTCCCTATATTCCTCAAGCGCCTGGCTTTCAATGTATTGCATAATGAGTTCGTCTGTAACATTACACGAACTCACATCAATATGGCCCCTACCCCAAAAATGTCGATCCTAGAATTTCTTGCTGAACTCTTTGAACTTCGCTAGCATCATAAAAGAGGTATTACGGCAATTTTACATACACCATTATATACTAAAGTCTTCGCCCAAAGGAGAGGGTTTTTCTCCCATTCCCCGATGGGGAAAATAAAAAGAAAAGAGCGATTTGTTTTACTTGACATGAACCTTATTTTTATTAAAATGTTTGTCATCTAAAGAAAATACTTTTGGTACTGCCGAAACTCTTCTCACTCAATTATCTGGATGTGTTGCAATCAGCAATGATCCCTTCATTATAAAATAAAGGTTGCCCTTCCATCTTTATGAACCTTTTATAAACAGCAATAGCATATATATCTGTAAGGAAGAAATAAAGAATTGCTTCGACTCACACCATCGTTGATAAATGAAAGACGAAAGCTCCACCTCAGGTATTACAAATACACCCAGAATCGAGATGCTAATGTACAATATTTTGTGTCAATTTTGAGAGGGTAGAAAAAAGGGGACTTTTCCTATAAAAAGAGGATTAGGTAAAAACCTTAAAAGAAATGAGAAGCGCCCATGAAAGTAGAGATTAGCTTACCAGAAGTTGTTAATATGTGTTGGCGAATATCAGTCCAAGCTGATGAATATGGAGCTTACCCATTTTTTTGGGCGAAAGTGTTATGAACATGGTCAAGGATATGTTAATCATCGCAATGGTTCCTATGGTAGCAACTTCATATTGAAAGGGATTGGAGAGATACAGATTGAAGTGTCGGGGGACCGGAAGGGAGAGTTTGAGACCTAGGTGTTCCCCCGAAGCAAGCACTATGAGAATGAGCTTCAACAAGATTTAAGTTTTATCTTTTTGAGGGGGATTAGCACCCGTGCCTTATCAAGGTATTTCTACAAGGCTGATAAGCCGGAAGATATCTCCAACGGAGGTCAGCAATGCCAATAAAGAGTTGATAGTGGCCGTAAAAAATGGAGAACTCATAATCTGTCCGAGGAAAGAATCAGATACATATTCTTGGATGTTAACTTTGATATGCGCGTAGATGGTAGCATAAAGAAAGTTCCTGTGCTGGTGGCTATCAGAGTTACCGAAATAAGAAAAAACTGGATTTAGGTTTCCAGGCTGGGGATAAGGGATCGGCATCTCCCTGGCGAGAGTTTTTCAAGGATCTGAGGGGAAGAGGTTTAGAAGGTAGCAAGATATCTTGGGAGTTATGGACGGATTGCCGGGTCTTGAGAAGGTATTTAAGGAAGGGTTTCCAGAAGCCAAAGATGCCAGGTCCATGTGGCCCGAAATGTCCTGGCCAAGGTTCCTGCAAAGTTGAAAAAGCTGTGGCGGATGATATAAGATCCATTTTCTATGCCTCCTCAAAACAGAAAGCCATAGAGTTCTTTGACCTTTTTAAACAAAGATGGCAGCAAGACCTCCCTTCTGCCGTCAAGTGCCTGGATAACCCTATAAAGGCGTGTCTGACGTTTTTTATCTGTCCTGAGGAAGAATAGTCTCTTTGAGAACTACAAATATCATTGAACGTCTTAACAAGGAATTCAAGCGCAGAACGAAACCTATGGAGATAGTTGCCGGAGAGAAGGCCTTCTATACTCTACAGCTTTTATCAGCTTAAAGATGGAATTGCATTGAAGATCAAACCCTATTAGAAAGTGCGTATGAACCTGCTCCTCCTTAAAGATATTGGAAAATAAAAAATATGCACAAAAAACTTGACAGTACCATCGAAATGGATTGTACTACCGCTTAAATACAATAAACCTTGTTGATAGCAAAGTTGGCTTTGCAATGGGAAATAGAGGAATTATATTGCGGACAATGAATGAGGAGATATCTTGGGAGTTACTCCTATATAGGTAAATGGACCACTTTACGGGGTACATTTCTGCGATAAGAATGTAGGCATTGCAGTGAGATCGCGTGGGACGATTATTCGCACAACAGATGGAGGAGAAGACTGACCACGCGTAGTGCCCTATCAATATACAGACGATCCTCCTGCGCTACGGGGTGTCTTTCTGTTCAATTCAGAGAGTGCAGTAGTCATCTTCGGATTGCAGATCGGGGAAAACGGACTTTATGGAGAACAGGGGCTGATACTCTTAACAGATGATGGTGGAAGAGCGTGGAAGGCCTGCCCTCGGTCAAAAGAAATAGCTGGGCTTAATGCTGTTGATTTTATTAATGGCCTGGGTTTTGCTGTGGGTGGACTTTTTTACTATAATCTAAGTATAGAATAATACATTTTTTACCATTTTTTGCGTACCTCTCATTTTTTTTAGAATCGAAACAGTTTTAGGTTTTTTTCTTTATTTTGGAAGATTGGGTTGGGCTAACTTATGTGTTTAACCTCCGATATGATATATTCAATGTGCGATAGCCCTATAACTGAAGGAAATTGCCTACAGAAAATTTTTTTATAATTAATGGCTAGCTAATTGAGCTACCCGGAATTCAGCGGATATAGTACTGTATGAAATTTCCATCAAAGAATGCGCCTTAATAAATATTTAAAGACTAAAAATACCTTTATATACAATAACATATAATATAATAGCTGAATTGGTACACATTTCGCAAGCTAGACAAAGTATACATTATTAAATATGGCTATGATTTAATAAATGATTCTATGATGTTTCAATAACTGAACTCAGCTGAGCAAAAAAAGATTCTGGAATCCTTAGGATGTCATTACAAAGCTAGAAGCCAAGACCATGCATCTCAATTACGCGGTATTTATTAGTTTTTACTTCTGCTCAAGCCTTCTTCGTGATTATTTTCTTCTTTTCAGCTGTTTCGAAAAAAACTTTTTGTCACATATAAAGGCAAGGGGTGAGAATGAAGATTTTTTTATTTTTATTGGATGGATTTTAAAGTTTAATACGAGATATTTATATAAAAGGCAATTCGATTGTTACTCCTACGTTGGTATCGAGAAAATATAGGAAAGAGGATATATAAATGGAAGAACCTAGGCACGGAGCAGATCCTGCTCCTTCGTCTGTTATGAAGGAGTATTTTGATACAATGCGCCAGTTCTTGAAAACCCAGGAACAAGTCATGTCAATCTTTACAAGAAATTACTTGAACGAACAGCATACCCGAGTAAGACATCAACGCAATATTCAGCATCAGGGAATGAATACGTCTTTTAACCCTGAGGTCCTGGTAAATTCAGATATCCCGCTGGTGCAAAATGTTCAAGAAAAAATAACACTTCAATCTACGCAAACAGAAAATATTCTTGGAAAACCGGATCAGGCAGATGGGTTAACAGAAGGTATTAATCGAAAGAAGATGACCGATATTCTTCTTTCTATTGTAGAAGAGAGAACCGGTTATCCAAAAGATATGCTCGATCTTACCCTGAAACTGGAGGCTGATCTTGGCATTGATTCTATCAAGCGTGTTGAGATTGTAGGTGCCTTATTAAGGGTATTGCCAGCATATTACAGGGAATCACTCGATAACGAAGAACTGGCCATCCTACACAAACAACCCACGCTTTGTGGTATGCTGGATATGTTGGGCGAGATTAAAATTGAAGGGAACACATCTCTCTGCCTTAACCAAACTGAATTAGACCCAAAATTTTTATCAGGAATAAAAGCGATCAAAGAAAATTCGGTGTAAGGATTCATTATTCGAAAACTCTTAAAACTCCTGAGTATAAAAATCGAAAACTAGGTATCGAGGGCATTCTTATATTACTGAAAAGTTATATACTCTCTATTGTCTGTAAGCGGGTTGGGGAACCATTAAAAAATATTAATTAAGAGGAGGTAAAAATTATGAAAAGATTTATTGTTATATCCTTAATGATTGCCGTTGCATTTGCTCTAACACCTGGATATGTTTTTTCTGGAGAGGTAAAAAGTGAAGTAGCACCAAAGGTCAACATTAATAGCGCAACAGCAGATGAATTGGTAGTATTAGAGGGGATCACAAGCGAATCAGCTGAGAGTATCATAAAATATAGAATGACGAACGGTCCTTTTAAAAATCTAGATGAACTTTCAAAGGTAAAAGGTATTGATGTTGAACTCATAAAGAGCATCAAAGAAAAGGTAATAGTTGAATAAAAACATGTATCCTTAGATTACTATAAAAGTATAAACCCGTTTTTAGTAAATTTCGAGTGATACGGATTTTCCCCAATCCGCAAATCAATTGACTGTTGCTCAAAAGAAATATCACATTTCGCTTTGCTTAAAACTTTTTTCTGTAAATCAAAGGCTTGCTCCAGGCGATTTTAAAACTTACCTACTAGGGATCAACCAGTTGAAATTGTTTATCTTCCGCTGAGTTTCCCCTGGAAGATGAAGGGTCAAGTGTAGTGGTCAAGTAAAAACGTACACTTTTATTAAGCAGCATTTAAGGATTTTATTTTTTCATAATCCATAGGACTCAGATATCCTAGAGTCGAATGGAGTCGGTCAGCATTATAAAAAGGTGATGTAGTCTATCACTTCGGCTTTAGCTGTTTTTCTGGATACAAAGCGGCAATATTCAAGACGTTCAAATTTCAGGCTTCTGAAAAATCGCTCTGTGAGGCGTTGTCCCAGCAATTACCCTTGAGGCTCATACTCGGAATCACCTGATATTGTTTACGCTGTTTTTGTACCTTTCGCAAGCATACTGGCTCCCCCTATCAGAATGGTGCATGAGGCCAGGAGAAGGTTTTCGTCTCCAGTAGGCCATCGCCAATGCTCTATAACTAATTGGGTCTTTATTTGCTTATCCATAGTCCAATCGATGATTTGTCCGCTAAAAGGTCCATAACCACTACCGGATATGACCAACCTTCCAGGGTCAAGATGTATGTGATACCCGCCGTCCACACAGTGTTCGGTGTATCCACTTCAGACTGTCGATCCAGTAGGTTGGGGGCGACAGGATAGCTCTAACGGCTGTCTGTTGTAACCTTATAATGTTTCGTATTTTTAACTTTTAGTCCAAGTTCTCGCATCAGGCTGCGAGCCCTATATCGTCCTATTTGCTATCCGATAGATTGCAGATTTTTCGCAATTCTGCGTGAGCCATATGAGGCTTTAGAATGATAGAATAATCCCTTGATACGAGCCTTCAGCTCTACCTGATAAGGATCCTCAAAATGAGTGT
>JAXHVA010000085.1:0-18102 GCA_034189035.1 Thermodesulfobacteriota bacterium
GGATGGATTCAACCAGTTTGTAGGTATGGTACTCGATCGACTGCTTTTATTTATAATGGTTGACCTTGCGAACATAGATTTAAATTTTGACACTACAAAAAGGGTTCAGATGCCATAAATACTAACCTATTGATATTCAAGTATTCATTTTTTTGACAATAACAAAATCGAGTAAAAATTTACCGTTTTTTACCTTTCTTGCATGAAGTTGGGTTAACGGTTTAAAAGAACATCTCAATGATCAGCCCTTTGGTTTGAAACTGTGGAAATCCGAAAAACAATCGAAAAAAAGGGTTAACCCAAGTTGGTTAACCCTTTCTTTTCTGGCGGGGCCGACGAGACTCGAACTCGCGACCTCCGGCGTGACAGGCCGGCGTTCTAACCGTCTGAACTACGACCCCTTATACATATTTACTTATTCTCAATCCAAATTTTTTGTTATTTATAAAAAATGGTGGGCGGAACAGGGCTTGAACCTGTGACCCCCGGCTTGTAAGGCCGATGCTCTCCCAACTGAGCTACCCGCCCACAAAAGAGATGGATAGATCTTTCTCTCTGATATCAATTTATAGAACGATTTGAAACATCTTGGATATGTTCTTTTTCATAAAACTTATCGGGAATCTCTTCGTCCTTCTTTGGTTTCATAAAACTCTTTGCATCATCCAGTATTAAGGCCATCCTTAATATTTCGTCCATATGTTCAGCCATAATAATGTCTACAGTCTTCAATATCTTGGATGGAATCTCCTTAATGTCTTTTTCATTCTCCTTTGGAATAATTATTGTCTTTATGCCCCCCCTATGGGCAGCTAAAACCTTCTCTTTTAATCCACCAATAGGAAGAACCCTCCCTCTAAGGGTTATCTCCCCTGTCATGGCAATATCCTTACATACAGGTTTCTTAATTAAAGCAGATGTAATCGCAGTTGTCATCGTAATTCCAGCAGAAGGCCCATCCTTTGGTATCGCACCTTCAGGAACATGTATATGTATGTCAACATTTTGATAGAAATCTTTTTGTAGTCCGAGTAACTCTCCTCTGGAACGCACATAACTCATAGCAGCCTGGGCAGACTCTTGCATAACATCACCCAGCTTTCCAGTAACAATCAATTTTCCCTTGCCCGGCATAATTGTAACCTCAGTAGAAAGGAGTTCTCCACCTTGTTCTGTCCAGGCAAGGCCAGTTGCAAGGCCTATTGCCTCTTTCTCCTCTGCTTTTCCATATCTGTATTTGGGAACCCCTAAAAACTTCTGAAGACTGCTCGATTGAATTCGAACCTTCGCATCTTTCCCTTTCTTAACAATCTCTTTTGCAACCTTTCTGCAGATAGACGCAATCTCTCTTTCGAGATTTCTCACTCCAGCTTCTTTGGTGTATTTACGGATGATACCAAGCATTGCCCTTGTTGAGAACCCTATGTTTTTCTCAACCAGACCATGTGCTTCTGTTTGCTTGGGAATCAAAAACTTCTGTCCTATATTCAGTTTTTCCAATTCAGTGTATCCAGCAATTCGAATTATCTCCATTCTGTCCTGTAAAGGAACTGGGATTGAATACAGCGTATTTGCGGTAGTAATGAACATTACCTCAGAGAGGTCATAATCTACATCGAGATAGTGGTCATTGAAGGCATTGTTCTGCTCAGGATCTAAAACCTCCATCAAAGCAGCCGATGGATCTCCTCTAAAATCTGTGCTCATCTTGTCTATCTCGTCTAATAGGAACACTGGATTATTTGAGCCAGCCTTTTTTAATGACTGGATGATTTTACCAGGCATTGATCCGATATAGGTTCTTCGATGTCCTCTGATTTCCGCCTCATCTCGGACTCCTCCAAGAGAGCACCTGACAAAATTTCTTCCAGTTGCCCTTGCAATCGATCTTGCCAAAGATGTCTTTCCAACCCCTGGAGGCCCAATCAAGCAAAGAATAGGGCCTCTCATCTTCCCCACTAGGCTCTGAACTGCAAGATACTCAACAATACGTTCTTTTACTTGTTTTAAACCGTAGTGGTCTTCATCTAAAATTCTTTCAGCTTCTGTTATGTCTAGTTTATCATCTGTCTTCTCGTACCATGGTAGGGATATCAACCAGTCTATATAATTGCGTACTACCGTGGCCTCGGCTGACATAGGAGCCATCATTTTAAGCTTCTTTAACTCCTTCTTAACCTTTGCTGTAGCCTCCTTTGACATCTTCTTCTTTTTTATATTCTCTTCTAGCTCTTTAATATCCGTCTTAAACTCATCCTTCTCCCCCATCTCCTTTTGGATAGCTCTCATCTGCTCATTGAGATAGTACTCTTTCTGTGTCTTCTCCATCTGTTTTCTGACTCTTCCCTTGATCTTCTTTTCGATTTGGAGTATCTCAACCTCGGATTCAATGAGACAAAACAGCTTCTCCAACCTCTCTTCAGGGCTTACAGTCTCTAGGAGATCCTGATCGTCTTCCAGCTTTAAGCTTACATGAGCAGCAACTGTATCAGAAAAGCGAGCAGGATCATCTATGGTCGATATTGTAGTGATAATTTCTTGGGGAATTTTTTTATTTAATTTGACATACCTTTCAAATGCCTCATTAACACTACGCATCAACGCTCCAACCTCTTTAGTAACCACATGAGACTCTTCGATCGCTTCTATATTCACTAGGAAAAAATCGTCATTTTTAACAAACTTCTTTGTCCTTGCCCTTTTTTTACCCTCAACAAGGACCTTTACTGTTCCATCTGGCAGCTTTAAAAGCTGGAGGATAGCACCCAGGACCCCAATACTAAAAAGGTCATCTTCTTTAGGATTATTAGTCTTGGCATTTTTTTGGGTAACTAGAAAGAGACTTTTTTCCTTTTGAAGAGCATCCTCCAATGCGTTTATTGACTTTTCCCTCCCAACGAATAGAGGCACTACCATATAAGGAAAGACTACGATATCTCGTAGCGGTAATACCGGATGTAAATTCTCAGGATCTGGTGTATTTATTGGGTCTTTAGAACTCTTAAATAACATTTTCGTATAACCTCGTTTACTAGATATTTTATATGTTGTTCATCCAGAAATAACCAGGTCAATAACTTCATCTTCTTTTGCTTTGAGAAAGATTGCTCACTTATGCAAAGATAAAACTCAGGCAGACTCAGCTTCATTTTCATATATCAACATTGGATTTTCTTTTTTTTCGATCACTTCTTTTGTTATGACACATTCTTTAACATTTGGTTGTGATGGTATCTCATACATGATATCAAGCATGACATCTTCCATGATTGACCTCAGCCCTCTTGCCCCTGACTTTCGCTTTTGGGCTTCCTTTGCTATTGCTATTAAAGCATTGTTGGTAAAGTCGAGTTTGGTATCCTCTAATTCAAAAAGCTTTTTATATTGTTTTACCAAAGCATTCCTTGGCTCTCTTAATATCCTTATTAACGATTCTTCCCCAAGTTCATAGAGCGTCGCAACCACTGGCAATCTTCCAATAAATTCAGGAATCAGTCCGTATTTTAATAGGTCTTCCGGTTGGAGTTCTATAAGAATATCGCCTATCGGTTTCTTTTCTATACTTATTATGTCTGCGCCAAAACCGATTGAACTCCCCTTTAATCGTTTTTGAATGATTTCCTCAAGTCCGTGAAAGGCGCCTCCACATATAAATAGTATATTGGTTGTATCTACCTGTAGGAATTCCTGTTGTGGATGTTTTCTGCCTCCTTTAGGAGGGATACTGGCTATTGTCCCTTCGATTATCTTTAAAAGCGCCTGTTGCACCCCCTCCCCTGAAACATCTCTCGTTATAGAAGGGCTGTCTGATTTTTTTGAAATCTTATCTATTTCATCGATGTACACTATACCCCTTGATGCCCTTTCAATGTCATAATCCGCAGATTGTAATAAGCCGAGTATAATATTTTCAACATCTTCTCCAACATATCCAGCTTCAGTTAAGCTTGTTGCATCTGCCATTGTAAAAGGCACCTGAAGAATTTTAGCAAGAGTCTGTGCTAATAGGGTTTTCCCACAACCTGTTGGTCCAATAAGGACTATATTACTCTTCTGAAGTTCAACCCCGTTCACTTCCATCTTTGAGTTTATTCTCTTGTAATGATTGTACACTGCCACGGAAAGGACCTTCTTTGCCCTATCTTGCCCAATTACATATTCATCTAGAAACTTCTTTATCTCAAAGGGTTTTGGGACAAGTGGATATTTGTCAATACTCCTTTCTTTTTCATATTCCTCAGCCATAATATCATTACAGAGTTCTATACATTCATCACAGATATAAACAGTTGGGCCTGCTATTAATTTCTTTACTTCCTTTCTGTTTTTTCCACAAAAAGAGCAGTTCAGGTCCCCAACTTGACCGTTATCTCTTTTATTCACTTTTCCCCTCCTAGGTAAAGAAAAAATCAACTCGATACATTGAGCATCTTCTTTAGGATGACATCATCGATGACTCCATATTTCTTCGCTTCTTCACTACTCATAAAAAAATCTCTATCTGTATCATGCTGAATCTTTTCCAATGACTGTTTTGTATGGTGAACCAATATGCTGTTTATTCTATCTTTGATGTGAAGTATTTCTTTGGCATGAATCTCAATATCCGCAGCCTGTCCCTGAAAAGAACCCAATGGCTGATGTAATAGTATTCGTGAGTGGGGAAGAGCGTATCTCTTTCCTGCTTCTCCTGCGGCTAATAGTAATGCACCCATACTTGCAGCTTGCCCCATACATAATGTAGAAACCTGAGGTTTTATGTATTGCATCGTATCGTATATAGCTAGACCTGAGGTAACTATGCCTCCCGGTGAGTTGAGATAGAGGTGGATATCCTTATCGGGATCTTCAGACTCCAAAAAAAGCATCTGTGCAATGATTAAATTTGCGACTACATCATCGATTTGAGAACCTACAAAAATTATTCTGTCCTTTAATAGACGGGAATATATATCATAGGCTCTCTCTCCACGACCTGATTGTTCGATCACCATTGGAACTAGTTGCATTCTTCCCCTCTTTCTACCTCTTCAATTTTAGCCTCTCCGATTATAAAATCAAGCGTTTTTTCTGTTAAAATTCCACTTCGCAATCTCTCCCTTGCGTCTTTTTCCTGATAATACTTCCTGATATTTCCTACATCCTGACCAGCGAGATCTGCAATTTCAAGTATTCTATCATCAATTTCGCCTTCATTCACTGCTATAGATTCTTGTTTTGCAACCTCTTCAATAAGAAAACCACAACGAATTTCTCTTTCAGCCTGTTTTTTATACATCTCTTTCAGACTATCATAAGTAACACCCGCCTGTTCCATAGTCAATCCCTGAAAGGCTAATCTCTGTAATGTGTCAGTTATCATATATTGAAGATGTTGATTGACCATAGAAACCGGAACCTCAAAGGGGTTTTCCTTGATGAGCTTGTCTAAAACCTTCTCTCTTAGATCAGACTCTGTTTTCATCTTCATCTTATTCTCTAAACGCTCTTCAACCTTCTTCTCTAATTCATTTAGATTTTCAAATTCTCCAAGATCCTTGGCAAAATCATCATTAAGTTCTGGGATAACCTTTTCTTTTATTCCTTTGATCTCTACCTTATAGGTAACTTTTTTGCCTGCAAGATCCTTTTTAATGTACTCTTCGGGTAAAGTGATTTGAATGTCTTTTTTGTCTCTATTATTGAGCCCTAATAATTGATTTTCAAAATCTGGGGAGAAAACACCACTGCCCACTTCAAGTAAATGATCATTGACTTTTTCTCCTTCAATAGGCTTCCCATTGAAAAAACCTTCATAATCAATAACAACGAAGTCTCCTTTATCAGTAGGATGAGATGGATCTATCTCACGTAATTGGGCGTTTGATTGCTGTATTACGACAAGCTCTTTATCTATATCCTCTTTTGTTATATGTATTATCTCCTTTTCAAGCTCAATACCTTTGTACCCCTTTACTTCTATCACTGGGGCAACTTCAACCTTTGCCCGGTAGATAAAGTCCCCTCCTTGTTGAATTCCATCATTGTCTATTACAGGCTGTGAAACAGGGGAGATATTGCTTTCCTCCATTGTCTTGAAGTAAGAATCATTTATGAGTTTTGTTATAACCTCTTCTTCTGCCTGGTCCTTATAGTATCTTTTCAAGATGTTTCTTGGAACCTTCCCTTGGCGAAAACCTTTAATCTTTGCCTTTTTACTTAAATTTTTGTAAACACTATCCAGCTCACTCGAAACCAGCTCTTCTGGGATGGTGACAGTAATCTTCTTCTCAATCGTGTTAATATCTTCTATTTCAACTTTCATTAAGCCTCCACCCAAAGAGAAATTATTAATTGGTGCGAGAGGGGGGATTTGAACCCCCACCTCATTAAAAGAGGCTGGATCCTAAGTCCAGTGCGTCTGCCAATTCCGCCACTCTCGCTCTTAATCGAGCAAAAATTTACATGGAAAAAACGAGTTTTTAAACAACCATATTCAAACAACTGAGTATTGTTTTTATGGTGGGCCGTGCAGGGATCGAACCTGCAACCTACTGATTAAGAGTCAGTTGCTCTTCCAGTTGAGCTAACGGCCCATGGCACGCCCGGTCCGACTCGAACGGACGACCTGCGGATTCGAAGTCCGACGCTCTGTCCAACTGAGCTACGGGCGCATGGGGTGAGTGAAGGGATTCGAACCCTCGACCCCTGGAGCCACAGTCCAGCGCTCTAACCAGCTGAGCTACACTCACCACAAAATCTACTTTTCTGGTACGCCCGGTCCGACTCGAACGGACGACCTACGGATTAGAAGTCCGTTGCTCTATCCAACTGAGCTACGGGCGCTTACTTGTTAATTAATCTAACTGGTCGGGGCGAGAGGATTTGAACCTCCGACCCCCTGCTCCCAAGGCAGGTGCGCTCACCAGGCTGCGCTACGCCCCGTAACGAAAAATAACTCTAATTAACACATAACAAAAAAAAGTGCAACATTTTTTATGCTACTCGTTATTCAATTTTTAAATATATTTTTCAAAAACGGCTTTTAATTTTTTAATAGCATCTGCCCTGTGACTGATTTTATTCTTTATCTCAATTGGTAACTCTGCTAAGGTCTTTCCATACTCTGGAATCAGAAAAAGAGGATCATATCCGAAACCAAATTCTCCTTTTGCTCTAAATTGAATGATCCCCCTACACTCTCCTTCAACAGTACCTTTTTTCCCATTTGGGTTAACTATAGCGATCACGCATCTGAAAGTAGCACCTCGTTTTGATATTGGTACTCCATCGAGTTCTCTGAGAAGTTTCTTGTTGTTTTCTTCATCACTGGCGTTTTCTGCGGCGAATCTAGCTGAATAAACACCTGGCTTGCCATCGAGTGAATCTACTTCTAATCCTGAGTCATCTGCAATAGTAATCATCTTTGTGAAAGAAGCAATAGACTCTGCCTTAATTAATGCGTTTTCGTGGAAGGTTAATCCACTCTCACAGATAACTGGTAGTTGAGGAATGTCTTTAAGAGAGATAATATTTGCCCCGATTTCTCTCAATAGGTCTTTAACCTCCTGTAACTTCCCTTCGTTTTGTGTGGCCACAACGATATCCATTTAGATCAGGTTTCCTATGATTTCCCTCTGTTTTTCAATCAACTCTTTTATCCCTTTAGATGCAAGTTCTATCATTATATCTATCTGCCTTTTTGAAAACGGTCTTCTTTCTGCAGTTCCTTGTACTTCGACAAATAAACCGCTACCAGTCATAACAAGATTCATATCAACTTCTGCCTTGGAATCCTCTTCATAGTTTAAGTCAAGAAGCATCTGCCCATTTACCATTCCAACGCTTATTGCAGCAACATAATCGTATATTGGGATTCTTTTTATCACATCTTTTTCTTTTAACGCTTGGAACGCATTGGCCAAGGCGACATAAGCTCCTGTTATAGAAGCAGTTCTTGTCCCACCATCTGCCTGTATTACATCACAATCCAACACAACGGTTCTCTCACCAAACCCTTCTAGGTCTGTAACTACCCTAAGAGAGCGTCCTATTAAACGTTGGATTTCATGAGTCCTCCCTCCTTTTTTCCCAGCAGTGGATTCTCTTGCAGAACGCACTTTGGTTGACCTTGGCAGCATAGCGTATTCAGCCGTTACCCATCCCTGTCTTGTATCTCGCAAGAATGGAGGGACTTTATCTTCTACAGTGGCTGTACATATAACTCTGGTCTTCCCTATTTCAATTAAAACAGAACCTTCTGCATGCTCAATATAGTCTTTTTTTATAGTAACTTTTCTAATTTGATCAGGTGTATACCCACCAATTCTCATTGTGTTTCCTTAATTTTAGCTTCGCATCTTTCTGAGTGCATCTAGAGTCATATGGCTTTACAGAAATCTTTCTTATGATGCATAAAAAGAAAAATTTAGCCTATAAATGACGATTAAAGAGAGTGTAAATCCAGTATTCGATACAAGTTGTACTGTGGATTTTTGACGGGCCTTCAATACAGTAAAAACAAGAACACAACATAACACAAGGTTACTGGTGGAGGCGGCGGGAATTGAACCCGCGTCCGAAGATCTTCCACTCAAGCATCTACATACTTAGCCTGTACTTTTATTTCGTGTTATAATCCCCTTACAGGCAAGGTTTTTATAGCACTAGCTTATCTTTGATTCGCCCCTTTTTCTATAAGCATTAAAAAGGAACTATCCTGCTGATCGACGTTCTATCCAGACTCACAGGAAAGACTGGGAGAACGTTAGCTGCTTTAAGCAGCTAAAGCATAGTCATAGTTGTCTGCGATTATATTTATGTCCCTATTGTTTTACGAGTAAATAGGACCTCGGTATGCAACTTAAGTTTCTATTACCCCCGTCGAAGCCAGATCGCCCCCCAAAATTCTGTTTTCCCCAGAGACAAATATAGAAATGTCTGTGGAGCTTACTTGCATAATACTATATTCTCTTTATAAATTATAATATTACATGCGAAACCGAAATGATCTTTCCAGCTCTCTTTTCTCTGTCTTTCTTTTTATGCTCTCCCTTTTATCGTAAAGCTTCTTCCCCTTGGCTAACCCTAACTCTACCTTTGCCTTTCCATTCTTTAGGTACATGCTTATTGGGATAAGTGTCATACCTTTTTCTTGAATCTTTCCAATCAATCTCTTTATTTCCCTCTTATGGAGGAGTAGCTTACGTTCTCTTAATGGGTCATGATTGAATTGATTTGCATGGATATACGGAGAAATATGAGTGTTTATCAGATACAACTCCCCATTCTTTATCTTTGCATATCCATCTTTAATATTTACCTTTCCCTCCCTGCATGATTTTATCTCGCTGCCTTTGAGTACAATACCGGTCTCATATGTCTCATCAATAAAATAATTATGTAATGCTTTTTTATTCCTAGATATTACTTTTTGTTGTAATAATTTTTTAACCATAATTCATTTCGGCTAACTGTAAGAAAATGATAAGAATTTTATGAGAGAAAACCTTGTGAAACTCATTTTAAATTTATATATACAAATACGTATTGAATTTACCCCGAAAGAAGAGTGATATAGATAAGGGATTGCTGATCTCACCACATCTTAACATTGTTGCTATAAATATCACTATGCCCTCCTTTACCAAAAGAATAGAAAATATTTATATGCCTTTAAGGTTATAAATCAATAATTTATTCAAATGTATCGCTGTCAATCGAAAGGGTAAATTACATTATAAAAGAAATATTTTGTTCGGATTTAGTTCAATAACTATTATATAGTATAATACCGATGTATAGATTTGTCAATATGTATGAATTACAACTCGGCAATATAAATATGGGTATAGTTAGTAAAAAGTTTTTCTATAGTCTGATATTTATATTAGCAACCAGAAGAGACAATCTATTACAAGGCTCGGATCTAAGAGAACATCATTTTTGAAAAATATTTTAAAGCCTTTCGATGGAATTGTCCACTTCAATAAGAATATCTGTAATTTTCTTCCTATTTTCGAGATAAATGATAAGGATTAGGTTGAGGAACTCAAAAATTGTAGATAACCTTCAGGAAGCGACACTGAAAGATATTGATCGTATCGTAGGTTTGCCTCCTTCAGACAGAAGCAGACTACGAGAGTTTATCCTGAGCATAGCCGAAGGGCAGCTCAACTTTGCAGCAAGCCCCTCAACTCGTTACATCCGATAAGATCACTCTTTTAGAATACCCCCTATTTAATCAATTACGTGGATAATTAACTAGTTGGATAGCAATTTAAGTCCGTGAATAAAGGATAATAGAACCAATAATGTATTCCAAATATTTTATTGACAGAAATAATTACTCTTGCTATATTGTAAAATAGTGATATGGAGATATTATGAGAGAGTTTATCAAGGTAATGAAAGCCCTTTCCGACCCGAACCGGGTCAAGATGGTCAAACTACTCCAGCGGCGAGTGCTATGCGTATGCGAGATTCAAGAGGCTTTGGGCCTGGCCCAGTCAACCGCCAGCAAGCATCTTAAGATATTGGAAGAGGCTGGTTTAATTACCTATTTTAAGGAAGGACCGTGGGTGAATTATCAGTTGGCAGACGGTGCGAAAAATCCCTATGTGGCTAACCTGCTAGGAAACTTGCGGTATTGGCTGGAGGATGAAGTAGATGTGGTGGCATTGATAGAAAGGTTACCCGAAATCAATCGCGAAAACATCTGCGGCAAATAATCTTTTAATGGTTATTGAGTTCGCCCTGAAAACATTATGAGTAACTTCTCGATTTTAAAAGATAAAAGAACATCGAGTTCAATAAATCCCTGATAATGTTATCCGGCTAACCAATCAACAAGAAATTTCTTTTATTCGAAGTTAAATCATAAGTCATTTAATTATTTTTTTGAACTTATTATATCGACATATGGCGAATTATGAATAAGAAGGCGGCTTACGACATGCCGGCGGAACATGAAACCACTCTAAAGGGGATTGAATAATGAAAGAGCGCACTAAACTGTTGTTGATAGTGGGTGTATTTATAGCGGCCTATTATATCCCATGGAACCATCCGGTGATCCGTCAATCCGGGCTGGAAGCCTTTATGATGCTTCAGGAATATGCCCGAGAACATGTTCTCACCTGCTTGATCCCCGCCTTTTTTATTGCTGGATCTATTGCAGTTTTCGTGTCTCAGGCCTCAGTGCTAAAATACTTCGGAGCCCAAGCCAGCAAAATATTATCATACTCAGTTGCGTCAGTTTCAGGGACTATCCTTGCTGTATGTTCTTGTACAGTGCTACCTTTATTCGCAGGTGTCTTTACACGAGGCGCCGGTATTGGGCCTGCCACCGCTTTCCTTTATTCAGGACCAGCGATCAATGTACTCGCTATCACTCTGACGGCTAAAATCCTTGGATGGCAGCTCGGATTAGCTCGGGCCATAGGTGCAGTGATCTTTGCAGTGGTGACGGGGTTGTTGATGGCTTTGATATTCCGGAAAGATGATGCAGCTCGCACAACGGGGCAGATTTACATGCCCGACGCAGGGGCTAAAGAGCGTACTTTACTGCAAGACACGATGTATATTTTGACGATGGTATCGATTTTAGTCTTTGCAGCTTTTGCAAAACCCGCTCCTGGATCAACTGGTTTGTGGTCCTCTGTCTTCGCTGCTAAATGGTACATTACTATCACTTTGCTGATTATTCTGGGTTTTATGCTTAAGGCTTGGTTTACAAAGGATGAGTGCAAAAGTTGGGTGGAATCTACATGGGGTTTTATAAAGCAAATCTTCCCACTGTTGGCAGGCGGTGTTCTGGTAGCTGGATTCATGCTGGGTCGTCCCGGTCATCAGGGTCTGATCCCTGAACAATGGATTCAGTCCCTTTTGAGCGGCAATTCAGTCTGGGCAAACCTTATAGCCTCGCTTGCCGGTGCTTTGATGTACTTAGCTACACTGACGGAAGTGCCGATTTTACAGGGATTGCTTGGAGCTGGAATGGGCAAAGGACCGGCATTGGCACTCCTTCTGGCCGGACCGGCATTATCACTGCCAAACATACTGGTAATAGGAAGGATAATGGGTATGAAAAAGACTGCAACCTTTTGCGGTATCATTGTGGTCATGTCAACCATTGCCGGGATGCTATACGGCGCTTTGTTCGCATAGGTGATCAATCGAACAATGAATATTGAATCACAAAAAATAAATAAAGGAGTACAAAAATGGAAATCAAAATTTTAGGTCCTGGTTGCCCGAAATGCCGGCAGACAGAGAAAGTGGTCAGGAAAGCGATTACTGATTTCGGTATAGCCGCTGATGTTGAGAAAGTCACTGATGTGATGAAGATCGCCGAGTACGGTGTGTTTGGGACACCGGCTGTTGTAATTGACGGTGAAGTCAAATCAGTGGGTAAAATTCCGAGTAAAGAGGATCTCAAATCCTGGATTAATAAATAAAAAGGATATATTATAGCCGAGACATACTGTGCGAGAGGAAATGAGGGTATAATATTGACTTGCTCTGGTGGCTCCAATCTTTGAACTGTCTGACATTGACCGTGTTAAGGAGGCATGAAATAGGTGGCAAGCAAGGCAGATTCAGTGAATGAGGCTCCTGGTTCGGATGGACGCGGCTGTAATCATAGTGCTGATTTGAGGACAACCAAAAATGAGTTCTAAAGAGGATATCAGCAATGCTTCTGAGACCGAAACGGTCTGTTAGTGTTCAGAAGTGACAAGGGCTGAAATTCTAAGTGCCATAGACAATGTTGCACGATCTCTGGTTGATATAAAAGCGGTCAATGGTGCTTACACTCAAGGACTTTGCCGGGAGATCGTCCCCAGAGGACCGAGATGCCCACAAAATAACAAAATTCTCCTGGTGCAAGAGAACACAGGAAAACCAGCGGTTTTACTAAAAGAGGTGAAGCAATACGCCTCACTGAATACACGAAAACCCTGTTTCGGCCTAAATGCAACTCCAGTTTCGAGTCTGTTTATTGCATCGCACGGCTGAACTAAGATGTGTATGAGTTCTGCCTTATCTCAACGCTGTTCAAGGTGATACTAATTAAGCCTAAGCTGATGGAAATCTTAAAACTTCTGCATAAAACAAACTGCAAAAAATGCGGTCAACCTATCTCCATGGTATTTGCTGTACAGATGATGGATGGAGGGTGAGATATGGAGCATTGCTCGGAAACGAATAAGGAAGAAAGGAAAAAGTTGTCCGCCTCTCTATCGGGCTTTGTGTCTGATTAAGTTTTAGTGTAGGATCGAAGGGAAGACTGAAAGTCCTTTTTCTATGCACTGGCAATTCATGCATATGGCAGGGGGTTAAGCCAGGAAATTAAAATCCAGGCGATATAAAAAAGGATATTTCGGTTTTGATGATTCACCAAAACTGGCTAAGGACGCAAAAACTGAAAAGGAAGTGTGGCGTCACTACAGAAGAATAAAGGATGATATAAAACTTCGTAGGAGGACTATCCGACGCTACCTGTGAAAAGGAGGGCATATGACGAATTCGTCCATTATAAAACTTAGCTTTCTGGACCGCTTTCTCACGCTGTGGATCTTTCTGGCCATGTTCATCGGTGTAGGAGGCGGTTATCTGTTTCCGGAAATTAAGAATCTTGTCAATAGGTTTTCAGTTGGAACCACAAACATTCCTATTGCTATGGGTCTGATACTGATGATGTATCCACCACTGGCCAAGGTGAAATACGAAAAACTCGGTTTAGTTTTCCGTGATGCCAAGGTCTTGTCCTTGTCCCTTGTTCAAAACTGGATCATCGGCCCGATTCTAATGTTCCTGTTGGCTATTTCTTTTCTATCAGGACACCAGGAATACATGGTTGGTTTGATCCTCATCGGCCTTGCACGTTGCATTGCAATGGTGATCGTCTGGAACGACTTGGCAAGCGGTAACAGGGAATACTGCGCTGGACTGGTGGCCTTTAATTCAATTTTCCAGGTACTCTTTTTCTCTTTCTATGCCTACATCTTTATCACTATTGTACCACGGTGGATTGGTCTTCAAGGTATGGTGGTAGATATCTCCATCGGACAGATTGCAAAGAGCGTCTTTATCTATCTGGGGATTCCCTTCATCGCCGCAGTTCTGTCAAGGGTGATCGGCCTAAAAACTGTGGGTGTCGATCGCTACGAAAAGAATTTCCTCATCAAGATCAGCCCCATCACCCTGATCGCACTCTTGTTTACAATCCTGGTAATGTTCTCGCTTAAAGGAGAGTATATCGTTCAACTTCCGATGGATGTAGTGCGAGTTGCTATCCCTCTTTGCATCTATTTTGTTATCATGTTCTTTGCGTCCTTCTGGCTCTCCATGAAGGCCAAGGCAACCTATGAGCAGGCCACTACCTTGTCCTTTACGGCGGCTTCTAATAACTTCGAATTGGCTATTGCTGTAGCTGTGGCAGTCTTCGGTCTCGATTCGGGTCAAGCATTCGCAGCTGTCATCGGTCCGCTGGTTGAAGTGCCGGTGCTCATTACCCTGGTTAGTGCCGCCCTGTGGTTTAAGCGTAAATATTTTCCCTATGCCGTGGAAACCCCAACCGGGGTGTGTCATGTGACATGCAAGCCATGAATGAGGAAACGCTTTTATCGGTTTCGCAGCGAGCTTCTGTCAAAATCTTTACTACAGGGTGGCAATTTGTTATTAATAATCGTGCTTGCATTGAGTGTGAATCATTTTCGTACAAACTGCACCCCTTTGGTAGCCAATTGGTCTCCAAAAAAGCATCTGAAAACGTTTTGAACACCAAGAGATGAACCTGAACTGAAAAAATGAAAATTTACTATAGACAGCAGATAATAATAATTTCGAATAGTCGCTCAAAACAATATGAAAGGAGAATTTAATTGAGAAAAACTAAATGGCAATTTCTTATATGGGTATCTTTTTTCTGTCTGCCGATGGCGGTGTTTGCTGGAGATTCAAAAACAACTAAAATACCGCATGTTCCAACACCGGGTTTGGTAACCATGGTAGATCTTGGGGCCCATAAGTGCATTCCATGTAAAATGATGGCTCCTATAATAACCGAACTTCAAAGAGAATACGAAGGTCGTGCTTCGATCATTTTTATCGATGTCTGGGAACATCGTGAGCAGGCCCAGCGGTTTAATATTCGAGGTATCCCAACTCAGATTTTCTATGATAAAGATGGCAAGGAAGTCAGACGTCATGTAGGATTCTTAGACAAAAAAAGTATAATAAGAGCTTTTAAAAAGTTGGGTGTATCCAAGGAGGTCAGCCAATGATCAACGATCTTCTGCTTACGATTAATGAATGGATGTCCGGAGGCACATGTGTAGCAGCATTTGGGTGCTTTTTGTGGGGTATCGTGAGTGTGGTTCTTAGTCCATGCCACATGGCTTCTATACCTCTGATTGTCAGCTATGTTGCAGGCCAGGAAAAATGCATTCATTCCAGAAGTGCTGCTTTTTACGCTGTTACATTTACAGTAGGTTTGTTCATTACAATAACTTTGGTCGGGATCATTTGTTTGATACTTGGTCGGATACTCGGTGATATTAGCCACTGGTGGACAATTATGGTAGGCGCAATATTGATTTGGGTAGCGCTGGACATGTTGGGTGTTCAGGCCTGCTCTATGTCCGGTAGCATGATGGCGAGGCTACAAGTGCGTGGTATAGGCGGTGCGTTTTTGTTAGGGCTAGCTTATGGTTTCCTGTCAGGTTCATGCACCTTCGGCTTCATTGCACCTATTTTAGCCATCATCACCATCCAGCAAAAGATTGCTACGGGAATATTACTAATTATTCTTTTCGGAATCGGGCACTGTATTCCCATTATTGTAGCCGGATCAAGTATAGCACTGGTTCGAAGAGTACTAGAGAACAGCCGGTTCCAGCAGAGCGGTTCATGGTTTCGGCGCATTGCAGGAGCAGCGATTGCCGGGTTAGGAGGCTACTTCATCGTTCAACCGTTTTTTAGAGCCCTCTAACTTTTTCTAAACTTTTTATCCTGATAGCCAATATGTATACGTTAATTAAGGAATCCCTCTGGAAGGTTAAATCTTTCACCATCATCTTTGCCTCAAACGCCATTGCCCAGCACCATCACAGCTAATAGATTAGCTAGCCTAAAGCCTTTTAATTCTCCTTCGCTATATTAATATCAACTATAAAATTTTAATTGATCATCGAATCTCTTTCCTTAATTGACGAAACTCTTTGAGCCTGATATCATCTCCTACATACATTTTGAGCCTCCCTTTTTAACAGGAGGATTTTTTTGTAGCCTTATAAATAAATTCTGGTTCTTCTCTAGCCTTTCTGTCTATTCCTAGATGGATAACACGACCCGTTTCATAGTCCACTACAATTATTAAGTAATTGTGGCCTTTTTTGAGAAGTCTCATCGACAATCCAGGATACAACCCCCATCATAGGACAGTTGACAATATTTGGTTTCAAGATATTGACTGTCGATCTCTTTTACAGTTTTCCAGTCCAACTAAAGATGCTGGGATATCCACTGGCTGTCATCACTTTGTACAGATCAAGGATATAAGTTACGAGCCTTTTGGTTCACCGCAAATGCGGAAGGAAAGCCCCAGTTCCTCGATACTAATACAGCGAATTCAGAATATAATTCTATCTACTTCAATAAAACATAAAAATCAAAAAAGAATCGACCCTGTGATTACATCTAACCTATAAGGATTTAAACGACCCTTCTGGTCGTTTAAATCCTTATAGGTTAGATACCCTTTCACGTGAGTTCGTTTTTTAATAATATTTTAAAAAAAACTTAACACTATTGTAATATTTCTCTATTAACCTGATTTCAATTTTACAAAATGCAAGGAAATTATGTTGAATTCTACTAAAAATATAAGTATCGAAAAAGTATTTAAAATATCATTAAACGTTATTATCAATACACTTATTGTCTTTATAATCATTGTGTTAATCTTAGGTCTTGCAAAGACTGTATACTCAATAAGAGAATTAATCCATATAGAACATTTTGGCCGTGGGCTTAATCACATCATTACTGACATACTCTCTTTTATGGTAATTTTAGAACTCTTTAGAAGTTTTATTGAATATTTCAAATCAAAGAGATTTCGTCTTCATAGTATGATGGACCCTTTCATTATTTTTGTTGTCCGAGAACTTATAGTAATTCTCTATACCCATGAAAAAGTTGCATGTCAAAACATTATAGGGTTCGCCACATTAGTTCTTTCACTGGGAATTGTTCGAACTTTAGCCGTTATTTATACTCCTGACTCCGAAAAGGTAAAATAAATTCTCATTGTTGATTATCAATAATATCAATTTTCTTTCTCTTTTCTTTTATTCATGAGATTACTCATTCCATGAAATTCACATAATCGATATAGAGAAGCCTCTTGGCCTCCCCCCTCCCATACTACTGGTATAAGGATCACTTACTACGGCGATTCGGCAGATTACTCCGACCATTAAAGGTCAACTGGGTGTTCACCCAATCTGACTCAACTCACAATTTGTTATTGTTAATAATATGGACAATAGAAGATGCCCGCAGAAGACGCGAGTATTTGAAGCATATTTTTTATTCCTAATTTTCCCAATTTCAAGATCACATCTCCAGAAATACCAGCGAAATCCCTTATTTCTTTGTGGCTTTGTCGATAACTATTCAATTCTGTTATGAGTATTAGTATTCAATATAACATTAAACAATTATACTTAATGTCGACACTAAACAACTAAAATCTTCTATTCAAGTAGCAACTAGAAGAATAAAATGAAAAAATGGCTGAAAGTTACAATAGTTATTTTTAGTACAATTGTACTGTATGAATATAAAGATATAAAAAAACTGTTTTATTATGGAATTTAAGCGGTTTTAAGAAAAAGATACAGGCTTTCAGATCACTTATTTGTATTACCAACGCCTAGTGGCTCAATACTATGAACATTCAAAAGAGAATCATGTTAAACCAATTTCATTGGTTCAAAAACATCTTTTAGAATCAAGAGTATACGTCTTTGATAATTGCCATTTTGGCACTACGGATTTAGTTTTTCATAAGATAGTTTTTACCGTTTTTCCAGGTTGATCAAGAATGTTGAGGAC
>JAXHVA010000086.1:0-17743 GCA_034189035.1 Thermodesulfobacteriota bacterium
CCCTGCTGATATCCAGGCTACGCTCCACCTCTGAGACCTTGCGTCCCTCCTCGTTGACGAGGCGGATCGCTTCTAATTTAAATGTTGAATCATATTTCTTCCTCTTTTTACTCATGGATCAATCCTTTCCCTCTTTTATTTACTTGAGGCTCTTATGAGTGTCCACTAAAACGGGGTATGAATACCAAAGGGTTTTCTTCATCATCCCGCTATTGATCAAACGCCTCCTAATTTACTCTCTGCTACTCCTATAACTCCGACCTCTCTCTTTACACAACGCGGGACAATGGATAAATATGTTCGCGCTCTGCTATGCGAAGGAATGTAGTGGACAGGAGTGTAAAAAGTGCTTCATCTTAAAGACCTCTGTAAGGATGTAAGCACTGCCCTTATTCGCAAATTGACCAGGAGAGATTTTCGGAAATGCTCTATGAGACCACGGTTAATCTAGGAAATATCCTCCTTTCGTTTTCCGAGGCAATTGATCTTGCAAATGAATCGATTTCTGCTCACCAGATGAGGTCGCTTTCATTACTTTGGCTAATGGCGCCAAATTGTCTCAAAATGAAAAGCAGAAACTATTTGTCGGCGCTATACTTCATGACGTTGGCGCATTAATCCCAGAGGACAAAACAAGAATTCATGACTTTGAGGAAGTCGATGTTGAGCCTCATTATATCCGCGGAGCTGCGCTTTTTGAATCGTGCTCCTTACTAAAAAATTAAGATGGCATCATAGAATCTGGAGCGAGTGGGAAACTACCATCGACTCAGATGATGCGTTTGAATCACAGATGTTATATCTTGCCGACTACCTCGAAAGGTCAATCAATCGAAATCATTACATATTGCATCAAAACGAGGAACTCATCAAAAAGATCACGTCCATGGCAGACGCTGGAATTCACCTGGATCTTGTTGATTTATTTGTAACTGTATCGAATCGTGAATATTTTTGGTTCGACCTGATATAACCCCCCTTTATATTCCACTCTTTTACATTTTGGTCCATTCAGGAGGATTGATATTGAAACTGACCAAAATTTTTCAATAGCTACGTTTTTCAGAAATCTTATAAACCTTAAATCCCCTTTTGCTGCAACACATTCAACAGGTGTCACTGAATGCGCCTCTATCCTTTCGAAGATATTTGGACTCACTATAAATGAAATATATCTCATAAAATTAGTAGGATACTTCCACGATATAGGAAAACTGCAGTGCCCAATTCCATTTTAGAGAAACTTGGCAGGTTATCAAAAGAAGAATTTGCGGTCATAAAAAAGCGTACGTATTTCACTTACATGGTTTTGAACTCAATTGGAGGACTTGAACATATTCCAGAATGGGCAGCGTTTCATCATGAAAAACTAGACGGGTCTGGATATCCATTTCATATCAATAGTGAGAAATTAGAGATAGCATCAAGGCTAATGGCAGTTGCTGATATATTTACAGCACTTCCTGAAGATCGGCCATACCGAGTTGGGATGCAACATGATGAAATTAAGCGAATTTTAGAAAAAATAGTATAGGCAAGAAAATTATCGATCTAATACTTAAAAAGTATGAATAAGTATTGGTAAAAGTCAAATAAACCCAATCTATTACAAATACAGAATACAAACAGTTTGTCGTTTCATCTGATTAAATGCAATTATCAAAAAAGGCGCAGCATATTGTTAGCAAGTATTGTTGAGATGTCAATCATTGAGCTTGGTCGTCCGCTGAATAAACTTACATCTTGACATACACATTATTAAATAATATAGAGTGTACATATGAATGAATTGTGAAATGATCTATTAGTACTATTCCTGACTTGGTTTCTAAAAGAGTGCCGCGAAATAGATCCTGTATTAAGCACTTGTTGAGCTTCAATTATCTAATTGGATAGAGATAGAGGACGTATATGAGGGCGCAAATCCAAGAATCGAGAACATCATAATGAGCATCCTCTATACTTGGAGAATTTTTTATGGCAAAGCGTTACAATCAAATAAAAACACTGACCAGAGGCTATCATTCATACAGTCAAAATCGCCTGCATATTCTCGATGTAATGCTCGCTCGAGGTCATGGCGGAGATATAGGGAATGGAATATTGATCCAGACATATTTTTTAAGATAGAAACCTTTATGAATTACTCAAAAACATTAAGAAATTGTCCTGAAGATGATATCTTTCTCTTTACGGACCAGGACCGCTTAGATGATTTATTCATAAGGAGCTTACAGCGGTATTATTGGGAAGATAAATCCATGGCTGCTAAAGGTTAAAATGTATAAATAATATATAAGACTAAATTTACAAAACAAGGAGGCTTTAATGAATCGGGAAAAACAATATTGGGTTTTGTTCACTTTCGTGACAGTGACCGTCGCTATCTTAATCTTCTTGATGGGCCAGACGACTCATGCCGTCGATGCCAAAACACTGTTGAAGGAGGTTAGGCAAGAACTTCGCCAGGCTCAAAGGGATATGTTCGCCGGAAAGATTGACAAGGCCATTTCTGCCCTTGACTCAATTAGAAAGCGATTAATACAATTGAAGGTTGCCGATCCAAACAACCCGGGCCTCAAAACGACCGAAAACAAATATAAGAAACTCGTCAAAGACCTTGAAAGGCGAACAGGAAAAGACCTCGGGGGTGGCACCCTGACCGCTGCTAAAATGGACATCCAGAAAACGCTCCCACACAAGCCGGAAACCAAACCCATGCATGAAAAGAGAGTCCCTCCGTCTGCTACAGAAGACGCTGAAATAGGTACCGTAGAAACAGCCCTGTCGGCACAGGCGACTAAAGCCACAGCTCATGTAAAGCTGCCTCATGAAGCCAGGAGGCCACTCAGACAGGCCACCTCGCAGATTGGCAGAGTCGATGGATATATCAAAAGATTGAATGACCCAAAATCAAAATTCAACAAAGAACAACTCCTCGAAAACATTGATAAATCACTTGCTCATGCACGGATTAAGTTTGATGAGGCAAAGGCCCTAGCGGCTAAAAAAGGGGGTAACTCACATCCTGATTTTGACAAGGCACAGGCAGACCTGGCTGCGGCTGAGCAAAAGGCGGCAGAGGCTAATCAGCGTTACAAGGAGGCCCTGACTGCTCCTGCTTCATCTAAAGATATCAATTCCGATGTCAAGGCCCTCTTAGTTGAGTATAAGCGAGTCGAACCTCTTTTCGCAAAGGCAACGGGACATGTAATGCATTATAATGACCTCCAACCAGTTAAGGAACTCCTCTCTCAGATCAAGAACTTCGAAAAAAGCGACCTGGGAAAAATTAATGATAGAATGAAGGCTTTTGCTAAGAAGTATGGTTCTATGCGAGAAGATATTGATCAGAAGGCTGAGGCAATGGGCTATTCCGGTCAAGGCCGGGCCAGTTTCCCTTACACAGCGCTGTCAGAGGGCATCGAGAATATTACAAAGACACAGACAGTCATGGCTGATGACCTCATCAGGAGGGCATCGGATATGAGAGATCAGACATCCAAGGGTATCAGTGACTTTGCTCGCCCAAAGCAGTATAAGAGGATCAAGGCATGGGGCAAGTTAGCGGCTCAATTTGATCAGGACAATCCGCGAGTCAAAGAATTCAATTCCGAATTGGATTCCTGGATCGAAGAAGACATGAAAGCACTGAATGCTAAGATCGATAAGGTTACCATGCCCAGCCATGCAGACAATGCGCCTGATGATGCCAAAAAGCTGTCTAAAATCGCTGTTGAATTCCTTCAGAAAGAAGAAAACAAACGAGTAAAGAAGGGTATGGAGGTTGGCAAGGTATTGACTGTTTTCATTACAGGGCCATGGCGTGTTTTCAAGAAAAATCTGTTAGGTGAACCGATTCAATATAACCTGCCCATCTTATGTGCAGTCGAGTATGAGAGCGATAAGGATCTGAATGTTGTCCGCGTTTACGACAGTACCCTACTCACTGAGGAATATAAGGGCGTCAAGATGGCCCCGCCGTTTCTTGGTGCCACTGTGGGAAACAGCTATTACATCAGACCCTCAGCCCTAAAATAAGAAAATCAGATGAGTTTCTCTATTTCTCCTTTAAGGGAGGGAGTCTTATTCTTTTACTACTTGGCATCCAGTAGCGCCCCCCTGCTGGTAATATAAGGTCTCTTGTCCACCATCTCGCACCAAAAAGAGTCTCTTGATGGAAATCATAAAAGAGACGGGCAAATAATCAGATACTTCTTTTGCCTCTTCGTCGGTTCGAATTGCTCAGACGACTTGCCTTGTGCCTTTTTAGTTACATCATTTTAAAGATGAATCTGACCAACCTTGAGTAAGGGATCTTTTATAAGGAGGCCGGCCACAATAAAGTAGCGGCGATATTAACGCAAGCTACGGGGAAGATGTCTAAAAAAGAAGAATAGGTATAGAAAAATGTACGAAATGTATTGAATGTGTTGGTGCATGTCCCATAAAGCGCTGGAAATCATGGGCAGGTATATGAATATGGCAGAAGTAGTAAAAGAGGTGGAGCAAGACTCACTTTTTTAACAAAATTCAGGTGGCAACATAATATTATCAGTTGGAGAGTCTTTATTCCAGTGGAGATTTACACAGGATGTATTGCGAGAATGTAAAAAAAGAAGATTCCACACAACCCTCGATACAACAAGACATGTTTCATGGAAAGTAATAGAAGAAGAGTATCCATTTGCCTTTGCAGGCAATATCAGTAATGAAAGGCTGGAATATATAAAGATGATCTTTTCAGAAATAGGAGTGGTTATTAACATTTAAGGGATAGTATTTCAGTACCCTAAGTAAGCCCGCACTCTACATAGCCCTGTCGTTTTTTTCTTGACATACAATCCTTTGATATATAAAGTAAATCCTAACATATATAATAAATACGCATAGACCCTCCCCTTCAAAGGCTGCTGCAAAGATCCTGAATCGCTTCTTCCAAAACATGGACTACTATCCTTCCACTGTATTCGTCCTGAGAAAAGAATAATTGGTGTCTATGGCGAAAGGTACTTTTATCACCATTTATAAGAATTCTTTCCCGGGCGGATACCCTTAAGGGATTGATAGAAATGGTTGATACAGATCAGTTCATCCAAAGAGAATTCCTCAAGAAGCTTAAGATAAATGAGTTGATAATTCATATCCTAGATCATCTTTATAGCGGTATATCGCATCTCAAGACACTATAGTAGTCTATGTTAACCCTGTTTATGACAGGATTCTGGGGATTTCACATGAGAAATAGATCGGAAAGAAGCTCTCCTTGATTGAACCAGATGCAAAGGCACTAAGTATATTCAAAGACGGTAAACCGATTATAGACAAACACTCAAATATCGAGGCCCTGAAAGCAGAGGTAAGGTTCACTTCATTACCTCTCCCTTCTAACAAAGAGATTTACGAAGTCATAACCATTCTTGCGATTGTAAGACGGGAAGAGAACAAACCCAAAGGAGTGAATTATGAGCAACTCGTAACTGAGTATTTGACAGACGAGCTGCTACTGAAAGAGCCATTGCCCTGTGAATTCGATGCACTAATAGGCGATGAAAAAGAGTCGGAAGCCATCAGGCTCTTAGGAATGAGCAGGAGGGCTTTCTATTATAAATTGAGGAAGTACAACGCGGAAGGATTGGGTTAGCATGCAGTTGTGAGATCATTTTGCAGCTTACATTGTATACATCCTATACAATATCTAAAGCTCCTTACGTATCCACAACGACACTTTTGCCATAAAAACGAACCGATTAGCAGCCCTATCGATCTATTCATTTGATCTGCGGAAAGATATTGTATGCTTTTTATACACTATGCTCCCTTGTAAATAATCTATTGCTCAAAAAAGTAGCACTTTTGTATTTTATTCAATGCATCGAATATCAACATACTAAGCTATATATCGATGGTTAACAAGAGGTTTTTAATACGTATGGCATTAAAATTGCTAAGCCTTGTATGCTAAATAGTCCCTATCTCGACAGGCCCTTTTTCCCAATATCTTTGTTGTTCTCAGATCTTAATCCCTTCGCCCTATTTGCTCCTTGCATAATATTGCCCATTTCTGGATGGACGCGAGACAATCACTATTGGTTTACAAATGGATTGGTTATGAAGAGAAAAGTTCAAATCTTTGAGGTGGCCCCCTGGAAGGGACTCCAATGCGAATCAAAGTACGTAGCGGCTGATAAAAAGGTTGAACTCATCAAAAGGATTTCTCAATATGGGATAAAGAAAATCATTGCCACAAGCTTTGCCCATCCGAGGTTTTTCCCTCAGTTTTTTGATTCCGAGCAGGTCATGACCAGCTTAATCTGTATTAATGATACAACATATCTTAAGGCTGTCCCAAATGAGATTGGATGTCGGCAGGCCCTCGCTTCGGGAGTTAAGGAAATCGCTGTTTGGGTCTCAAGCAGCGAAACCCATAATGTAAAAAGCTTAAAAACATCCATAGTCGATACCATGAAGGAAATACAGCTTATCAGTAAGATATGTAAAGAGAATAACTTTAGAATCCGCTCGAAGATTTCAACGGCCTTTGGTTGTCTATACGAAAATGAGATACCGATTGCAGTAATACAGGAGGTAGCCTTAAGGCTCAATAAGCTCGGATGTTATGAAGTTTGTTTGACAATACGCATGGCGTAGTAAATCCCAAAGAGGTAAGAAAGAGGATTAGGCATTTAAGAAGAGAACTTCCTCATATAACCTTTGGAGTCAATTTCCATGATATCAGAGGCATAGGAATGACAAATGTATTTGTCGCCTTAGAAGAAGGAATACGAATATTCAATGCCGCTATAGGGGGCATTTGGGCAGCACCGGACATGCCGAATGGATCATTAGATTGCCCCACTGAAGATCTGGTAGTGATGTTTGAAGAGATGAGGATAATTACAGATATTGAGTTGAAAAAATTATCTTCTTGTATTGATCTTGCTGAAGAGATTGCTGGGAGGAAACTAAGAAAATAATCATACTATTACGAATTCAACTTAAGGAGGATTATTCATTATGGAGGAAGTCTTAAGAAGTTTATAGAGGTGTCAACCTCCGTATACTAGTTTAACAAAGTTCAAGGAGCAAACAGGCAAAAAAATCATTGGCACTTTCACCATGCGTATTCCAGAAGAAATCATCCATGCTTCGGGTATGCTGCCTGTAATGATGTGGAGGGGCAACGAGACAGTTACCCTGGGACATTCCTATGTACATAACTTCAATTGTGGTCTGACTAGGAGTTTCATTGATGATGCCCTGAGGGACAAACTGGCTTTTATCGACGGTATGATATTCTACAGATCGTGCCTTCAGGCTCAAGAGATACCTTCCACCATAGAGTTGAATGCCCCACCATGTAATTTCCTCTATCTGTATCTGCCAACCTTGTATCCTGGCAGCGCTTTTCGGGAATTTTTTATACACGAGATGAAAAGGATGAAGGGAAACTTAGAAAAATGGAGAGGACAGCTGATCACCAATGAATCCCTTGAGAATAGCATTGCAATATACAACAAGAATCGTTCTCTATTAAAAGGGGGGATACGAACTGAGAAAGAAGAAACCAGGGACGATCAAGGCGAGGGAGGTGCTTGCTATCGTACACTTCAGCATGTTAATGGTTAATGGGAAAAGAAGAACATAACAGACTCCTGGAAAGCCTCTTATTGGAGCTGTAAAAGAGGAAATCGACTACGGATGACAAAATGCATGTAGTCATAGCGGGAGCTCTCTGTCAGCCCCCCCCCATACAACTGTCCTTGATTTAATCGAAGAGGCAGGGATGGTAATCGTCAATGACGACATATTTATCGGTTCCAAGTACTTTGCCAATTAAATTCATTCAAACGGTGACCCTTTAGAAGCACTTGCCGACCGATACATGGAGAAATTACACCCAGATCCGACAATGCGAGATTGGAAAACCCTCTGGAGAGGCTATCTGGTTGATAAAGTCAAAGAGAATACTGCTCAGGGAATAATCAATTTATTCATCAAGTACTGTCCTCCCCACTTATGCTATTACCCAGATATACGAAGGAGATTCATCGAAGAAGGTATCCCAGAGATCATGCTAGAGCTAGAACATGAGGTCGTAAGTATAGAGCAGATAAGAACCAGGCTTATGGCTTTTATTGAGGTTATCAGAGGAGATATTTAAACGGCACAAGAATTTAATATAGACAGATTGAAGACAATACGGTTGATCGGCCCGATGGTTGATGAACACTGGAAGGGATTGAGGACAGCAAAGAAAGGGGGGGAGGTCGCATTGTGTTCCAGTGTCCCTTTTATATTTGCATATGCCATGGATATGAAATGTCACTTTATGGCAGGATATTCTGCATATTGTGCCGGAAGAAAGGCCAGGGAGCAGATCCTTGAAATCGCTGAGAAGACCGGTGAACTTTCAGACACCTGTTCTTATCATAGGCTCCATATGAGAATGGCAGAGGCTGTAAAGGGAGGATATGAAGTGAGATAGGATGTGATCCTGCCGATACCTGATCTGATGATCGCAGGTCGTGTCTGTCCTGAGATGTCTCACTATGCTGAAGCCCTGTATCGCAAATTCGTAATCGATGTTGTTGGTGTAGACCTGATAACATCTTACCAGGAATCTGATTATCCTTTTTTGGAGAGGTACCTTGAACAGCAGTTCAAAGAGATCCTTATTCCCAAAATGGAAAAGGTATATGGTAAACCCTTTAACTATGACAGAATGAGCGAGATACTCACTTTACTCAAAAAAACCGCAACCATTCGTAACGAGTGTCTGGAGAAGGTTCCGTCCCCCTGGACATTATTGGATTATGGGGTCAGTCTGGCGCCTGTCACAACCTATGTGAAGGCCATTTACTCTGGAGGTATGCTTGGAAATAATATGGCAAAACCGGGGTTATCACTGGTCAGTGAGATCGTACCAGAATACCACATCGATGGGTTAATCTTCTTTACTGCGAAAAACTGCAGGATCTGGAAGCGTCAACTGACAATAATGGAAAAGATGGAGAGAAAGTACGGCATACCTGGAGTAACACTTGAAGCAGACATGGCCGATGCCAAGATGTTCTCCGAGGCCCAGATCGATACCAGGCTTGAGGCATTCTTTGAGGTACTTGCGGCAAGGAAAGAGAAGAGGAGATGGGTATAGAATAAATGGCGATATCAGGTAAAATAACAAAGGAGGAGAAGATATATGCCTTTTCAACTTACTGAAGAACAAGAGATGTTTCGAAAATCATTGAGGGTTTTTTTGGAAAATAAGCTAGCACCAAGGGCGTCTCAAATCGATAAGTACGATCTGTTCCCTGGCGATATATACAAGGCACTCAGTGAGATTGGTGTTCAAGCCGTATTCTTCCCTGAAGAGTACGGCGGATCAGGAGGGGATCTTTTGACTTGCTGTTTAACTATTAAATGGCACAAAACGTTTCCATTCTATTGGAGACCAGGCTGATGTAACCACGGTCTATGCAAAGACTGACATGAGCAAAGGGACAAAGGGAATCAGCACATTTGTAGTGGAAAAGGGAACTCCCGGCCGGATTATCTCTAAGAAGGAAGAGATGATGGGAATAAGGGGTATTGCCTCATGCGAGGTGATCTTTGAGGACTGCCAGATTCCCAGGGAAAACCTTCTGGGTAAAGAGGGTGATGGATTTAAGGATGTTATGTACACTCTCGATGAGAGCCGCCCAATAGTGGCTGCTATGGGTGTAGGCCTGGCTCAGTGTGCCCTCGATTATGCAGTGAGTTACGCAAAGCAAAGGTTACAGTTTGGAAAACCAATCTGTGAATTTCAGGGGATCCAGTTTATGCTGGCGGATATGGCAACACAGATTGAGGCATCGAGATATCTGCTATATAGAGCGGCTCATGTTGCATTAAATCGTGATAGAGAAAGTATCATGCTTGCCTCTATGGCAAAATATTTCAGCAGTGACATGGCTATGAAGGTTACCACAGACGCTGTTCAGATTCTCGGAGGGTATGGGTATACCAATGATTACCCAGTGGAGAGGATGATGAGAGATGCAAAGTGTTTTCAGATATTTGAGGGAACCAACCAGATCCAGAGGGTTTTTGTAGCAAGGTCTTTGCTGACATAGGCATGTGGAAAGAGCATGGGGTATTATGCCCACGAAAAGTTGAAAACAGCCATTAAAACCTGGCTGAACCTTCAAGTCAGTTATCGAGAGGAAAGGAGGGGGTAAGATGTATTTAGGGTTAACTGGAAAGAACATAATTGCTATAGGAGGAGCTTCAAATATAGGAAGGGCCATCTCGCTTTTATTTGCTGAAGAGAAGGCCAATGTTCTTGCAGAGGATTGGATGACAAACAGGCAGAGAAGACAGCAACGGACATAAGAAACCTTGGGGTAAAAAGTATAGCAGCAAAAACGGATCTTACCAACTGGGAGAATGCGCAAGATACAGTGCAAAGAGGCCTTAGCGAATTTGGTTCAATCGACATCTTGGTTAACAATACAGGTTGGGCCATGGATCGACTTTTTGTAGATAAGCCAAGGAGCGAGAGGGAACAAGAGGTAGCGATCAACTTTTGGGGTTTTATTAACGGTATCAGGGCAGTGATTGATCATATGATAGAAAGAAAACAGGGAAGTATCGTCAGTATTGGCTCCGATGCAGGAAGGATGGGAGAGTATAGAGAAGCTGTATATGTAGGGTGTAAAGGTGGAATTATTGCACTTATAAAGGCAATAGCAAGAGAAAACGGGCGTTATCGGATACGGCTCAATTTTATATGTCCTAGACTTACTCCTGGAAAGCTCGATGAATGCAGTGATAAGAGTCTCTAGAGAGGTAAGGAGGAGACTCAGATATTTACACCAGAGGCTCAGGAGAGGGCAAATAAGGCCTATCCCTTGAGAAAACGCGGCACACCAGAGGATGGATATCGCAAATGCAGTTTTTTTTCTTCCCTCTAAACGCGCTGATCATATTACAGGTCAAACACTGAGTGTAAGTGGTGGGCATACAAATGAGGTAACCCATGAAAGCAATTGACATGCAAGTATGTACAAGTACCAAAAGAGGGAATTGGGCGTATGATAAGAAATAAAGAAATCTTAGCAGAGCTCACCTAGTATTTCAAGTCACCAGGGGACTCTTTATTTCGAGATAGAGGAGGAGCTTATTGGGGGGGGGGGGGAACGGTGTGAAAGCCGTTATATGTGGTGGTACATGGAAGTTTATGGGCTGGACAGAATTCGAAGAAATCAAGGAGAGAAACAACTATCTCGGCCATATTGATAAAAGTCAACCGATACGCTTTGAAACGATTAAAATACAAGAAAATAAGGCTTTCCCTCTGCTCTTCTTAACACACTTTGATACTTAAACAGTTGCACTGATTAAAATTTAACTGCAGTTAAAGCAACTCTTTAAAAAAAAACTAAACTGTTAAAAGATGTAATTTTAACCAAATTGGAGGGGTTGGATGTTTACGAAAAATACATTAGATAAAGAAAGAGAATTACACAAGAGATGGCAGGAGAAGTATTCCAAATTCTATAAAGATAAGGAAGTGAAAGCGACCACAGCATCCGGAATTCCTGTAAAACCTTATTATATAGCTTCTGATATTGAGCATATAGATTGCACTGAGATCGGTGTCCCAGGAGAATACCCATATACTAGAGGAATCTATCCTCTCCAATACCAGTTTCAACCATGGGTAAATCAGATGAGTCTCGGCTACGGTCTTCCAGAACAGACCCGGGAGAGGATGGAGATGCTAAAGGATGCTGGTATGAAAGGATATTTCGGTTCCCAATCGTATAACCTGCCCCATGATCTTGTTTCAAAAGCTGGTCTTGATCCGGACTCCCCCGAAGCAAAGGGATTAGTAGGCAGGGGTGGAGTGAACATCAGTACAATTGAAGACCTTGATCGGCTCTTTCATGACCTTCCCTTAGATAAGACACAGATCGTTCAAAATATAGGAAGTGCTACTATGGTTGGGCTTGCCATGTTCATCGTTTATGCACAAAGCAGGAGATTTTCAAAAGAAAAACTCGGCGGCAACAGTATGAACTGGCTTTATAAGGCTCCCTTTGTCGATTATGCAATGTTTCCGCCGAAGAGTGCATTTAAGTTGATGGTAGAGTTTATAAAGTTCTGCAGCAGGAATATGCCGAGGTGGAACACGACCAATATATGCGGCTATTTTATAGAAGAGGCCGGTGGAAACGCAATCCAGGAAGCTGCATTCAGTATAGCAACCGGGATAGCCATTACAGAAGAATGCATTAAGGCAGGTCTCCATCCTGATGAGTTTTTGCCGAGGTTTGGCTTCCAGTTTGCACAGGGTAATGATTTTCTAGAGGAAATAGCAAAAATCAGGGCTATAAGAAAGTTATGGGCAAAGACGAATAAGGAAAGATTTGGGTGCAAAAATCCAAAATCCATGCAAGTGCGAATGCACATCCATACATCCGGATGCTCCCTTATGGCCCAGCAGCCGCTTACGAATGTTGTGAGAGTAGCCTTCCATACACTGGGGGCAGTGCTGGCTGGTACCAACGCCCTCCACACATCCGCCTATGACGAGGCCCTTGGGCTGCCAACAGAAGAAGCTGCAACCCTGGCTTTGAGAACCCAACAGATTGTCCTCCATGAGACCCATATCCCAAATGTCTCAGATCCACTCGCAGGATCCTATTATCTAGAATGGCTTACCCAAAAAATTGAGGATGAAGCAAAGAAACTCATAGAAAAGATAGACGAGATGGGTTATATAAAGGCATGGGAGACAGGCTGGTTTAAAGAGGAACTGGCAGACTCTGCCTACAGGTGGCGTGAAACAATGAATAATAAAGAAAGAGTAGTTGTAGGAGTTAACAAATACCAATCCGGCGAACAACAGAAGGTGCCGGTATTCAAAATAGATCCGAAGATAGAGAAGACGGCCATAGAAAGGGTAAGACAGTTCAGGGCAAAAAGGGACAATGTAAAGACAGAGAAGGCTTTAGATCACTTGAGGGATAGAGCAAAGAGGATGAATGAAAAGTGGCCGGATGGCGGTGATCTCATGCCAGCCCTTATTGAAGCAGCCGGGGCAGATGCTACTTTAGGTGAAATGCAAGGGGTTTTAAAGGAGGTATTCGGATGGGGATACGTTTATTGAGGTTTTGGCTCGCTCTATTCAATGAAAAGGAATGATAACTCAATAATTTCTGACAAAGGTTACCCAAATCATCAATCGGCTACACATTTACAAAAGGAGAATCCGTTCTTTAAAAATAACCCGCAAATTTCAAGGCGATCATTATAGTAACAAAAAAGTAGAGGAAAGGAGTGCAATAATGGAGAAAGTGTTGAGTAAGATCAAAGATGTTACATCGGATCCTTATACTTATGTGGCCGAGCTTAAGGAGTGTAAGGGGAAAAAGATCATTGGATGCTTCCCTATGCACATCCCGGAAGAGATAATACATGCCGCGGATATGATCCCTGTAGTTATTTGGAGAAGTAATGAGTCTGTAACATGGGGCCATGCCCATGTCCCGCCATATGACTGTGGTATTACAAGAAGCTTTGTTGATGATGCAGTGAGGGGGAAACTTGCCTTTATGGATGGGATGGTCTTTCATGTAAGGCAATGTCTGCAGGTAGGCGAATTCCCTCTTATCATAGAGAGAAATGTCAAACCGGCTTATATGGAACTCCTATATTTTCCCCCAATCTATCAAGGAGACCCGACAAAATCATACCTTTTAAAGGGTCTGAATTCCTTCAAGGTATCTTTGGAAGACTTCAGTGGGAAGAAAATAAACGATGATGACCTTCAAAAGAGTATAGAAATATACAATAAGAACAGCACTCTTCTTCAAAAGGTCTATGAAATAAGGAGAGACAAACCAGAGATATTGAAGGCAAAAGAGGTGACGCAGATCGTATGGTCGAGCATGTTGATGCCCAAAGAAGACCACAATGAATTATTGAAAGAACTCCTCAAGGAAATGGAAGAGAAGACCGCTGAGACAAAAAAAGAGAGGATCAAGGTTATTCCAGTTGGCTGCCTCTGCCAGACTTTACAATTCGATATTCTCGATATGATAGAGGATCTGGGTATGATTATCCCTGACGATGATCTCTATGTGGGTTCCAGGTACTTTGCAAATAGAGTCAAGCTTAATGGTAACCCGATAGAGGCCCTTGCCGATCGCTATCTTACCAAGACTCCACTCTGCCCTACCAAAGGAGTCTGGGATATCCATTGGGGTGACGAGGTAATAAAGAAGCTGAAAAACAATAATGCCAAAGGTGTTATCAGCATACGTGTAAAATACTGCCCTCCTCATACCTGTTACTATCCTGATTTCAAAAGCAAGATGGTGGAAGAGGGTATACCTGAAATAATGATAGACATGGAACATGAGGTCATATCTTTGGAAGGTATAAAGACCAGGTTGCAGTCACTTGCAGAGACCATTGGAGGTGTGTAATGAACATAGAATATAAGATAAATCGACTTGAAGCAACAAATGATATTAGACCGATGGTGACCAGACATTGGGCTGAGTTAAGAACTGCAAAAGAAAGAGGAGAAAAGGTTGGCTGGGCATCAGGCCCCTCTTTCATGTTTCCCTATGCAATGGGAATGAAATGCCATTTTATGGCAGGTTATGCATCGTATTGTGGAGGTATCGGGGCGGCAAATGAGGTGTTAAAGGTAGCAGAGATGACAGGCGATCTCCCTGAGACATGTTCCTATCATCGACTCCATATGGGGATGGCTGAAGTCTGTAAGAAAGGGGATACCTGTAATGCCAGAGGCGATACTACCATTGCCTGATTTAATGGTTGCCGGACGTTACTGTACTGAACAGTCTCATTATGCAGAAGGGCTCTATAGAAGGATGGGGATTCGTATTGTCCCTATCGAGCTCCCGTTTGTCTTCAGAAAAGAAGACCGGCCTATGATAAGAGAATTCGTTTACAGGCAATTCAAAGAGATAGTTATCCCTACTCTCGAAGAGGTATGTGGAAAACCCTTCGATTTCGATAGAATGAGCGAGATATTGAGTATACTCAAAAAGACAGCTACTATAAGAAATAAATGTTGGGAGTTCTTCAAGACAAAGCCATCTACCTGGACTCTATGGGATTATTCCGTAAGCATGGCACCTGTCATTTACATGATGGGAGACCCTGCAGGTATTCCCTTTTATGAAAAGCTCCTAAAAGAACTCCAAGGCAGGAAGGAAAAAGGTATTCCTGCAATAGCCCCAAAAGGAGAAAAGTATCGCATATACTGGG
Organism: Thermodesulfobacteriota bacterium; assembly: GCA_034189035.1. Lineage (GTDB taxonomy): Bacteria > Desulfobacterota > UBA8473 > UBA8473 > UBA8473 > JAUXFK01. The sequence goes on from JAXHVA010000086.1 coordinate 15,292, forward strand.
ATGGTTGGATACCCTGGGCGTTTTTAGGTAAATTTATGCGCAAATTTACTCCGAATGGCGCTCTTTGTATTGTTGGTAGATACCCCTGGGAGATGTTCCCTCATCCTGAACTCTTAGACCCTGAACATCCGGTTGATTCAGTTGTGGATTATATGTATGGTGAGCAAGCAGGCTTAGCGGGTAATATGGCCCCAAAACACTCTATTGAGTTTATTAGCGGTTTGGTAGAAGAGTATTCGATCGAGGGATTGGTTATGTTTTCCTCCAAGTCTTGCAGAATGTGGAACCTATCCTACTTGGATGTAATAGACACTCTTGATAAAAGGTACGGTGTCCCTGGGGTGGTTATTGAGGGCGATATGATTGACCCGGATATGCTCTCTGATTCTCAGATAGAAACAAGGCTTCAGGCTCTATTTGAGACAATAGACGGAAGAAGAAAGAGGAAATAGAAAAAAGTGATAAAGCCAATCCAACTCTTTATTGATGGATTCGTAAAAAATCAGCATTCTCATTTTTAAATACGCCATATTGCGGTTAATTAATTATAACTAAACAATATATTGCGATGAAAGTTGGATTTATCGACTTTTTACGAGTGCATCTTTATTAAAGGGGGTAAAAATGAGGTTCACTGAAAAGGTGGCCATTGTCACAGGGGCAGGCTCTGGAATTGGTCGAGCAATTAGCTCATTGTTTTGGAAAAGAAGGAGCCATATCCGTTATTGCTGAGATGAGAAAAGATGCTGGGGAGAAGGTTGCTCAAGAGATAAAAAATGAAGGAGGCAAGGCCCTAGTCATTCAAACTGATGTATCTAAGAGAGAAGAAGTGAAGGATATGGTCAAGAATGTCATCAATGAGCTTGGAAAGGTAGATATCTTGGTAAACAATCCGACCTATATTGTAATCTCCTTTAATTACTTTCACGAGATGGATCATGAGGAGTGGGAAAAGGAAATCGCTGTAGACTGGGTTGGGGTTCTCAATAGCTGTCATTCTGTAATCCCTCGTATGATTAACCAAAAAAGGGGCAGGATCGTTAGCATCACCTCTGATGCATCTAAGATAAGTACACCGAATCGGTCTAATCAGGAAACAAGGCAGCTATTGCCGGCTTTTCAAGGACGATTGCTGGTAAGTTGGCCCGTTAGGGATTAATATCAACTGTGTCGCACCTGGAACAGTTGATATACCCGCAACTCAAGGATTAGAAAAGATTATCGACAAGATGATACAGGGAGTTCCAAAAAGGAGACTAGCACAAACTGAAGAGATATCCAGTATGCTGTATCTATGCTCAGATGAAGCTGACTATATTAATGGCCAACACTTTAGCGTGAACAGAGGTATGTCAATGTTCTGATAGAATGTCCCATCTCTTTCGGATTAAACATATTCATAATGATAAGGAGGAGAAAACAATGGGAATAGAAAAGATCATAGAGGTTGGTGTGGCAGTTAAGGATCTTGATAAGGCGATAGAACTCTTCACAGAGGTTCTTGGGGCTAAATTAGGTCAGACAGTAGACTTTGAGCCGTACGGCATGAAGTGTGCTATGTGTCGGATTGGGGATGTTGATTTTGAACTTATGGCTCCAACGAAACCAGACGGGGTGATCGGCAAGTTTATCGAGTCCACAGGAAAAGGATTCTACCATATTGCTTTGAAGACAGACAATATAGATGAACAATGGAAACATTTTGAAGAAAGAGGTGTGAACTTAGCGCCCTTCGGGCGGGCTTTTGATCCCGGTGGACTCCATGGTCTCCCGATTACAGCCCGGGCAACCAAGAATGGACATTTTCACTTCTCTTCCCTCGTATTCGGCAAAGCCAAGCTCGAAATCAATGATGGCTTCGTTGACCCACTCCTCACATCCGCACCGGCAACAGCGGTAGTTGTACTCCTCCGGCTGAGGACCAAAGGGAATATCCTCCCCCTCCTTTAACTCCTTCTTTACTTGCAACTGCTTCCTCATACTTGCCCGCTTTGAGTTTCTCCCACTCATCGTAAATCGTTCCATACTTCGGATGCCATATTCTCCAGAGATCCATCTCCTGACCATTGTATCTGCAAACGAACGGATCCCTGCCACTCATCTCATGGAACCTTTCACGGTACCTCTTGGATGATACCTCTTCATATGTACCCTTGATGATCCGACCTGCTCTGCGCAATCCCTCCTTGATCACCTGAACCCATTTCTTGTATGTCTTGGTTGATTGTAAACCATAGTAGCGGATCTGATGAAATCCCTTGGGAAGGATGTGCTGTACCATCCTGCCTATGAAGGTCATCACATCTACGGTGACCACTTCTTGTGGATGATCTCATACGGAAAATACCCCAACTCCAACCACTTCCCCGTCTCTTCGTTGATCCCTCCACTGGTCATGATAATGTGAAGATGAGGATTGTGGCGACCTGAACGCCCGTGAGTTTGGACAACC